>NZ_OY761810.1:2400000-2762855 GCF_963664915.1 uncultured Caproiciproducens sp.
CCCATTTTATATGATATTACACTTGCTAAGATAAATCAAACGAATTGAGAGAAATTGTATATAAGACTGAAATTGAGAAAGCGGTTGATATTATTTGATTTAAGTTATACAATTATTATCATAACAAATAATGCAGAAGGAGGCGCTCAATTGCGTAAACGCGGAGAAAAAATTGTCCAGAGCCGCGCCGGCTGGCGTAAGGCCGATCAGGTACGAAAAATAAAAATTATTATGACAGTCATTGCAGTCATTATTTTTTTCTCAGTTGCCGCCGGGTCAATTCTGGTGTGGGTGCAGGTTAAGCATCCGTTCGGTGAACCATCAGCCAGTACACCGGTCAGTTCGAAAATTGCGGCTTCTTCTGAAACTGAAACGCTGCCTGTTTACGATGATTCCTATAACTTAGTTGTGGTAAATGCTTCTTCCGCAATAAAGTCCGATTTCAGTTTACAACCCGGAAAGTACGAAGGGGTCACCGTTGATTCCAGAATTATTCCGGCTTTAAAAAAAATGGCAGACGACGCAAAATCTGCAGGATGTGCTTTAAAGCTGACAGCGGGATATGTGGATGCGAAGGAGCAGGATAAGCTTTTTACTGCAGCCGTACAGAATTTGATGAAAAATCAGGGATTTACGCAGGTGAGAGCGGAAAACCAGGTGCAAAACACGATCGGACGCGGAGGTTATAACGAAAATCAAACCGGCATGGCGGTTGAATTTTCGGCCGACAGCACGGCTGCCAATACTGATTTTTCAGCGACGCCGCAGTACAAATGGCTTGTGAAAAACTGCGTGCAGTATGGCTTTGTGCTTCGCTATCCGGATGCAAAAGCTTCCATAACCGGTATTGCGTTCAATCCGCGCCATTTTCGGTATGTGGGCAGCGTTAACGCTGTGAAGATGCGGGAATACTCCATGTGCCTTGAAGAGTATGCGGCGTATGTCAGCCAGCAGACCCCAGAATAAAATCAGAAATATTCCTTTTTTGTGATTTTTTACTTGCAATTTGAGAATCCGTATGGTAAAATTCAAATGTTAAGTTGCAGTTTTACTGAAAGAGGTGACAGGAATGAAGGAAGCTATCCATCCAAAGTATAAAGAGACAACAATCACATGTGCATGCGGAAATGTTATAAACACAAAATCCACGAAGGAAAACATCCGCGTTGAAATATGCTCCAAGTGCCACCCGTTCTTTACAGGTAAGCAAAAACTTGTTGATACAAGTGGACGTGTTGATATGTTTAAGAAGCGTTACGGTATTGGTAAGTAATTTGCTTTTTAGTTCTCTTGGATTAGCTTAGGCGGTGCAGGCTTTCTGCGCCGCTTATTTTTTGTGGGGGATACCATGGTTGAGTACCGAACGGTTGGAAATGAAGCCCTTTCAGAGTTTACAGAGCGACGTTCGCGATTCATCGGCTGCGCAAAACCTGTTAATACCGAGGAAGAAGCGGTTTCGTTTATTCATTCTATAAAATCCAAAAATTGGAATGCCACCCATAATGTTTACGCGTACTCTATCCGATCAGGACAAATTAAGCGCTATTCGGATGACGGGGAACCACAGGGCACGGCGGGAATCCCGGTACTGGACGTGATTGTAAAATCGGGTGTCACCGATACGGCGGTCGTGGTCACACGTTATTTCGGCGGAATTTTGCTTGGCACGGGGGGTCTGGTGCGGGCTTATTCCCATGGGGCGTCCATTGCGCTCGAACAGGCCGGAATCATTACAATGAGGACCTGTTTAATCGCTGAGGTATGCTGTGATTACAGTCAGTACGGCAGACTGAGCGCGTTAATTCCGGAAAGCGGCGGAACGGTGGATCATGCTGATTTTACCGACTGCGTAAAAATATTTTTTCATATGAGCGACGAAGATATGTATCTTTTTGAACAAAAACTGGCTGACGCGACCTGCGGCCAAAGCAAGGCTGAGATCACCGGAGAAAAGTTTTTTAAAATTTTATAGGATTTGCAGGGATTTTGTATGATCTTGCGTATATCTATAATGAAGCACATAACAGGTGGTGAAGCGATGACGGTCAGTGAACGTACACAGAGCATAGAGGAACAAATATTTTCCCCTTATGCCGCACTTTCCAAAAACACACAGGGCAGGGACATTCCGGAGGAAGAATGTGATTTGAGAACGCCTTATCAGCGGGACAGAGACAGAATCCTTCACTGCAAGTCTTTCCGCCGGCTAAAACACAAAACGCAGGTTTTTCTTTCACCGGAAGGTGACCATTACCGCACACGGCTGACCCACACGCTGGAAGTTTCACAGATTGCGCGCACGATTGCAAGGGCACTTCAGCTGAATGAGGATTTAACAGAGGCCATTTCTCTTGGGCATGATTTGGGGCACACTCCGTTTGGCCACGCTGGCGAACGTGCGCTGAATGACTTGTATCCCGAGGGCTTCCGCCATTATGAACAAAGTGTGCGGATTGTTGAAAAACTTGAAAAGAACGGTGCCGGGCTTAATCTGACAAAAGAGGTTCGCGATGGAATCCTCTGCCATACAAAGGGCAGGGAAGCGATGACGCTGGAAGGACGAATTGTTCGGCTGGCGGATCGAATTGCCTATATAAACCACGATATTGACGATGCCGAGCGGGCGGGAGTGCTGCTCGAAAATGATATTCCGAAGGAAATAACATCGGTATTGGGCACACGGCGGGCCGAAAGAATCGACACGCTGGTTCACTCCGTCGCAGAAAACAGTCTTGACGGAATCATTCGAATGGGTACTCAAATTCAGAATGCTTTTGACAGGCTCTATGATTTTATGTATGAGTATGTCTATCTCAATCCTTATGCGAAGGCGGAGGAGAAGAAGGTTCCGAATCTGATCGGTGCACTGTACGGCTATTTAAAGCTGCCTGAGAATTTTCCCCAGGAAATGAACATGACTGCCGAACGTGACGGAATTGAGCGCGCTGCCTGCGATTATATCGCCGGCATGACGGATCACTTTGCAATTCAGCTGTTTCAGGACATTTATGTGCCGAAATCCTGGAATATATAATCAATTCAATAGAAAATGAGGTGACGATATGCCATTGCCCGAAGCTTTTATGCAGGAATTAAAAGCGCGCAGTGAATTATCCGAAGTCGTCGCTTCTTATGTTAATCTGAGGCACAGCGGCAGAAATCTGGTTGGACTTTGTCCTTTTCACAATGAAAAGACGCCTTCCTTCAACGTATATCCTGAAAATGGTTCGTTTTACTGTTTTGGCTGCGGTGCCGGCGGTGACGTTATTACGTTTATCCGCCGTATTGAAAATTTGGATTACATGGAGGCGGTACGCTTTCTTGCACAGCGCGCAGGGCTGCAGGTGCCGGAAAACAATGTTGACGACGGTATGGGCAGACTCAAAGCGCGCATATTGGAAATCAACCGTGAAACCGCCCGCTTTTATTATTCGGTATTAAATTCAGAACAGGGTGCGGCAGGCATGGACTATCTGAACCGCCGCGCATTAACTCAACAAACCATTCGTCATTTCGGGTTGGGTTATGCACCGGCTTCCCGATCTTCGCTGGTCGGATATCTAGAAAACAAGGGCTATACGCAGAATGAAATGATTTTGGCAAATGTTGCGTTTAAGAGCCGTACCGGGGGAGCCGTGGACCGCTTTTATTCACGGGTAATGTATCCTATCATTGATTTGAGGGGGAACGTGATTGCTTTCGGCGGCCGTGTCTTGACCGATGAAAAGCCCAAATATCTCAATACGTCGGAAACACCGGTATTCAACAAGGGCAGTTATTTATTCGCGCTTAATTTTGCGAAAAGCAGTGGACTTGAACAATTGATTCTGTGCGAGGGTTACATGGATGTTATTTCCATGCATCAGGCGGGTTTCACCAATGCGGTTGCCACGCTCGGCACGGCTCTGACGCCGAATCAGGCCCGTTTGATGGCGCGGTATGCAAAAGAAGTCATCATTTCCTATGATGCGGATGAGGCCGGGCAAAAAGCCACGTCGCGCGCAATACCGATTCTGCGTGAAGCAGGGCTGCTCGTCAAGGTGCTTACGATAGCCGGCGGGAAGGATCCGGATGAATACATACGTGTGAACGGTCAGAATGGCCGCGTAAAGTTCAAACAGCTGATTGATGCCTGCGGAAATGACGTGGAGTACAGACTGCAAAAGATCAAGCAGGACTGTAATATTCAAAACGCACAGGGCCGGGTTGATTATCTGACGGGTGCGTCAATGGTTCTTGCCACATTGGAAAGCCGTATTGAACAGGAGGTTTATGCTGGAAAACTTGCTGAGGAAATTGGAATCGAGCGGACGGCAATCATGCAGCAGGTGGAAAAAAACCGATCAAAATTTAAAAAAAATCAGCAGCAAAAAGAGTTTAAAGCCTTTCAGCAGCAGTCTGCGGGTGTGCGCGACAGTATAAATCCTGAAAAAGTGCAGCATCTTAGGGCTGCAAGCGCGGAAGAGGCACTGATCGCGTATATTGTTCAATACCCTGAGAACGCTATAGCAATAGAGCGGCTTTTACCTTCCGAAAAATTTACAACAACGTTTAACCGGCGTGTATATCGGACAATAATGGAAAGAATTGCTAATCAACAGGCAATAAGCCTTACAGATATAGCGGAAGAGTTTTCCGTCGAGGAAATTTCTTCCATCGCAAAATTTTTTGCAAAATTCCAAGGTGTTTCCGTTACCGCGCGGGACGCAGAGGAATATATCAGTGTTATACAGCAGGAATACGAAAAAATGAGTGTGGAAAACGTAAATTCAGCAGAACCGCAGGAAATACAGGAATACCTGCAAAAGCTGAGGTCACAGAAAAAATAGGGGGACTAAATATGGGAGCACCGGACAAGAAAACAGTGATCAGGGAATTAATTGAACAGGGGAAAAGCAAGGGACAGCTTTCAACCAAAGAAATTTTAGACGCAATCGGCGAGCTGGACTTTGAGCCGGAACAGATTGAAAAATTTTATGATACACTGGAAGCGCAGGGTGTTGAGATTATTGAAGATTTTGCCGACGCATCGCTTGACGACATTGAATTTAGTTCACAGGCGGAGGATAATGAGGATGTTGAATCCGCTCTTAGCACGGAAGGAATCGCAATCGATGACCCTGTAAAGGTTTATCTGAAAGAAATCGGCCGTGTTCCCCTTCTTACACCGGAAGAAGAAATTGACCTTGCGATCCGTATATCCGACGGTGACGAAGCCGCAAAAAAACGTCTTTCGGAAGCAAACCTCCGTTTGGTCGTCAGCATTGCGAAACGTTATTTGGGGCGCGGCATGCAATTTCTCGACTTGATTCAGGAGGGTAATCTCGGCTTGATTAAAGCAGTTGAAAAGTTTGACTACTCCAAGGGATTTAAATTTTCAACCTATGCCACGTGGTGGATTCGTCAGGCGATTACCCGTGCGATTGCAGACCAGGCAAGGACAATCAGAATACCGGTTCATATGGTGGAAACGATTAATAAAGTGAAGAAGGTTTCCAGTCAGCTTTTGCATACCAACGGCCATGAGCCGACCGCCGATGAAATTTCAGCGGAGCTGGACATGCCCGTTGATAAAGTACGTGAAATTATGCGTGTTGCGCAGGAGCCTGTTTCTCTTGAAACGCCGATCGGCGAGGAAGAAGACAGTCATCTTGGCGACTTTATTCCGGATGACGACGCGCCGGCGCCGGCGGATGCGGCTTCCCACACACTCTTAAAGGAGCAGCTCGCCGATGTACTCGACACGCTGACCCCCCGGGAGGAAAAGGTGCTTCGTCTGCGTTTCGGCCTTGAAGACGGCCGCTCACGCACTTTGGAAGAAGTTGGAAAAGAATTTAATGTTACCAGAGAGCGTATCAGACAAATTGAGGCAAAGGCATTGCGCAAACTGCGCCATCCAAGCCGCAGCAAAAAGCTGAAAGACTTCCTGGATTAGGGGATGACTTAAATGGTCATGACACTTGAAGCCGACTATGCAGTCAGAATTGTTGAGATGCTGGCAGTTTCAAACAAAAAAATTGATGCAAAGTCTATTTCCGATCAGGCCCATGTACCGTTGCGGTTTGCACTCAAAATTCTGCGGAAACTGGTGGCGGACGGTCTGATTGTATCATACAAAGGTGCGCACGGAGGATATATGCTTGCACGTGAACCCGGCAGGATAACGCTGCGGGAAGTAATTGAATCGGTTGAAGGCCCATACATGATCAGCCGCTGCCAGCAGGATGAATATTCCTGCACACACACCACCCGCTGCCGCTTCCATCAGATTTATGATGAGATTTCTTCCGTCGTGCGGACAAAACTGGAATCTTATACTTTTGATTCTCTTAGCGGTGCCGACGCAACAGAAAAGAAAGAGCAAAAATGAACATAAAAAAATCCGATGGCTGTTTAACCGTCGGATTTTTACAATTTAAATTAATATTAGTAAAATATTGCTTGACAAACACAATATATTGTAATAAAATAATATACTGCATCATCATGGAAACATATACGCATGTCTATCTTGATATATAATATCACAACAATTTCAAAAAGGCAAGAGTATATCATAAAAAGCTTCTAAAAGCCATGATGCATGCTACTTATTTTTGTGCTTAATTTATGCCGAAGATGGTAAATATATGAATGGAGTGATTGAGCCAATGGTGAATGTCAAACCGGTGCAAGTAGGCAAAAATGTTCGCATGAGCTTCGCACGTATTGATGAAGTTTTGGACATGCCAAACCTAATTGAGGTACAAAAGAATTCCTATAAATGGTTTCTTAATGAAGGCCTTAAAGAGGTTTTCAAGGATGTTTCCGGAATTACTGACTATACCGGCAACCTTGTGCTGGACTTTGTAAATTACAAACTGGACGACGATAAACCGAATTATAGCGTGGAAGAGTGCAAGGAGCGCGATGCTACTTATGCGGCTGCTCTAAGAGTCACTGCCCGCCTGCTCAACAAAGAAAGCGGCGAAATAAAAGAATCCGAAGTTTTTATGGGTGATTTTCCGCTCATGACAGACAGCGGCACTTTTGTTATCAACGGCGCAGAACGCGTTATTGTTTCTCAATTGGTCCGTTCACCTGGCGTTTACTATAAGATGGAATATGACAAGACTGGAAAGGAACTTTTCAGTTCAACCGTCATTCCGAACCGTGGCGCATGGCTTGAATATGAAAATGACGCCAATGATATTTTCTATGTTCGTATTGATAAAAACAGAAAAATTCCAGTGACTGTGTTTGTTCGCGCCCTTGGTCTGGGAACCGATGAAGAGATCCGCGAGTACTTCGGCGACGACGACAGGATGAATGCTACCATTGAAAAAGATCCGTGTAAAAACACCGAGGAAGCTCTTTTCGAAGTATACAGAAAATTAAGGCCGAGCGAACCGCCGACGATTGAGAGTGCCCAGTCACATATCAACGGGTTGTTTTTTGATGCCCGCCGGTACGACCTTTCCCGTGTCGGCCGCTACAAGTATAATAAGAAGCTGAATCTTACCGGCCGTATTACAGGTCAAAAACTTTCACGTCCTATCATCAATCCGCTCACAGGGGAACTGATGGCCGAAGCGGGTGAGATTATTTCCCACGACAAAGCACGGATTATCGATAATGCAGGTGTGTCTATTGCATTTATAAATGTGAACGAGCGTGAGGTAAAGGTCATTTCCAACGGAATGGTCGACATTAACGGCTTTGTCGGGTTTGATGCAAAAACCGAGTGCAATGTCAATGAAAGAGTGCGCTTTAGTGTTTTAGCTGAAATCCTTGATTCGTGTTCTTCGGACGAGGAATTAAAGGAAACCATAAAAACCAGAGTGGACGAATTGATTCCAAAACACATTATTATTGATGATATTTTTTCATCAATCAATTATCTGAACTGTCTGGCAATGGGTCTTGGCAATCTTGATGATATCGACCATCTTGGCAACCGCCGTATCCGTTCTGTCGGCGAACTGCTGCAAAATCAGTTCAGAATTGGTTTTTCCCGTTTGGAGCGCGTTATACGTGAAAGAATGACATTACAGGCACAGGATCTTGAAGTCCTGACACCTCATTCCTTAATTAACATTCGTCCTGTTGTGGCGGCGATCAAGGAATTCTTCGGTTCCTCCCCGCTGTCGCAGTTCATGGATCAGACAAATCCGCTCGCAGAGCTGACGCATAAGCGCCGCCTTTCTGCTCTGGGCCCCGGTGGTTTGTCAAGAGACAGAGCGGGATTTGAGGTTCGAGACGTTCATTACAGCCACTACGGCCGCATGTGCCCTATTGAAACACCGGAAGGCCCTAACATCGGATTGATCTCTTATTTAGCTACCTTTGCCAAAATTAATGAATACGGCTTTATTGAAGCACCCTTCCGCCGTGTGGATAAAAAAACCGGCTTTGTTACCTCTGATGTTATTTATATGACAGCCGATATTGAAGATGACTATATTGTCGCGCAGGCGAATGAGCCTCTCGACGAACAGGGACGTTTTCAGCATCTTAAGGTCAACGCCCGCTATCGTGATGAGTTCCTTGAAACCGAGCGTGAAAAGGCCGACTATATGGACGTTTCGCCAAGGATGGTTGTTTCCGTTGCAACTGCAATGATTCCCTTTCTTGAGAACGATGATGCGAACCGTGCCTTGATGGGTTCAAACATGCAGCGCCAGGCTGTTCCGCTTTTAAGTACGGAATCTCCGATTATTGGAACAGGAATGGAGTATAAGGCCGGTGTTGACTCCGGCGTCTGTGTCATTGCCAGACACTCCGGTGTTGTCCGCAACGTAAGTGCGGACGAAATCAGGGTAACCTGTGACAACGGCGATGTTGATGTTTATCATGTTACTAAGTTTATGCGTTCCAATCAGGGAACATGTATTAATCAGGTTCCTGTTGTTGATGTAAATCAAAGAGTTGAGGCCGGCTCTGTTATTGCCGATGGCCCCGCGACCAAAGACGGAGAAATCAGTCTGGGGAAAAATGCTTTAATCGGTTTTATGACATGGGAAGGCTACAACTACGAAGATGCTGTTCTGATCAGTGAAAAGATTGTCCGCGACGATGTTTATACATCCATTCATATTGAAGAATATGAGGTCGAATCAAGAGATACAAAACTCGGGCCGGAGGAAATCACAAGGGATATTCCAAACGTCAATGAAGACCTGCTCCATGACCTTGATGAGGGAGGAATTATCCGCATTGGCGCAGAAGTGCGTTCAGGCGATATTCTTGTCGGCAAGGTCACACCGAAAGGGGAAACGGAGCTGACTGCCGAGGAGCGTCTGCTGCGCGCCATTTTCGGTGAAAAAGCAAGAGAAGTCAGGGACACTTCACTGCGGGTTCCGCATGGTGAATCCGGTATTGTGGTTGACGTGAAGGTTTTTACCCGCGAAAACAGCCATGACGAGCTAAGTCCGGGCGTGAACAAGGTTGTCCGCTGTTATATTGCCCAGAAGCGTAAGATTTCCGTCGGCGACAAAATGGCCGGCCGCCATGGCAATAAGGGTGTTGTTTCCCGTATTCTTCCGGTTGAAGATATGCCTTTCCTGCCGGATGGCACCCCGCTTGATATTGTTTTGAATCCGTTGGGCGTTCCTTCCCGTATGAATATCGGTCAGGTGCTTGAGGTTCATCTGGGTTATGCCGCAAAGGCGCTTGGGTGGAAAATCATGACCCCTGTATTCGATGGAGCGCATGAAGACGACATTGTTGAATGCTTTAAGAAAGCCGGCCTCAGCGAGGACGGTAAGACCATTTTAAAGGACGGCCGTACCGGTGAATTCTTTGACAGCCCGGTTACTGTGGGCATTATGTACTACCTTAAGCTGCATCATCTGGTTGATGATAAAATCCATGCACGTTCTACCGGTCCTTACTCCCTTGTTACACAGCAGCCTCTGGGCGGTAAAGCGCAGTTCGGCGGTCAGCGTTTCGGTGAGATGGAAGTTTGGGCTTTGGAAGCTTACGGTGCGGCTTATACTCTACAGGAAATCCTTACGGTCAAGTCCGACGATGTCGTTGGCCGTGTAAAAACTTACGAAGCGATCGTTAAGGGCCAGAATATTCCAAAGCCGGGCGTCCCGGAGTCGTTTAAGGTTCTTATCAAAGAACTGCAGTCCCTTGGCCTTGATGTTAAAGTTTTGAATAAAAACAATGAAGAAATTGATTTGAAACAGAACTTTGACGACGATGATGATATCGGCTTCAATCCTTCGGACGAAAATTTTGACGAGCCAAGCGTCGCGGATGATCTTGAAGGCTATTCTGTCGAAGATTCTGATGACGACGACAGCCTGTTTGACGACGCGGATGACTTTGTTGAAGAAGAAACCAGCGATGACGAAGACGAATTTGATAAGGACGAACCCTTCGACCTTAATTCTGACGGCAGCGTCGAAATATAATAGAATGGGGTTGCAATATGGAATTTAATGTTTTTGAATCAATCAAGATCGGACTTGCTTCACCGGAGAAAATTAGAGAATGGTCCCATGGAGAAGTAAAGAAGCCGGAAACGATAAATTATCGTACCCTTAAGCCCGAGCGCGATGGTCTTTTCTGTGAACGCATTTTTGGACCCCAAAAGGACTGGGAATGTCATTGCGGAAAGTATAAGAGAATTCGCTACAAGGGCAAGATTTGTGAACGCTGCGGCGTTGAAGTGACAAGAGCGAAGGTTCGCCGCGAGCGTATGGGCCATATTGAGCTCGCCGCTCCCGTATCTCATATTTGGTATTTTAAAGGGATTCCGTCCCGAATGGGTCTGATCCTTGATATTTCTCCCCGTATGCTCGAAAAAGTTCTGTACTTTGCGCTGTATATTGTAACAGATCCCGGAAACGTGCGTGAACTTCAGAAAAAACAGCTTCTTAACGAAAAAGAATACCGGGATATGCGCGAAAAGTATGAAGATGACTTTGAAGCCAGCATGGGTGCCGAAGCCATTAAAAAGCTTTTAACGGAAATTGACCTTGACGTTGATTCCGAGGAGCTGAAAAGCGAGCTTGTGACCGCTTCCGGCCAAAAACGTGTTCGTATTTTAAAGCGCCTTGAAGTGATTGAGGCTTTTCGCCTTTCCGGCAACCGTCCGGAATGGATGATTCTGGATGTTGTTCCGGTTATTCCGCCGGATATCCGTCCAATGGTACAGCTCGACGGCGGTCGTTTTGCGACTTCCGATTTAAATGACCTCTACCGCCGTGTGATCAACCGAAACAACAGACTGAAAAGGCTTTTGGAGCTTGGCGCTCCGGATATTATCGTCCGCAATGAAAAACGCATGCTTCAGGAAGCTGTTGATGCGTTGATTGACAACGGACGCCGCGGCAGGCCGGTTACTGGACCGAACAACAGACCGTTAAAATCGCTTTCCGATATGCTAAAGGGCAAACAGGGACGTTTCCGCCAGAATCTTCTGGGCAAGCGTGTCGACTACTCCGGCCGTTCGGTTATCGTTGTAGGCCCTGAGCTGAAAATGTATCAGTGTGGACTGCCAAAGGAAATGGCTCTTGAGTTGTTTAAACCGTTTGTTATGAAGCGTCTTGTTGAAACCGGTGCCGCCGGAAATATCAAGGCTGCCAGAAAAGCGGTTGAGCGTGCAAAGCCGGAAGTTTGGGACGCACTTGAAATCGTAATCAAAAACCATCCGGTTCTATTGAACCGTGCACCTACGCTTCACAGACTCGGCATTCAGGCTTTTGAGCCGGTACTCGTTGAGGGCCGTGCGTTAAAGCTGCATCCGCTGGCCTGTACGGCTTACAATGCGGACTTTGACGGCGATCAGATGGCTGTTCATGTTCCGCTGTCCGCAGAGGCGCAGGCTGAAGCCCGTTTCCTGATGCTGGCTGCCGGAAATCTGTTGAAACCGTCGGATGGACGTCCTGTTACCGTCCCGACACAGGACATGGTTCTGGGCTCCTATTATCTCACACTGGATAAACCCGGCGAACCCGGAGAAGGAAAAGTTTTCAGAGATTATAATGAAGCCATTATGGCTTATGATTCTAAAATTTTGGGTCTCCATGCAAAAATCAAGGTTCGCAGAACACTTGAAATCAATGGGGAACAGGTTTCCCGGCTTGTTGATACAACAGTTGGGCGCATGATTTTCAACCAGCCGATTCCACAGGATTTAGGCTATGTTGACCGCTCAAATCCAGATAACCTGTTTAAGTATGAAATTGATTTTCTGGTAGGCAAAAAGCAGCTCGGTGTCATTATCGACAAGTGCATTAAAACACACGGCACCGCCGAAACCGCGGACGTTCTGGACAGTATTAAATCGCAGGGCTACAAATACTCTACTTTGAGCGCGATTACGGTCGCCGTTTGCGATGCGACCATTCCCCCCGAGAAGAAACAGATTATCGATGCTGCTGAAGGGCAGATCGATGTTGTTGACAGTCAGTTTAAGAATGGTTTGCTCTCCGATGGTGAGCGTTATAATGCGGTTTTGAAAACTTGGGCAAAAGCAACGGAAGATGTTTCTGTTGCGCTGCAAAAGAATCTGGACCGTTATAATCCGATCTTCATGATGGCGGATTCCGGCGCCCGTGGTTCTATGAGCCAGATTCGTCAGCTGGCCGGTATGCGTGGCCTGATCGCCAACACATCCGGTAAAACAATCGAAATTCCGATCAGGGCCAATTATCGTGAAGGCCTGAATATTTTGGAATATTTTATTTCTTCCCGTGGCGCCAGAAAAGGTCTTGCAGATACCGCTCTTAGGACAGCTGACTCAGGTTACCTGACCCGCCGTCTGGTCGACGTTTCGCAGGAGGTTATTATTCGTGAGGATGACTGCGGCGCAACCGACGGCCTTGAAGTGTATGATATCAGAGAAGGCAAGGAAGCAATTGAACCTTTGCACGAACGTCTTCTCGGCAGATATCTTGTCGAAGATTTTGTTGATGAAAAGACCGGCGAGGTTCTTATTTCCAAGGATAAACTGATGACCGACCAGGATGCGGATCTGATTGTGGCGCACAATGTGGGACATATCAAGATTCGTTCCGTATTGAACTGTTGCGCAAAGCACGGCGTCTGCAAGAAATGCTATGGTGCAAACCTTGCAAACGGGCAGACGGTTGCGGTCGGCGAGGCAGTCGGTATTATCGCGGCACAGTCAATCGGCGAGCCTGGCACACAGCTGACCATGAGAACCTTCCATACCGGCGGTGTAGCCAGTTCGGAGGATATTACACAGGGTCTGCCGCGTGTTGAGGAGCTTTTTGAAGGCCGTAAGCCGAAGCATCTTGCCATTATCAGTGAGATTACAGGTACGGTTTCTTTCGAAGAAATCAAGAAGAACCGCCATGTTGTTGTAACGAATTCCGAAACCGGCGACGCCAAGTCCTATCTGATTCCGTACGGTTCCCGTGTTATTGTTTCCGATGGCCAGCAGGTCAAGGCCGGTACAAGGGTGACGGAAGGTTCTGTAAATCCGCATGATGTTCTTGCAATCACCGGAACACACGCCGTTCAGGATTACCTTATTGAGGAAGTTCAGCGTGTTTACCGTATGCAGGGCGTTGATATCAACGATAAGCATATCGAAGTAATCGTTCGTCAGATGATGAAGAAAGTAAGAGTGGAAGATTCCGGCGATACCACCCTTTTGGCGAACTCCCTTGTTGAAAAAATTGAGCTGGAAACTGAGAATCAGATCGTTCGTGACCGTATAAAGGCCGGCGAAGCAGATCTGAAAGAAGCGACCGCTTCACCGGTTCTGCTCGGTATTACAAAGGCTTCACTAGCTACCGATTCCTTCCTGTCCGCTGCTTCCTTCCAGGAAACAACCCGCGTATTGACCGATGCCGCAATTAAGGGCAAGATCGACCCGCTGCTCGGACTGAAAGAGAATGTTATTATCGGCAAACTGATTCCTGCCGGAACAGGCATGAAATGCTACAGTGATGTGGAAATCAGGCCCGCAAATCAAGACTTGACAAATGATGCGGTATAGCGCTATAATAACAAATTGTGATGGTTTGCTAACTTAATGCTTAATTCCTATTCTAAGGCATGCTTTAGGATAGGATTAAGTTGTTTAAAGATTATTATGCTGTTATTGCGGATATAATATATTCGCTTGACATATAAAATTTATGTGAGGAGGTGTCTTATGCCAACATTTAACCAGTTAGTCCATACGGGCAGAGAAGTTGCTGTGACAAAGGCGAAAGCCCCTGCGCTTTTAAAGGGATGGAATTCAAAGAAACGTGTTTCTATTGATCAGGATTCCCCGCAAAAACGTGGTGTCTGCACAACTGTAAAGACTGCTACACCGAAAAAACCGAACTCGGCACTTAGAAAAATTGCCAGAGTAAGGCTTTCAAACGGTATTGAAGTCAGTGCCTATATCCCCGGGGTCGGTCATAATCTTCAGGAACACAGCGTCGTGATGATTCGTGGCGGCCGTGTAAAGGATCTGCCTGGTGTGCGTTACCATATTATTCGTGGTACCCTTGATGCTCAAGGTGTCGCACAGCGTATGCAGGCCCGTTCAAAGTATGGCGCGAAGCGTCCGAAAGCTGGCGCGGCGAAAGCTGCAAAAAAGTAAGGTAATTTAAATTGACAGAAACCTAACGGCTGCATGTTTTTAACATAATGCGGCGGCGTTTTTAATATAGAACGCCTCTGTGTTGGCCACGGGAGTTTGTCGCTTTCGAGTACCTATGATATCATTTATGTGAAGGAGGGAAGTAAAGTGCCAAGAAGAGGTAATATTGCAAAACGTGATGTTTTGCCAGATCCACTGTATAATTCGAAACTTGTAACTCGCCTTGTTAATAATATTATGATCGACGGTAAAAAGGGTGTAGCCCAGAAAATCGTTTATGGCGCATTTGATATTATCAGCGAGAAAACAGGAAAAGAACCTTTGGAGGTTTTTGAGGCTGCCATGGAAAATGTCATGCCGGCTCTCGAAGTTAAGGCTCGCCGTGTAGGCGGTGCAACTTATCAGGTTCCTATGGAGGTTCGCCCTGAAAGAAGACAAACATTAGGCTTACGTTGGATGACCAACTATTCAAGACTTAGATCTGAGAAGACGATGAGAGAGAGACTTGCCGGTGAAATTCTTGATGCTGTAAATGGTGCTGGCGGCGCTGCCAAGAAGCGTGACGATACGCATAAGATGGCAGAGGCCAATAAGGCATTTGCTCATTACAGATGGTAATCCAGCTACTGTTGGCTTGTTACCTGAAATAGTGTACAAATCCCAACATCTCAGACTTTAAGGAGGAAACTATGCCAAGGCAGGTATCACTTGAATTAACCCGCAATATCGGTATCATGGCTCATATTGATGCCGGAAAAACAACAACAACCGAACGTATCCTGTATTACACAGGTATTAACCATAAGATTGGCGAAGTGCATGATGGTGCTGCAACTATGGACTGGATGGTGCAGGAGCAGGAAAGAGGTATTACAATTACTTCTGCTGCTACCACCTGCTTTTGGAAGGACCATAGAATTAACATCATCGACACCCCGGGCCACGTTGACTTTACTGTTGAAGTTGAGCGCTCATTGCGAGTACTTGACGGTTCTGTAACAGTCTTCTGTGCCAAGGGCGGTGTTGAGCCGCAGTCAGAGACAGTTTGGCGTCAGGCTGAGGAATATCATGTCCCCCGTATGGCTTATGTAAATAAAATGGACATCATGGGCGCAGATTTTTATCGTGTTGTTCAAATGATGAAAGATCGTCTGAAGTGCAATGCTGTACCGATTCAGCTTCCGATTGGCGCGGAGGATTCCTTTAAGGGAATTATCGACTTAGTCGAGATGAAAGCTGACGTTTACTATGACGATATGGGCAAGGACATGAAAGTCGAGGATATCCCGGAGGATATGCTTGAGCTTGCCAACCAGTACCACACAGAACTAATTGAACATGTTGCAGAGCAGGATGACGCTCTGATGGAGAAGTACCTGAACGGGGAGCCCCTGACGAAGGAAGAAATTATGACGACAATCCGTAAAGCTACGATTGCCAACAAGATTGTTCCTGTTACCTGCGGCACTTCATACAGAAACAAGGGTGTTCAAAAGCTTCTTGATGCCATTGTGGCCTATATGCCTGCACCAACAGATGTTGCCGCTATTAAGGGCACAAATCCGGAAACCGGCGAGGAACAGGATTGCCATGCCACTGATGACGAGCCTTTCGCTGCTCTTGCATTCAAGATTGCCACAGACCCGTTTGTCGGTAAACTGTGCTTTTTCCGTGTCTATTCCGGTTCCCTGCAGGCAGGTGCCAGTGTCTATAATTCAACCAAAGACAACAATGAGCGTATTGGCCGTATTCTTCAGATGCACGCCAATCACCGCCAGGATATTGATGTTGTTTATGCCGGTGATATTGCGGCTGCGGTTGGTCTTAAAAACACCACAACCGGTGATACACTCTGTGATGAAAAGCATCCTATTATTCTCGAATCCATGGACTTCCCTGACCCGGTCATCGAAGTTGCTATCGAACCCAAAACGAAGGCCGGACAGGAAAAAATGGGTATCGCTCTTTCAAAACTAGCAGAAGAGGATCCTACCTTTAAGGCATATACCCATGAGGAAACTGGCCAAACAATTATCGCCGGAATGGGCGAGCTTCACCTTGAAATTATTGTTGACAGACTGATGCGTGAATTTCACGTGGAGGCCAATGTCGGTAAGCCGCAGGTATCTTATAAAGAGACCATCCGCGGTAAGGCCGATGTTGACACCAAGTATGCACGTCAGTCCGGCGGCCGCGGCCAGTACGGTCATGTAAAGATTCGTATAGAGCCAAATCCGGGCAAAGGCTATGAGTTTGTCAATGCTGTTGTGGGCGGTTCTATTCCTAAAGAATACATTGCTCCGGTTGACCAGGGTATTCAGGGCGCAATGCTCAGCGGCGTGCTTGCCGCTTATCCTGTCATCGACGTCAAAGTTACTCTTTATGATGGATCGTATCATGAGGTTGACTCCTCTGAAATGGCATTTAAAATCGCCGGTTCCATGGCTTTTAAAGAGGCTATGAGAAAAGCGGATCCTGTCATTCTAGAGCCAATTATGAAAGTCAGCGTTACCGTGCCGGAAGAGTACATGGGCGATGTTATGGGTGACCTTAACTCCCGCCGTGGCTTGATTGAAGGCATGGATGCGGTTTCCGGTGCACAGCAGATCAGGGCAAGTGTTCCGCTTTCCGAAATGTTTGGTTATGCTACCGATATGCGTTCCAAAACACAGGGCAGAGGCCAGTTTGTTATGGAGCCTTCCACTTCTAAGGAAGTTCCGAAGTTTGTATCGGAGAACATCATTTCCTCTCGGAACAAAAAGTCTGAATAACTTGCAAAATATGCTTGATTTTTTTCAGTGTTATTGATAAAATGATATGCATAGCTTAAATATTAAAATTTATTATCGTATAAATAAAAAGGAGGAATTCCAATGGCAAAGGCAAAATTTGACAGAACAAAACCCCACGTAAACATTGGCACCATTGGTCACGTTGACCATGGAAAGACCACGTTAACTGCAGCCATCACCAAAGTTCTTAACTTTAGCGGTGAAGCTGATTTCGTTGACTACGCAAATATTGATAAGGCTCCTGAAGAGAGAGAGCGCGGTATTACAATCAACACAGCTCACGTTGAGTATCAGACCCCTGCTCGTCACTATGCTCACGTTGACTGCCCAGGCCATGCCGATTATGTCAAGAACATGATCACAGGTGCTGCTCAGATGGACGGCGCAATCCTTGTTGTATCTGCTGCTGACGGCCCAATGCCTCAGACCAGAGAGCACATCCTTCTCGCCCGCCAGGTTGGTGTGCCACATATTGTTGTATTTATGAATAAGGTTGATCAGGTTGATGATCCTGAATTGCTTGACCTTGTTGAGATGGAAATCCGCGATCTTCTGAACGAGTACGAGTTCCCTGGCGATGATACACCAATCATCCGCGGTTCTGCTCTTGCTGCTCTTGAATCTAAATCTACTGATTTGGATGCTCCTGAGTATAAGTGCATTCATGAGTTAATGGACGCTGTTGATAGCTTCATTCCTACTCCTGAGCGTAAGTCTGACCTTCCTTTCCTTATGCCTGTTGAAGACGTTTTCACAATTACCGGTCGTGGAACTGTTGCCACCGGCAGAGTTGACCGCGGCAGAGCCAAGGTTGGCGAAGAAGTTGAAATCGTTGGTTTAACTGAAGAGCGCAGAAAGTCTGTTATTACAGGTCTTGAAATGTTCAAGAAAACGCTTGACTTTGCTGAGGCTGGCGATAATGTCGGTGTTCTTCTCCGTGGTATTCAGAGAACTGATGTCGAGCGCGGCCAGGTTCTTGCAAAGCCGGGCACGATTCATCCTCATACAAAATTCCGCGGCCAGGTTTATGTACTGACTAAGGATGAAGGCGGACGTCATACTCCGTTTTTCAACAACTACCGCCCACAGTTCTATTTCAGAACGACAGACGTTACCGGTGTTATCTCCCTGCCGGAAGGCACTGAGATGTGCATGCCTGGCGATAATGTCGAAATGGATGTTGATTTGATTACCCCAATTGCTATTGAAGAGGGCCTTCGTTTTGCTATCCGTGAGGGTGGTCATACAGTTGGTTCCGGCGTTGTTATTAAGATTAACGCTCAATAAGCTGAATTTTCGTATGATTAGACCCTGTCCCTTCTTAGGGACAGGGTCTTTTTACGTTTCTATTCCTTTTTATAAAACCTGTGTTATAATATAAATATTCATGCGGATTTCTGTCTAAATCAGCGATTGTATCGTATTTGAAATTTGTAATCAGGATCATACAACTTTATTTATTAGGGGTTTTTAAATGAAAAGCGATCAAAACAATAAGTCACAGTTGATTTTCCGTACATCCTTAGCGGTGCTTTTGGTTGGTATTTGTGTTACTTCTCTTGCATTATTCTTACAGAGCACAAATTATATAAAAGCACAAACTGCGTCTGAAGTGTCGACTCCTGTCAAAACACCGGTGTCTTCGCAAGTGGAATCCAAACCAACCCCAAAGCCGGTTTCCATTACGATTTTGGGTGTCGGTGACGATTTGATTCACGATGTGATTTATAAGCAGGCGCAAAGCCGGGCAGGCGGAAAAGGATATGATTTTTCACCGGTATATGCGCGAATCGCTGATGATATTAAAAATGCGGATATTTCCGTGATTAATCAGGAAACGCCGATTGCGGGGAAAATTTCGGCTCCGTCAGGCTATCCGCGGTTCAATTCGCCTACTGAATTAGGGGATGAACTGGTTAATCTGGGGTTTGATGTTATCAATCATGCCAATAATCATGTGCTTGACCAAAATGAAAAAGGATTGGCCGCTACGCTTGACTATTGGGCAACCAAGCCGTCGGTAAAAGTGGTAGGTGCCTACCGGAATAACGAGGATTTACAAAATATCCGCATTGTTGAGTCCAAGGGGATCAAAACCGCCCATATCGGCATTACGGAAATGACAAACGGCCTTTACCTCCCTAAAAATTCAAATTATAGGCTTATTTATGCCAACAATACCGCCCTTGTCGAGCAACTGATCAAAAAAGCGAAATCCATGGCGGATGTGGTGGTGATTTCTGTTCATTGGGGAAATGAAAACACCTATACGCTGTCGGATAAACAAAAAACACTTGCACAGAATATGGTCGATTGGGGAGCGGATATTATTTTCGGGAACCATCCTCATGTGCTGCAAAAATTGACAGTGTTGACGCGAAAAGACGGTACAAAATGCCCTGTTATTTTTGCATTTGGAAATCTTGTTTCGGCCCAGCAGAGCGGAGACAATATGGTCAGCGGACTTTTGACCGTTACTATGACGAAGGACTTTACGACAAACAAAACCACTTTTACAGATATGAAATTCAAACCAATTGTCACACAATATGGCAAACGGTGCACAAATATCACCATTTATCCGCTGAGTGAATACACGGATGCGCTGGCTGCCGCCCATGGCGTAAAACGGTACACGCCCGCTTTCAGTCTCAAATATATCAATGCTATTGTGAATAAAAACATACCGAAAGAATATCTGCAAAAAGATTGACACTTTTCTTTCAGAATGATATAATATTATCAAATAAAATAGTTGTCTTCGGGGCGGGGTGTAATTCCCCACCGGCGGTAAAGCGGCGCAAGCCGACGAGCCCGCGAGCGAAAGCTGATTTGGTTCAATTCCAAAGCCGACGGTATAGTCCGGATGGAAGAAGATTGCGCTTTTTTGCGTACTTTCGTCCCACAGTCTTACTGTGGGACTTTTTTTCGTTGGCAACTAAAAGAGGAGATTTTCGGATGAAAACCAAATAGCCCGCATTTTCCAAGTATTATTTTAGAACCCTGCATCGCATAACAAAAATACTTTAATCGATAGAAGATAGGAGAAATTATGAATACGATAACAAATGAAAAAAGGGCGGCTAAAATATTTGACGCCAGAGGAATTGCACAAATTGGCGTTCTGTCTGCCATTGCCGCCGTGTTAATGGTGATTGAAATACCGCTCTGGTTTGCCCCGAGTTTTTATAAGATTGATTTGAGCGAACTTCCGGTTTTGATCGGCAGCTTCGCAATGGGTCCATTTGCCGGCGTCGTAATTGAACTGATAAAGGTCTTGCTGTATCTCTTTATTCATGGCAGTACAACTGGAGGGGTAGGCGATCTTGCGAATTTTGTCATTGGGTGCTCGTTTGTTGTCCCCAGTGCGCTGATCTACAGATACCATAAATCAAAAAGAGCTGCACTGATCGGCATGGCGATCGGAACGCTCACCTTAATTGTAGTGGGAAGCCTGCTGAATGCGTTCGTATTGCTGCCGTTTTATGCCAAGGTTTTCAATATGCCGCTTGATGCGCTTGTTGGCATGGGTCATGTGGTGAATTCATCGATTAATGATCTGCCGACCTTTGTATTGCTTGCCGTAGCGCCTTTCAATTTATTAAAGGGTGTAATGGTGTCCGCTGTAACGATGTTAGTTTATAAGCGAGTAAGTCCTATTCTACATAACAAAGCAGCCAGAAGGTAGATAGGGCATTGTTAATAAAATACATTTTATTAATTGAAAAAAAATATACTTTGCAGATTTTGTATATTTACTAAAAAATATCTATATGATATAATTACATCGTAAAATTAAATATGTCCTTATCAAGAGTGACGGAGGGAACAGGCCCGATGATGTCCGGCAACCTACAGTGAGTAAGGTGCCAATTCCTGCGGTAAAGCCGAAAGATGAGGTAATGATACATGCCGTTCGGATTTTCCGGGCGGCATTTTAATTTTTAACATTCAATATTTTTAGGAGGATTTATCAATGGCCAAACATTTTTTTACATCAGAATCTGTAACTGAGGGACATCCGGACAAGCTGTGCGACCAGATTGCCGATGCCGTGCTTGATGAAATTATTGCGCAGGACCCGCAAGCCCACGTTGCCTGTGAAGTGACGGCGACGACGGGCGTTATCCATGTTATGGGGGAAATTTCAACCGATTGTTATGTGGACATTGCATCAATAGCAAGGCAGGTGGTTAAAGATATCGGCTATGATGATCCTGCCTGCGGATTTGACGGCAATACTTGCGGTGTCATCACCTCAATTGATATTCAGTCGCCCGATATCGCAATGGGTGTGAACCAGTCCTATGAGGCAAAGCAGGGTGCAACGGATGAAAACGATGTGATTGGTGCAGGCGATCAGGGAATGATGTTTGGGTATGCCTGCGACGAAACACCGGAGCTGATGCCTCTTGCCATTTCGCTTGCGCACAGACTGGCAAAGCGCTTGAGCGGGGTCAGAAAGGACGGTACGCTTTCCTATTTAAGACCGGACGGTAAGACACAGGTCACCGTCGAATATGATGGTGACGAACCGGTGCGCGTTGATACTGTTGTAGTTTCCACACAGCATGATCCGGATGTCACTTTGGAGCAAATCAGAAAAGATATTATCGAAAATGTTATCAAGGCCGTTATTCCGGTAAAATGGCTGGATGAGAAAACTAAGTTTTATGTGAATCCTACCGGACGTTTTGTTATTGGCGGCCCTGTGGGGGACAGCGGACTGACAGGAAGAAAAATTATCGTTGATACTTACGGCGGCTACGGCAGGCATGGCGGCGGTGCTTTTTCGGGAAAGGATCCGACAAAGGTAGACCGTTCCGCGGCGTACGCGGCGCGTTACGCGGCAAAGAACATCGTTGCTGCGGGACTTGCCAAAAAATGTGAAATCCAGATTGCCTACGCAATTGGTGTTGCAAGGCCCGTTTCCATTATGGTGGAAACATTTGGCACTTCGGAATACAGCAACGATGAGCTTTCAGCAGCGGTTGAGAAGGTGTTTGACCTTCGTCCGACTGCGATTATCCGCGATTTGAATCTGCGCCGCCCGATTTACCGCGCTATTTCTAATTACGGCCATATGGGCCGAGAGGACTTGCATATGGCGTGGGAGAAACGAGATAAGGTTGACGCATTAAAAGCCGCATTGGTAAAATAAGCATAGCACTTAATCACCTCATCACATAAACTGTGGTGAGGTGATTTTTATGCTTGAGATCATATCAAAAATACTTTTTGTTCTTTTGGCAATCATCGGAGCCGTTGAAATCGTAAGAAACATCATTTTTTGGATGCTTAGGCCTTCCCGGCCGGGTAAACTTTATCTGGTTGTTTCGGTAGAAGGTCATGACGAAAGTGCTGAAATGATGCTGGAAAGCGCGATTGAAAGGCTGAAATGGATTCGTGGCGAAGAAAAAATGTTAATCTGTCTTGATAAAGGGATGGATGAAGAAACAAACGTGGTTTGCAGAATTATTTCCAACCGGAATCCGGGTGTGGAGGTCTGCACACCGGAAGAACTGCCGGATATTCTATGTCAATAAATTTGCAAATACATAGCTCATGTATTATACTGAATTAATGAATAATAAAATACTGAGGGAGTTCAATGCGGGAAGATAAGCTGCTTGAAATGACCGGCTCTGTGGAGCAGGTCATTTTTAAAAATGAAAAAAACGGATATGCCATCATAGAAATTAATAACGGGGAAGAACTGGTTACGGTTGTTGGTACCATGCCATGGGTCAGTGTCGGTGAAGAAGTGCGTGTCGTCGGCAATTGGATCAACAATCCGAACTACGGAACCCAGTTTAAAGTGGAGGGTTTTGAGCGCTCAAAACCCTCCACGGCGGCTGCCATGCTTAAATATCTGTCATCGGGTGCGATTCGGGGCATTGGGCCGGGCACCGCCGGCAAGATTGTGGACATGTTCGGTATGAATGCGTTGCAGGTGCTTGAAGAGGAACCGCAACGCCTTTGCGCCATTAAAGGCATTACAAAGACAAAAGCTCAGAAAATGAGTGACGAGTTCAAAAAAATACACGGCATTAAAGAAATTATGCTTTATTTAAGCAGTTATGGCATTTCACCTGAAGAGGCTGTCAGGGTCTGGAAGCTTTTCGGGCCCCAGTCTGCCGAGCGTGTGCAGGAGGACCCCTACTGCCTGTGCGAGGATGGGCTTGAAATCGGTTTTGAACGTGCCGACGACATCGCCGCTTCGCTTGAGCGGCCGCAGGACGACGGCTGCAGAGTGCGTGCCGGTATCCTGCATGTTTTAAAGCACAATATTGGCAATGGGCACACCTGTTTGCCTGTTGACAAGCTTTTAGCGGCTTCGGTGAGAATGCTTGGCATTGAAACGGAGCTTGCGTTTGATACGCTTGAAGCTTTGAAAGCGGAAACTTCGGTCGTTTCTGTCGATTTTGAAGGACGGGAGTACATTTTTACCCCAAAGCTGTACCGTTCAGAGCTTTATGCGGCCGGTCGGCTGAATATGATGCTTCGTTTTCCGGCACAATCCATCATTGGAATTGACAATTACATTGTCAATATAGAAGAGACTTTTCACATTCAATATGCCGCCGGACAGAAACAGGCCATTAAAGAAGCTCTATCGAAGGGAATGCTCATTTTAACGGGAGGGCCTGGGACCGGAAAAACGACGACGCTCAATGCGATTATTAAAATCCTTGAGCTGAAAGGGGAAAAGGTCCTTCTCACCGCTCCGACCGGCAGGGCCGCTAAACGGATGTCTGAATTAACGGGGCAGGAAGCTAAAACAATTCATCGTTTGCTTCAGGTTGAATGGGATGCGAACGACATGCCCGTATTTTCTAAAAATGAGAAAAATCTTTTGGAATGTGACGCTCTGGTCATAGATGAGCTGTCTATGGTGGATACTAATATTTTTGAAGCCGTTTTGCGTGCCCTGCCGCTTGGATGCCGTCTGATTATGGTCGGCGACTGTGACCAGCTTCCGTCTGTCGGGCCGGGCAATGTGCTTGGTGATTTGATTGCCACCGGGCTTTTGCCCGTCGTACAGCTTGACCAGATTTTTCGTCAGTCCATGCAGAGCCTGATCGTTACAAACGCGCACAAAATTGTAAAAGGGCAAATGCCGGAACTCACTACCAGAAACAGTGATTTTTTCTTTCTGCCGAATGGATCTCCTTCTGAAATCAGTTCGATGATTGTTGACCTGTGTGCTTCACGTCTGCCTGCAAGCTATGAATATTCGCCTCTTACGGATATACAGGTGCTGTCACCAGCCAGAAAGGGAGAGCTTGGTACTGTGGAACTGAACAAAAAGCTTCAGGCGGTGATCAATCCTCCGGATAAAACAAAAAACGAGATTACCATTAACGGCATCCTTTTCCGTGAAGGCGACAAGGTGATGCAGATTAGAAATGACTACAACCTTACGTGGATAAAACCTGACGGAACGAGCGGAGAAGGTGTTTTTAACGGCGACCTTGGCATACTCTGCGGCATTGACCGACGCGCCTCCACCATAACGGTGCAGATGGACGACCGTATTGTGTTGTATGAACTGGAAATCGCGGCGGAACTTGAGCTTGCTTATGCAATGACTGTGCATAAAAGCCAGGGAAATGAGTTTACAGCCGTCGTCATGCCCATGTACCAGGGAGCGCCCCAGCTTTCCTACAGAAATTTGCTGTATACTGCGATTACACGTGCAAGATCCCTGTTGATCCTTGTGGGATCTCAAAATGCGATTGAGCGTATGGTTGAGAACAATAAAAAAATGCGCCGTTACTCCGGACTTTATTACTTTCTGACCGGAGGCGCGAAAAATGAGGCTTAAGCTTTTTTCCGTGCTGTTGGATTTAATTTTCCCGCCGAGGTGTATTTTTTGCCGCGGAATTGCTTTGTCAGGTAATCGGATCTGTGAAAAATGCACTGACGAAATTTCGCATATGACTGCTGATAAATGTATTTATTTACCTGTTGCTGGAGAAACTGTTTTATGTACTGCACCTTATCTGTATCAAGGCAAAATCAGGGAATCCATTATTCGGTTTAAGTTTTACGGTCAGCAGCATTTTGCGGATTTTTATGCGGCAGGCATGTCCGAGCAGGTTAGGAAAAACTGCCCGGATTCACAGTTTGACACTGTCACGCCCGTTCCCATATCTTCCGAGAGATATAAAGTAAGAGGATATAACCAATCCGAGCTTCTTGCAAGGGCGGTTGCAGAGTGTCTTCAGCTTCCATTTGGCGAATATCTGGTTAAAATCAAGGATAACAGAGAGCAGCACAAATTAAGCAAAAAAGATCGCCGCAGCAATGTCAGTGGTGTATACCTGCCGAAAGACAGAGATAAGATTGCCGGGAAGAGCATCCTTTTGATCGACGACATTGTTACGACGGGAGCAACGCTCAGAGAATGTGCTTCCGTTCTGCTGCAAAGCGGGGCAAAACAGGTGATGTGTGCGGCGGTTGCCTATGTTGTGCGATAAGTTGAAAAATCCTGTATTTTGTACTATAATATTGATGAATATAGATTGGATGTGATTATGTGCTGGGTACTGATATTGCGATAGATCTTGGTACATCGGCCGTCAAGATTTATCTTGACGGGAAGGGCATTATACTTAATGAACCGGCAGTTGTTGCCGTTAATGTGGAAACAGACGAAGTTGTGTCTATAGGCTTAGAAGCTTACAGGATGGTGGGTCGCACATCGGATAAGATTGATGTCTCGCACCCTCTTTGCAACGGTGTAATTTCAAATTTTGATCTTGCACAGTATCTAATTAACACATATTTGAAAAAAATCAGCGGAAGCAAGGTCTTTATGCCCCGCGTTGTGGTCAGCGTACCATGCCAGATTACGGAAGTCGAAAAGCGCGCGGTGGTTGACGCAATCAGCGCGGCAGGCGTTCGTAAAATCTGCCTGATTGAAGAACCCGTTGCCGCCGCCCTCGGCGCCGGTGTGGATATTTCCACTCCGCACGGTACTCTGATCGTTGACATCGGCGGCGGTACAACAGATATGGCGGTGCTTTCCTTGAGCGGTATTGCGATTTCACGTTCTGTTAAGATTGCGGGCAATGCTTTTGATGAAGCGATCATTAAATATATCCGCAGAAAATACAATCTGATTATCGGTCAGCACATGGCTGAGGAAGCAAAAATTGCGATTGGCTGTGTGTATCCGAGAAAAGATATTTGTAATCACAGGGTAAAGGGCAGAAATGCAATGACCGGCCTGCCGCAGTGGGCAGATATCTCCTGCGACGAAATTTTGGAAGCACTCATTGAACCGGCAATGCAAATTGTCCGCACGATACAGGAGATGCTTGAGAAAACGCCTCCCGAACTGATGGGAGATGTCTATACGGACGGAATCATTTTGACGGGCGGATCGGCTCAGCTTTACGGCGTTGACACGCTGATTTCCAAAAAAGCGAAGATGCCGGTTCATGTTGCACAGGACTCCCAGATTTGTGTTGCGCTCGGAGCGGGTAAGGCCATTAAGTTTATTGACGATATGCAGAATAAAGGATACGGTGTTCTTAATCCGCTGAGTGCCGCTTATTAATAAAAAAAAACGGAAAACGAAAGCATTGTTGTAAGTTGTTACAACAATGCTTTTTTGATGTTAGCCAAGCTTAATTTTACAAGAAATTTGACGATATATGAAATTAACAAGAGCGTGAAATTCAATTTGGTCAGAAACAAATGCGGTTGAGAGGGGCGTAAGAAATGAAAAAAATAAGGCTAAAGAAGGTAGACTTCAAGAAAAAGATACAATTGAAAAGTATTAGGAATAAGCTGGCATTTAAAATTCCGCTTAAAATTATTTCAGCTGTTACAGTTATGATGATCGCAACATGCCTGTTCTTGGGCATCTATCTGTCTGCATCCCAGCAGCAGGCCGCATTGAAAAACATTAATAATCTGGCGGAAAATAACGCCTATATGGCATCGTCCTATTTAAATAACATGCAGACTCTGTCAAAGTCCTTGGCTCTTGAGGTTTATCGATATAAGGATCTGGACTCATATACAAGAGACCGGTTTATCAAAAAAGATTTAACTGCCTACCTTGACGATACGCGAATTTTTTCCGCCTATGTGGCATTTGAGCCAAACGAGATGTTTGACCAAACTGCGGATGGCAGGTCCTATTATGCTTATAAATTCGGTGCTGAAAAAAAATTGGATGTAGCGAGCGATTACAATACATATAAAGACGGAGAATATTATGCGGTAACCAAACAGACGCTCAAGCCTCATGTTACCGAACCGTATTCTTATCAATTGACCTCGGGGGAAACGGTTTGGCTTATTACGATCAGCAATGCGATTCTTGACGAAAGCGGAAAATTTTTAGGAGTGGCAAATGCAGATATTTTAACAGATACAATTAATAACTTGAGTTACGATTTGGGTGGATATTCCACTTCCGGCAATTATATTCTCTCTGCCGGATCGAATTATGTTTCCAATACAGCCGACAAAACAAAGGCGGGCACAAAGTATTCAGGCAAAGCAAGCGATCAGGAATTCAAAGTCAGCCAGCCTTTAAAAATTGATGGAATCGACGAAAAATGGAGCAGTAATTTTACTGTGCAAAAATCAGAGGCATTAAAAGAAATCAATGTTCTTATTTTTATGGTAGGTATTGCCGGGCTCTTAGGAATTATTATCATTGGATTTATCATTTTCCAACAGATCAAAAAGTCATTATCCCCTGTTGACAGCATTATTGCGATGTCAATGGATATGGGGAAAGGAAAACTGAATTCAGATATTGAAGTTCATACAAAAGATGAACTTGGAGAACTGGCAACTATTTTTAAAAACACTTCACTTGAGTTGAGCGGCTACATAGTTGAAATATCCGATGTGCTTGAGAACATGGCAAACGGTAACCTAAAAGCTGAAGTGGAGCGCGACTATGTTGGTGATTTTGCGCCAATCAAAAAAGCGCTGATTGAAATCATTGATTCATTAAACAATGTGTTTTCTGAAATTGAAGTAGCAGCGCAGCAGGTTTCGAGTGGAGCGGGCGAAATAGCCAACGGAGCACAGTCACTTTCAAACGGCGCAACCGAACAGGCCGGCTCTCTGGAACAGCTGTCTGCTTCCATCAATGAAATATCGCGGCAGGTTAAGCAAAATGCAGACGACGCGGGCAATGCCAAAACACTTGCACAGGATGCGGAACATGAGCTGGATGCCGGCAAAGAAACAATAGGGGAAATGATCGAAGCCATTGATCAAATCAGGGTATCTTCGAGTGAAATTACAAAGATCATTAAAACAATAGACGATATTGCATTTCAAACTAATATATTGGCTCTGAATGCAGCTGTTGAAGCGGCAAGAGCCGGTACTGCGGGAAGAGGATTTGCCGTTGTGGCCGATGAAGTCAGAAATCTTGCCAGTAAAAGTGCAGAGGCGGCAAAACATACCACTTCGCTGATAGAAGGCTCTGTCGGTGCAGTGGAAAACGGAACAAGAATAGCCGGGAAAACAGCTGATTTGCTGAATCGGATTATTGAAAAGTTCACCAGCGTCAACAATCTGGTAACACAGATAGCCGGGGCTTCCAATGATCAGGCCAATTCAATTGAACAGATTGATGTAGGCGTCGCACAAATATCGGCGGTGGTGCAAACCAATTCTGCAACTGCCGAAGAAAGCGCCGCCGCTGCTGAAGAGCTTTCCGCACAAGCCAGCCTGCTTCGCGACAGGGTAGCTAAATTTGAACTAAAGAAATAATTAGGATCACAAATAAGCAAAAATGATCGCCGCTGTACAGAATACAGCGGCGATCATTATCATAATCAAATTCTATTTACTCATCATATAGTTGATGAACATCAATTCATCTTCCGGATTTTCTACGTTTAATTCGGCTGAAACCGTTGAATTTTTAGCACTTTCCAAAAGCGCTCTTACACCATACAATTGACACAGCTTGCTCTTTAAATTTAGGGTGTTTCCGTCCTCGGTAATTAAGTAGACGTTTCCTTTGGCTTTGTCTAAAAGCTCAATCAGTTTTACTACATCAATGTCGTAAAGTTTCATATTTTCAACCTCCTAAATATTGGGTTTTACTTCTGAGCAGATTATAACATGTATTTTCGATAAATACAATAACCATCAAAATCTATACTTTTCCTCTTATATTGTAATAATCCATAATATAAAAAAGAATTCTTTAATTTATATTATTATAGTATCATACATTATGCACAATTGCAAGGAATTAAATTTGTACAAAAATTAATTAAGGATAATATCGGAAAATTATTTATTATTATGTTGCCTTTTGTTGCAAAATCTATAAAATTTACATATTGTTAATTAAATCATAGTGTCAAATATAGTAAAATAATATACGAGTACTTTTAAGATATGCTATTATAAGGATGATAATGTGTTTGGTTATGTAAGGCCGCAAAAATCGGAGCTGCTTGTTCGTGAGTATGAACAGTACAGAGGAGTATATTGTTCCTTGTGCCGTCAGCTGGGCAAAAGCTACGGTGTTGCATCGCGGCTTACTTTAAGTTATGACTGCACTTTCTATGCGCTGATGCTTTTTGCGTTCAGTCCGGAGTGTCCGGGTTTTCACAGCGGCCGCTGCGTTGTGAATCCAATGAAAAAATGCGCATACTGTACTACGGGGGAAACTGAATTCATCGCTGCTTCGGCTCTTTCCGTGATTATGACCTATTACAAGATTAAGGATGACGTTGCAGATTCCCACTTTTTTGGCAAACTCCGTGCGTACTTTTTACTGCTTTTCGCAGCGAGCGCGCACAGAAAAGCGGCCCGCGATTTCCCATGGATGAATGAAATTGTTTTAGCCTCCATGGAAGAGCAAAGAGCAGCGGAGCAGGAAAATGATCCGAGTATGGATTCCTGTGCGGAACCGACGGCAAAAATGCTTCAGCGGATTTTTGAAACCGTTGCGGGGATGAACGCAAACTACGAAACTCCGGAAGCGCGGATATTGCGCCAGTTTGGCTATTTTTTAGGTCGGTGGGTGTATTTGATTGACGCTGCGGACGATATTGAAAAGGACATTAAAACAGCGTCGTTTAATCCTTTTATTATAAAATGTAATTTGGACAGTTCAAGCAGCCCAGAAGATCTGGACAAGGCAAGAAACTACGCGAATCAGGTTCTCAATCTGACGCTTTCCCAGCTGGCCGCCGCTTTGAATATTTTGGACTTAGACCATTTTGATACGATCATCAATAACGTCATTTTTAAAGGCTTACCGGAAATGCAAAAAGAATTACTATTTAAGAAGGAGAAAATGCATGTCAGATCCTTATAAAATATTAGGAGTATCTCCAACTGCAACAGATGATGAGTTAAAAACAGCGTACCGGGAACTTGCAAAAAAATATCACCCCGATAATTATTCCGGCAGTCCCATCGCCGACCTGGCCGGCGAAAAGATGAAAGAGATTAACGAGGCTTATGATACTGTTGTCGCGCAAAGAAAGCGACAGAAGAATAGCGGCTATACCGGATACACAGCGCCTGATGCCGGTTACGCCGGCCAAAGCTATACAAATTCCTATTCCGGCTTCAACGATGTAAGAAATCTGATTATGACCGGTCGGATTGCGGATGCGGAACAGATATTAAACGGGGTCCCTTCCGAAAACAGAAATGCCGAATGGTATTTTTTGAAGGGTACCGTGCTGTATAAAAGAGGATGGCTGGAAGAGGCTTACAACAATTTTGCCAGAGCCTGCCAGATGGAACCTAACAACGGAGAATACCGTGCTGCCATGAACCAGGTTATCAACCAGCGAAATGGCGCTTACGGCGGTTATAATCCCAATATGCCGCGAACAAACGGCTGCGGCAGCTGTGATGTATGCTCTTCTCTGATCTGCGCTGACTGCTGCTGCGAATGTATGGGCGGTGACTTGATCCCCTGCTGTTGACGTTGTTCAGGGAGGAATCGAATTGAGTAAAACTATTCGTTTGGCCTTTTGCGGCATTATAACGGCATTTTGCACAATGACGATGTTTTTAACCGGATTGATTCCCATTGGCACTTATGCGTTGCCTGCTTTTTCCGGCATCCTGCTTATCGTTATTGTCATTGAACTTGGCGCGGGTTGGGCATGGCCGGTTTACATTGCTTCATCGGCTCTTTCACTTCTGATTGCTGCGGATAAGGAAGCCGCCATGCTGTTTGTTGTTTTTTTTGGCTACTATCCGATTTTAAAAGCATATTTTGAAAGAATTCATTATAAATTTCTTTCCTATTTGCTTAAGTTTTTGGTTTTTAATGCCGCTATGATCTTTGCATTTTTTCTCAGCATTAAACTGCTTGGCGTACCTGAAGAAAGTTTTACCGTTTTTGGATTATATTTGCCATGGGCTTTACTGATTGCGGGGAATTTCGTGTTTGCCATATATGATTACGCAATTTCAACACTTGTGGTCCTGTATTTCCAGAGATTTCACAAATTTGTCGGTAAGTGGCTGAAATAAAAATGATAATAATACCCCTTTATAGGGGGATTTTTTTTGCGGGAACCATTAAAATGCATCGCAGGTAATTGCTTCCTGCAAAAACATATAAATACACTTGATTTTTATGCCATTTAGAATTAATATGAATAACAGGAGTTGGTAGAATGAATAATTTACTAGCAGTTAGAATCAAAAATAAAATGGGTGATTTCTCAAAAGGGCAAAAATTGATTGCAAAATATATTGAGGAACACTACGACAAGGTCGCGTTTATGACTGCTTCCAGGCTTGGCGCGACCGTGGGTGTCAGTGAGTCGACCGTTGTCCGCTTCGCGACCGAAATAGGATACACAGGTTATCCTGAGCTTCAGCAGGCAATGCAGGAGATGATTCGGAATAAACTGACCTCTGTTCAAAGAATGGAAGTGACAGCCAGCCGCATTGGCGATTCCGATATTCTGGATTCTGTTTTTAATCAGGATATTGATATTATCCGAAGAACCATGGAAGAAACCCCTCATGAAGATTTTTACCGGTCGGTGGACGCGATTGTCGCAGCGCGTAAAATTTATATTCTGGGTGCAAGAAGTTCACTCGCGTTAGCTACATTTTTGTCCTATTATTTTAATTTGATCTTTGAAAGTGTTCTGTTGGTACAGTCCACCAGCGAAGGTGAAATTTTTGAACAGATGATTCGGATTGATGAACGGGATGTTGTCATTGGAATCAGCTTTCCGCGATATTCAAAAAAAGCGGTGAAGGCGCTGAATTTTGCTCACAAACGGGGCGCGACGGTTATCGCCATAACGGACAGTACACTGTCTCCTATGGCAAAGGAAGCGGATAATCTGTTGCTTGCCCGCAGCGACATTGCTTCCATTGTTGATTCACTGGTGGCTCCGCTCAGCCTGATTAACGCACTGATTGTCACGACCGCACTGAGAAAAACCGGAGAGGTAACCCAAGTGTTTAAGCGGCTTGAAGATATTTGGGATGAATACGGAGTATACGAAAAGGTAGATGATAAATCAATTGAACCGGCCTTATGACGCGCTGATTATTGGTGGCGGCGCCGCTGGTTTGATGGCTGCCGGGACTGCCGCGAACAACGGTCTGCATGTCTGCCTGCTTGAAAAAAATTTTCGCCCCGGACGTAAACTCATGATTACCGGAAAAGGCAGATGCAATATTACGAACAGCTGCGATGTACAGACATTCATTTCTTCCGTCCCGTCAAACGGACGCTTTCTGTACAGCGCCATCACGCAGTTCACTGCGCAGGACACCATCCGTTTTTTTGAAGATATGGGACTGCCTGTAAAAATAGAACGTGGAAATCGTGTATTTCCACAGTCGGACAAAGCAGTCGACGTGGTTGACAAGCTGACCGGATTTGTCAGGAACAGCGGTGTTGACATGATTACCGGAGAAGCAAAAAGACTTATACTGAAGGACAATATCGTTTTCGGCGCAGAATTGCAGGGGGGCTCTCAGATTCTGGCCAACTCTGTTGTTGTTTGCTGCGGCGGTGCCTCCTATCCCGCTACAGGCTCAACCGGTGACGGTTACCGTCTTGCCAGGCAGGCGGGTCACACCGTAACGCCGTTGCGTCCTTCCCTTGTTCCGCTGGTCGCTTTTGGTGATGAATGCCGTGAAATGATGGGTCTTTCACTGAAAAATGTAGCGATAAAAGTGTTTGACACTATAAAGAAAAAAAACATATACGAAGATTTTGGCGAGATGCTTTTTACGCATTTCGGGGTTTCAGGACCTACCGTTTTAAGTGCAAGCGCTCATATGAATGAAATGTCTTCGGGACGTTATCATATTTTGATTGATTTGAAGCCTGCCCTCAGTCCGGAACAGCTTGATGCCCGACTTCAGCGTGACTTTGAACTGAATCACAACAAGGATTTTGCCAACTCGCTTTCGGCGCTGCTGCCCAGTAAGATGATTCCTGTGATTGTTGCGAAATCCGGAATTTCTCCTGAAACAAAGTGCAACCAGATTACGAAGGAAATGCGCCGGGTTTTTGCCGGACTGCTGAAATCTTTTGAATTGTCCATTTCCGCGTTTCGCCCGATAGAGGAGGCTATTGTGACTTCCGGCGGAGTAAAAGCTGCGGAAATCAACCCAAAAACCATGGAATCCAAGTTGGTGAAGAGACTGTATTTTGCGGGTGAAGTGATCGATGTTGACGCGTATACAGGAGGATTCAACCTGCAAATTGCTTTCTGTACGGGCCGCCTTGCGGCAAATTCGCTGAACAGGCAGGAGGAAAACGAATGACTGCAATCGCAATCGACGGGCCTGCAGGGGCTGGGAAAAGTACAATTGCCCGCCGCGCAGCCAAAGAAATCGGTTATATTTATGTTGATACGGGTGCGCTTTACCGCGCCGTAGGGCTTTATATGCTCAAGCAGGGAGTAAATACGGCGGATGCGCGTGCTGTAACTTCGCTTCTCCAACAGGTTCATGTTATGCTTACCTTTCAAAACGGGGAGCAAAAAGTGATCCTTTGCGGACAGGATGTTTCAAATGACATCCGCACGGCGGAGGTTTCAATGGCTGCGTCCAATGTTTCGGCGATTCCTGCTGTCAGAGCTTTTTTATTTTCCCTGCAAAAGGATATTGCCAAAAGTAATAATGTCGTTATGGACGGCCGCGATATCGGAACGGTTGTGCTGCCGGATGCCCAGATTAAAATATTTTTGACCGCGTCGCCTGAGGAAAGGGCCAGAAGAAGATATGAAGAGATGATAAAAAAAGGAGAACCCGCTGATTACTGTGATGTGCTTAGTGAGTTAAAAACAAGGGACTACAATGATTCGCATCGTGCCGTTGCACCTCTTGTGCCTGCTGCTGGCGCTGTAATTGTAGACACTACCGGTAACACACTGGAACAGTCGGTGGAACAGCTTATTTCCATCATTAAAGAAAAATTGCAATAAAATAAATGAAACTGGTGAAACTATGAAACGTACGCCACTTTATAATTTTGGCAAAATTTTTGTACAGTGTTTTCTTAAATATTTCATTCCATATCAGGTTAATAACAGAGAAAATATGCCGGAAAGCGGTAAGGTAATAGTTTGCTGTAACCACATTGGCTTATCAGATGCAGTTCGTGTGTCGTTTACGCAGCATCGGCAAATATATTACATGGCGAAATCGGAACTGTTTCAGAATAAAGCCATGGCGCTTTTACTGTCGTCTTTGGGAGCCTTTCCCGTACAAAGGGGGAAAGGCGATAAGACCGCGATCAATAAAGCCAGCGAGATGTTAAAAAATGGCCAGGCGTTGGGTGTGTTTATCGAAGGTACACGTTCCAAGACCGGGGAATTTCTTCAGCCTAAGGCGGGTGCGGTGATGATTGCCTATAAATATAACGCCCCGATTCTTCCATGCTGCATCACGGCAAAGGGCGGCGGCAAGCCTAGGATTTTTCATAAGTGTATTGTGTCATTTGGAGAGTTGATTCAGCCGGATCAGCTCGGTATTGAAGAGGGAACAGGCAGCGAATACCGCAACGCTTCCCGGTTGGTCATGGGAAAGATCGCCGAACTTCGTGAACGGGATTTAGAAACCTCTCAAACTGCCAAGGTCTGATTATTATGCTGTATTTTTTCTGTCTTCGTCTGTTGGCTCCAATCTCCAAAATTATTTACAGGGTTGAATATAAAGGAACCGGCAATATCCCCGAAAGTGGAAAATTGATCGTTTGCAGTAACCACAAGTCAGTGGTTGATCCGTTTTTTGTTGCGGTTCCCTTTAAAAGACAAATCCGATATATGGCGAAATCGGAGCTTTTTGAAAATCACGGTAAACTGACTGGCTGGTTTCTGTACAAAATGGGTGCGTTCCCGGTTGTAAGAGGCAAAGCTGATGCGCAATCCCTGAAATCTGCTTTGCGAATATTGCAAAATGACGGCGTATTGGGAATTTTTCCACAGGGAAAATGTGTCTTTGACAATGCGCCTTTCCGGCCGAAGTCGGGGGTAGCAATGATCGCTTTCAAAGCGCAGGCGCCTGTTTTGCCGGTGTCGATTTACTGTGACGGCATGCTAAAACCATTCAGCAGGATTACCATTCGTTTCGGAAAACCGATTCTTTGTACTGAACTGGGTATGAAGGATCATTCATCCGCTTCTGTTCGCGCGGGGGCGGAAATTATTGCAGATAAAATCAACAGAATGCTGGAGGAAAAGAATTGAAAATTGTTGTGGCCCGCTCCGCCGGATTTTGTTTTGGTGTGAACAGGGCAGTTGAAATGGTGAACGAACTTTTGTATCAGGGAAAAAAAGTTTGTACGCTTGGCCCGATTATCCATAATCCACAGACACTTGCTCAATTCGAAGCGCGCGGTGTGAAAATTGTTGAATCATCTGATCAGGTCCCGCCGGACGCGACGATGGTAATCCGTTCGCACGGTGTGTCAAAGGCTGTTTATGACAGCATTCTTGAAAAAAAAATTGATTTTTCGAATGCGACTTGCCCTTTCGTCGATAAAATACACAATATTGTATCGCAGGCCTCTGCTGCGGGAAAGATGGTATTGATTGCGGGTGACCGCAATCATCCGGAAGTCGAAGGGATAAGGGGCCATTGTTCAGAAAAATGTTATGTTTTTAAAAATGCTGCGGAACTGCAAAGTATTGCTGAAAATTTTCCGAATAATCAAGATTGCTCTCCCTGCGTTGTTGCCCAAACAACTTTTAGCGTCTCTGAATGGGAAATTTGTTTGGAAATAATAAAAAGGGTATATACAAATGCAACAATTTTTGATACAATATGTAATGCGACTGCTAAGCGTCAATCAGAAGCGGAGTCTTTGTCTCGGCAATGCGACGTTATGATTGTTATAGGCGGCAGGGAGAGTTCCAATACAGCAAAACTTCGCGATGTGTGCATGAAAAACTGCACCACTTATCTTATAGAATCAGCGGACGAGCTGCCGCTGACGGCTCTAAAAGGATCCGAATGTATTGGCATTACTGCCGGTGCTTCAACGCCGGCAAGCATTATAAAGGAGGTACTTGATACCATGTCAGAAATCAACGAGGGTGCTGGTCAAGATTTAATGGAGAATAATGCCGAGGGAAACTTTGAGGAAATGCTCGAGGAATCTCTAAAGAATTTAAATACAGATGAAAAGGTGCACGGTGTAGTTGTCGGCATTACTCCCAGTGAAGTTTATGTCGATGTAGGCAGAAAGCAGGCCGGTTTTATTCCGGCGGCTGAACTTTCCGCCGACCCCAATGTAAGACCTGAAGATGTAGTTAAAGTGGGCGATGAGATGGATCTTCTCATCATGCGCACGAATGATCAGGAAGGCACAATCATGCTTTCCAAAAAACGTTTGGATGCTGCTAAGGGCTGGGAGAATGTCATCGCTGCTGAAGAAAATGAAGCTGTGTTAACCGGCGTTGTTACCGAGGTCATTAAGGGCGGCGTGATTGCCATCACAAACGGTGTACGCATCTTTATTCCTGCTTCACAGGCTACCGCTTCCCGCGGCGACGCACTGGAAGATTTGCTGAAAAAAGAAGTCAGTTTCCGCATTATTGAGGTTAACCGCGGCCGCAGGCGCGCTGTCGGTTCCATTCGTTCCGTACTGAAGGACGAGAGAAAAATCCTCGCCGATCAATTCTGGGATACCGCGGAAGAGGGCAAAGAATATACCGGTGTTGTAAAGTCACTTACCGCTTACGGCGCATTTGTTGATTTGGGCGGCATTGACGGTATGATCCATATTTCCGAGCTTTCATGGGGCAGAATTAAGCATCCGTCCGAGGTCGTTAATGTCGGCGACACGGTTAAGGTTTATATTAAGGGACTTGACAGGGAAAAAGGCAAGATTTCTCTTGGCTATAAGCGTGTGGAGGACAACCCTTGGGAAGTTCTCAAGCGTGACTATCCTGTGGATACAGTTTGCGATGTGACCATTGTCGGCATGACCGCATTTGGCGCTTTTGCAAGAATTATTCCTGGTATCGACGGTTTGATACATATTTCTCAAATCGCTGATCACAGAATTGAAAAGCCACAGGATGTTTTAAAGGTCAACGACGTTGTAAAAGCAAAAATTACTGAAATTGACTTTGATAAGAAGCGTGTAAGCCTTTCCATCAGAGCTTTACTGGAGTCTGTTGAGCAGGTGGAAGAAGAGCCTGCCGAATAATTTTTTTAACTGATCAGGCGCAAAGAAACTCAGGTTTCTTTGCGCCTTTTTACTGCCCTTTCACATTTTTATTCCTCCTGAGTATTATGAAGGTATGAGATTTGGGAGGTATTGCTATGAAAAGGTGGCACAGGTTCGGATATGGAACGCGCAGCTATACGCGCATACGTTGGAAAGCGGTTATTATCATAGTTTTCTTATTTGCGTTTATAATAATGATGGATGCTCAGTTTCGTCCCATCGTCAAATCTATTACTACCAATCAAGCCCGCATTAAATCGGTTGATACCATCAACCGTGTCATAACCGAAGTGTTAACCAAAAACGGGGTAACATACAATGATTTAATTTCTGTTGAGCGGGACGATAGTGGAAAGGTGCTGGCAATTACAACGCAAATGGTAAAAATGAATGAACTTAAATCCGCGATTGTTGCCAATATTCAAAAAGATATTGGTGATGACGGACATATGGACATAGGGGTTCCCCTTGGAACGCTCACCGGCAGTGACCTGCTTCACGGATGGGGCCCGAAAATTCCGCTCAGGTTGACACTATCCGGAAACGTAAACGCGGATTTTAAAAGCTCTTTTGAATCCGCCGGGATTAATCAGACAAAGCATCAGATTTTTCTGAATATACATACCAGCGTTTATTCATTCTTACCGGGATTTGATACTACCACAGAGGTCGAAACCAATGTGCCAGTTGCTGAAACGATAATCGTAGGCGAAGTGCCGCAGGTAGTTGCAAACATAAATTAATCTGTTATTATAGTAGCGAGAGGATTGATTTTGATGGACGTTAAAGAAGCGAAAAAACTGTCAAAAGAGTTAAAGGAACAAATCAATTACCACAACAAAAAATATTATACGGAAGACGCTCCGGAAATAGATGACTATGAATACGATATGTTATACCGTCGTTTGCAGCAAATTGAGGAGCAGTTTCCCGAACTGGTCACGCCCGATTCCCCAACACAAAAAGTCGGCGCAGAGGTGCTCAACAAGTTTCAGCCCGTTGTGCATGCCGTTCCGATGGAGAGCCTGCATGATTCTTTCTCCGAACAGGAGCTGATCGATTTTGACCGCAGGGTGCGTTCTGTCGTGGAAAATCCGGTTTATATCGTGGAGCCAAAATTTGACGGTCTGTCTGTTTCGCTTGAATATCGTGACGGTTTGTTTGTAAGGGGCTCTACCCGCGGCGACGGAACTGTCGGCGAGGATGTGACGGATAACCTTAGAGTAATCCGTACGGTGCCTCAGAAGCTTTCCAAACCCCTGCCGTTCATTGAGGTGCGCGGCGAGGTATACATGTCGCATAAAAGTTTTTTTGAGCTTTCCGAACGTCAGGAGCTGAATGACGAAAAGCCTTTTAAAAATCCCCGCAACGCTGCGGCAGGTTCCTTGCGGCAGAAGAACTCGAAAATTACCGCATCCCGCACACTTGATATTTTTGTGTTCAATGTACAGCAGGTTATTGGGGAAGAGCTTCATCATCATGATGATTCATTGAACTTTTTAAGAGAACTGGGATTTGCCGTGCCTCCATTTTTCACTGCCTGTTCTACCATTGAAGACGTGATAGCAGAAGTAAATCGAATCGGCGGGATGCGCGGTGCTTTGGATTACTCCATTGACGGAGCGGTTATTAAGGTGAATTCCTTTGCTCAGCGCGATATTTTGGGCAGTACCTCTAAATTTCCCAAATGGGCGGAAGCGTTTAAATATCCGCCGGAGGAAAAGCAGACCAGACTGCTGGATATCGAAATCAATGTGGGGCGCACCGGTGTGTTAACGCCCACGGGTGTGTTTGAACCGATTACGCTTGCGGGGACGACCGTAAGCCGCGCTACGCTTCATAATGAAGACTTTATAAATGAGAAGGATATCCGCATCGGTGATATCGTGATTTTAAGGAAAGCAGGGGAAATCATTCCGGAGGTCGTTTCCGTAGTTTCGCATACCCAAGCGTCTCAAAAATATGTAATGCCTCCGGTGTGCCCGTCCTGTGGGGTAAAAGTTACACGCGAAGAAGGCGAAGCGGCCACGCGCTGCACCAATCCGGAGTGCCCCGCGCAGTTGGTGCGCCACATCATTCATTTTTCCAGCCGCGACGCAATGGATATTGACGGACTTGGTCCTGCGGTGATTCAACAGCTGATCGGGCACGATCTGCTTGCCTCACCCGCAGATTTATACAGTCTGCGATTAGATCAGGCAATGTCCCTGGAGCGTATGGGGGAGAAATCATCGCAGAATTTGATTGAAGCAATCGAAAAGTCCAAAGAAAATGATATGTACCGGCTTGTTTACGCTTTTGGAATTCCGCATATCGGTTTAAAAGCTGCGAAACTCCTTTCCTCCTATTTCCAAAATATGGATTCAATTTTCCATGCGTCATCCGAAGAAATAGCGGCGATTGACGGCTTTGGCCAAATCATGGCGGAAAGTGTCGTTCACTTTTTTGCATTGACCAATACCGCACATCTGATTGGCCGGCTTCGCAACGCTGGGGTCAATATGCTGTGTAAAACAGTTATTGACGACAGCCGTTTTTACGGAAAAACCTTTGTGCTTACAGGAACGCTACCGACTCTGACCAGAACGCAGGCGGGTGTCATCATTGAAAAGATGGGCGGAAAAGTATCCGGCAGCGTTTCAAAAAAGACCGATTATGTTTTAGCGGGAGAGGATGCCGGCGGCAAGCTGACAAAAGCGCAGCAGCTGGGGGTAACGGTGATTTCTGAAGAAGAGTTTAATAATATGATAGAGTAAAGTACTTTCATAAACGAAAAAATCCGCGAAGTGCAATCGTTGTGCTTCGCGGATTTTTGATTGGTTGATTAACAGTGCGCGTAGAGTTGATTGCCAGAAAAAGTAAAAATGACTCGCGTTGCTATTGAGCTGTTAAAATGGAATATTTATTGAATCCTGAATTGTAAAGCGAGAATCCATACCTTCCCGCCAGAGCAGAATACAGTTGTAATGAAACTCCCGAGTGAAAAAGTATGGATTTTCCGGTTGCAAGGAGTTTCGTCTGGAGTTGCAGCCCCGGAAAGACTTTTGAAGCGTAGCGAAAAAGCCTTTCCGGGGCCGTTTGCGCGTTTGGGGACTTTCCGCAGCTGACATTGTCTGATATGCTAAATTCTGTCGGCGGCAGGAAGGAGCCCTGCCATGTCGAAGTTCATGAGCTATCAAGACCGCCTTGTCATTGAAAAGGGACTTACAGAGCATAAGTCTTTTGGAAAGATTAGTAAAGAGATTGGAAAAGACCGTACGACAGTTGCTAAGGAAATTAAGAAGTATTCTTATGAAAAGAAAAGCGGTTATTCCGCCTATCCGTATAATGCCTGCAAGAAACGCAGCATTTGCAAATTAAAGATGATTTGCGGAAAACAGTCTTGTACCCACCAGTCTGCTTACAAATGCAGTCTGTGCAGCAACTGCAACACTCTCTGTGCTGAGTTTGAAGAGGACGTTTGCACCGTGATTCAAAAGCCGCCGTATGTGTGCAACGGCTGTTCTTCGCTTGGAAAGTGTACTCTGAAAAAGCACTGGTACGACGCAGCGGATGCCCACACTCGCTTTTCAGCAGCTGTATCGGAGTCCCGGAGCGGAATTCTTTCAAACGAGGTCGAACTTGCCCGTCTGAACGCTTTGATTACGCCGTTGATTCGGAATGGTCAATCTCTGCATCAGATCTATTATGCTCATGCAGATGAAATGATTTGCAGTGAGAAAACGCTTTACAATTACATCGATGCCACGCTGTTTGACGTGAGAAATATTGACTTACCCCGAAAAGTAAAGTATCGTCCGCGTTACAAGAAACCGGAATTTAAGGTCGATCGCGGTTGTCGTCTTAGCCGCAGTTACGAAGACTTTAAAGATTTCATGGAAAAACGCCCTGATACTCCAGTAGTCCAAATGGACTCTGTGATTGGAAATAAAGGCGGTAAAGTTTTGCTCACGATTTATTTTGTGGACACCAGCTTGATGTTGGCCTTTTTGCGCGATGCCAATACCTCACAATCCGTTACGCATCTTTTGGACGCTCTTTTCGGAATTCTTGGGCGGGAATGTTTCCAAAAGCTTTTTCCTGTCATCCTCACGGACAATGGCAGCGAGTTTTCTAATCCGAAAGCAATCGAATATGGCCCGGAGCAAAAGGACATTTTGCGCACTCACATTTTCTATTGTGACCCCAGCAGCCCTTACCAGAAAGGCTCAATTGAGGTGAATCATGAATTGATTCGACGCATTTTGCCTAAGGGTACATCCTTTGATGATTTGACACAAAAGGATATCTTTTTGATGATGAACCACATTAATTCCTACACAAGAAAGAAGCTGAACGGCCGCAGTCCCTACGAGGCGTTCAGCTTCTACTATGGGGAGGATACTGCTCAAAAGTTAGGATGTTCACCAGTTGCCCCGGAGAACATTATTTTGAAGCCGCGTCTCCTCAAGCGCTGATCCGAAGCAACACACGCATAGCCGCCGACATACTCCCTAAAAGACCACACTGCAGGGCGGGAATCTCCAGTTGCAAAAAAGCTGAGCGGGATTTGTGCCTTTATTTGCTGTACGCTTTTTTCGGAACAGCTGAAACCAGTATACGCCTTTTTGAGGGGAACTGTGTAGAAATCCGGGAATCTCGTTTTCAAAAGGGGATTCTCATTTACAAATCGGGCTTTTCAATTACAAATTGTCAGCTTTCATTTTCAAATTGGGATTCTTGTTTTGCAAACGGGATTCTCTCTCTACAATTAACCAATATTTATTGAATAACAAAGAATATATATTGATAAACAATAAAAATATATTGATAATTAGTAAATTGTGTGATATAATACGAACGGAAACACATGAAAGGGGACTGCTGTATGTGGAACTGTTCCAAATCTTTAACGCTTTCCATATTTTGCACCAGACTTTTTGCTGTACTGCTGGCAATAGGGGTATGTACCGCGCCCATCATCGTCAACTGGTACTTTGGCGGTTCGTCAGGAACACAGGCGCTGCATTTGCCGTTTCGCATTACAATCTATCTTTGTGCGATACCGGGTTTTATTTTGCTTTACTGCCTGAATGCTCTGTTGAAGAACATTAGAGCAGGCAGCGTTTTTGTAGATGAAAATACGAGAATGCTCAGGATTATCTCATGGAGCTGTATCGCGGTGGGCATTGTTACATTTGCTGCGGGATTTTATTATGTGTCGTTTTTTCTTGTGGCGGTTGCCTGCGCTTTCTTCGCACTGATTATTCGTGTCATTAAAAATATATTTGAGCAGGCGATTGAACTGAAGAGTGAAAATGACTTCACCATTTAAAGAATGGAGAAAAACATGCCCATTATCATTAATTTAGACGTTATCATGGCAAAACGAAAAATAACATCCGGTGAGCTGTCAGATAAAATTGGAATTACACCGGCAAATTTATCAATATTGAAAAACAACAAGGCAAAGGCAATCCGCTTTTCTACTCTGGAAGCTTTGTGCCGTGAGCTGAAGTGTCAGCCTGCGGATATTTTAGAATATACTGATATGGAATAGAGGAGATCAATATGAATACAACTGAAGAAAACGGGGCCGGTTTGGCACCCGCAACCACTGGTGCGTCCATTTTACCGCAAACGCTGGAGTATGGTCAGAATCCTATCATCAAAAAGCAGGAAATACCGGTTCCCTTTACAAATGCGGATTCGCTGTTCGCGATGCTTACATTTGTGTGCGGATATCTTTTCGTGTGGCTGATTAACCCATCCGGCCTTGGGTTCGGTGTAACATTGTTTACAGCCGTATTTTGTACTATGACACTTCTGTACCTGAAAGGCCGCGGAATTTCTGCTCCAAAACAGAGTAATTTTTGGCTTGCTCTGATATTGCTTTCATCGGTAAATTTTTCGATTTTCACCAATGTTTCCCTGCAGTTTTTTAATTTTTTGTTTCTGATGGGATGTGCAGTCTATTGGGTTGCGGTAATGACCTCCGGCCGGATGGAAAAAAATCTAGGAGCGTATTTTTTGCCGGATATCACCAATCAGTTATTTAAAGTACCGTTTGCCAATTTTGGCTGTGCTTCAAAAATTGTTAAGCGTACTGCAGTAAAAAATAAAAAGAGCAAATTACTCTTGGCTTCGCTTGGCGGCGCTCTGGCCATTCTGCCGATTTTCTGTATCGTACTTTCGCTGCTGATGCAGGCGGACGGAACCTTTCAGGCATTGATGCGGAAAATTACCGATGATGTTGGAAGTCATATCCTCAATTTTTTATTTCGCCTTTTACCGGCCTTTCTGACCGGCAGTTATTTGTTTGGTTTACTGTATGGGAATATTCAAAAAAGGCGTACGGATGCTATTACAGCAGAAAAAGCTGCAAACTTCTCTCAAAAATGCAAAAGATTCCCCGCCGCCGCCGCCATTACGGCGTTGGTTTTGCTGTGTGCGTTATATCTCTTTTTCTTCGGCTCGCAGACTGCCGCTCTGTTTACTGCTTTTTCAAGTCAAGGTCCGGACGGGGTTACTTTCGCAGAGTACGCAAGGCGGGGATTCTTTGAACTTTGCGAAGTCGCTTTTATCAATTTTGGGGTAATGGCATTCTCTGCGTTCTTTACCAGTCAAAGTGAAGTTGAATCCCGAATTATGCGGATCATGCATGTTTTTCTTTCAGCAGAAACGCTTTTGTTAATCGCGATTGCTTTAAGTAAAATGATTCTGTATATTGACCGTTACGGACTGACTCCCAAACGGGTTTATACCAGCTGGTTCATGATCGTCTTAGCAATCGTCTTTATTATAGTAATCGTATCGCGATTTAAAAAAATTAATTTGGCTCGAAATATCGTATTGTCTTTCGTGATTTGCTTTATGCTCCTTTGCTACGCAAATGTTGACGGAATGATTGTAAAGTACAATATCGGCCGGTATCAGAGTGGAACGCTGAAAACCGTTGATGTCGATGTGCTGTACGGCGCCCAGGACGCCGCAAAGCCTTATGTGTTGGAACTGTACGGGAATGTAAACGACCATCAGCTAAAGACGGAACTGGAGTCTTTTTTACTGGGGCAAAATGAATCTGACAGCCCGTTTCAGGAAATGAATTTACAAAAACTGACGGCCCGCCGCCTTCATATGGAATAGATCGGATAAAATTTACTCCGCAGGAATCATCCTGCGGAGTTATTTTTTTGTTCTAACGCGGCCAAGTTGTCCATATCTATGATATTGAAAGAGAGGACAAGGTAATGGATAACTACAGTGACTCAAGATTTGATTCAGCGGCAAAAGCTGTTTGCGGCAGAATCGGAAAGTATTTCACCCTTTTGCCGCGCGACATAAAGGTGCAGGCGCAGGAACTAAGGCTTCGCGTGAACAAACCAGTTTCAATCTGCTGCGCAAACGGGATCTATTTTTTAAATCAAAACGGAAGGCTTGCTTGTTATCCGGATGGCGAAACGATGCTCGCCAGTAAGGAAGATATCGAGGAATGCTTTCGCAATATCTGCAGCTATTCGATTTACAGCCACCAAAACGAAATAAAAAATGGGTTTGTCACACTTTCCGGCGGGCACAGAGTCGGCATCAGCGGAACCGCGGTGTTCCAAAATGGAGCAATAACCGGTATAAGAGATATTTCCTCCATCAATATTCGCATCGCGCGTGAAATTACCGGATCGGCAAATGAACTTTTTCATTTTCTGAAAAAAGACATAAATTCCGGTGTGCTGATCGTCGGCCCTCCTGCAAGCGGCAAAACAACAATTCTGCGCGATATTGCCCGTCAGCTTTCAAGCGGTACCTGCGGGGATATCCGAAAGGTGGTTGTGGTTGATGAGCGCGGTGAATTGGCAGGCACCTGTTTGGGTGTGCCACAAAATGATCTTGGCGTTTGCAGCGACGTTCTTGACGGGTATCCAAAGGCGGAGGGAATTATGCAGGCCATCCGGTGTTTGTCACCCGAATTTATCATTTGTGATGAACTTGGCGGAAATGATGAAATCAGCGCGGTAGAGCAAAGCTTAAACGCGGGCGTCAGTATGATTTCAACAATCCACGCAGGTAGTATAGATGAGTTTCTAATGAAAAAGCAAGCGGTGGGCCTGCTAAAAACCGGGGCATTCGGCTGCGTTGCCATGTTGAACGGGCATGCGGAGCCGGGGAAGATAAAAGGAATTTACAAGGCTGGTGATTTACTTGCTAAAATTGATAGGCGCTTTGATCCTGATTACCGTGGGGGCACTGGCGGGGTATATGGAGTCGCATAGGCTTGCAATGCGGGTGGAACAGCTTGAGACATTTCTGCGTTTTGTATCTTCCGCACAGACGGAAATTCGGTTTTCCGCACTGCCGGTGGAACAGATTGTGCAGAGACATGGCAGTGATTTGGAATTCCTCCGTTTATGCGGAAGTTCTTTTCAAAAGGGCGTTGACTTTTTAACGGCGTGGCAGACCGGTGTAAGCTGCTGTGCGAAAAACAGCGGGTTTAATGAGAAGGATATTGAACTGCTCAAGGGATTTGGGCGCGGTTTTGGAGTGAGCGACACCGATGGCCAGCTGTCGCACTGTGCACTGTATTATGAACTCACAGCACAGAGTCTGAAAGACGCAAGGGACGAAAAAGAAAGAAAATCAAAGCTGTATCAAATGTTTGGTGTGTTTTCCGGGATGGCGGCGGCACTCCTGTTATGCTGAAGATGGAGGAATAAAAATGGACGTGGATTTAATTTTTAAAATTGCCGCAATCGGTATTATTGTTGCGGTACTGAATCAGCTGCTGATTCGATCCGGTCGGGAAGATCAGGCGATGATGACGACAATTGCGGGCCTTATTGTGGTACTCATGATGATTATTCAGCAAATAGACGCTTTGTTTAAGTCTATTAAATCCATATTCGGTTTATAGCCATGAATATAATTGCCATAGCGGGAATTGCAGTTGTCGCGGCTATCCTCGCGGTAATGCTGAAACGATATCATCAGGAGTATTCCATCATCATCAGTATTTGTGCCGGAGTGATTATACTGTTTGAAATACTCGCAAATATTTCCCCCGCCGTTAAACAGATTAATACTCTTCTTACATCAGCCGGGCTTTCCTCCGAATATGCCGCTATTCTATTTAAATCACTCGGAATCTGTTTTTTAGCTCAGTTCGCCGCGGATTCCTGTAGGGATGCGGGGGAGAGCGCGTTGGCCTCAAAAGTGGAGCTTGCCGGAAAAATTTCAATCGTAGTGTTGTCGCTGCCGCTTTTTGAAAAAATTGCGAGTACGGCGGTCGGCCTGATTGGTGGATAAGGATGAAAAAAATTGTTTGTTTCTTAGTTCTGATGATCCTCGTAATGAGCTTTTCCTCACAGGTTCACGCTGCGTCGAAACAGGAGGATTACTATACTCAGCAGCTTCAGGAAAGTGGGGCGGCAGATCTGGCAGACAAACTTCCGAACGATACAAAAAAAGCACTTGAAGATTTGGGGATTGAAGATACAAATTGGAAAAACATTACCTCGATTACGCCCAAAAGCATGTTTGACAAAATTATTTCCGTAGTTGGGGGTAAAACAGGCGAGCCTCTCAGGGCTGTGGTTTCAGTTATCGCGGTGATGCTCTTGTGTGCACTTTTAAACGGAATGAAGCTGTCTTTCGGCGAAAAACCCTTAGGTGGGGTAATTGGTATGGTTTCAACACTTTGCATCAGCGTCATTGTTGTTAACCCGATTGTGTCCTGTATCTCAAGCGCGGCGTCGGTTATTCAAACAGCGGCCGGTTTTTTGCTTGCCTGTGTCCCCGTACTGGCGGGAATTATGATTGTAGCAGGCCAGCCAGCCACGGCAGGGTCCTACAATCTTTTGATGATGGCGGCGGGAAACGTAATATCCCTGCTGTCCGCCAATATTCTGGTGCCGATGATGAACATATTTTTAGCGCTTTCCATCGTATCCGCCGTATCACCGAATATTAATCTGAATGGGTTGTGTGAAGCTTTCAATAAGGCAGCAAAATGGATTATGGGATTCTGTATGACCGTATTTACCGGAATGCTTACCATGCACGGCATTGTTGCAACCGCGTTGGACACGACGGGGACCCGCACGGCGAAGTTTGTTGTAAGCAGCTTCGTACCTGTTGTGGGCAATGCGTTGGGAGAAGCGCTCCACACAATCAACGGATGTGTGAAAATGCTCAAATCAGGCGTGAGCGCCTTTGGTCTGCTTGCCGGGATTTTCGTTTTTCTGCCAATTCTTATTGAGTGTATTGTTTGGCTGATCACCCTGCATCTTTGTATTGGAATCGGTGATATTTTTGATCTGAAAGAAATCAATTCTCTGTTAAAGGCTTCCAGTAATGTAATTGAAACACTGCTTGGAATTATTCTGTGCTGTATGATGGTTCTTACAGTTTCAACCGTTATCATGCTGATTATCGGGGGTGTATCATGAATGCGGTAAAAGAATGGTCGGCCGCAATCTGCATGGCGGCCCTTGTTGCTGCTATGATGCAAAGTCTTATACCGGGCGGTTCCATGGAACGAATGATTAAATTCGTAATTGGCGCCTTTGTTATCTGCGCACTGATCGTCCCGCTTGCAAAAATTGCCCCTAAGATTTCAGCAAGCATCCAGCAAAATGAAGACAAACCCGGCAATTCACAGCTCGAGGGGACGGTGGAGAAACAATTGTCTTCCGCCGCACAGGAAAGCATTACGAATCTTGTGATGACGGAGTTAAATAATATCAATATAAAATGCAAAAATGTTAATGTGATTATGGATACAAATGAAGATGGCAGCATATCAATTAACAAGGTGGTTGTAATTTTGGCAAAAGGACAGGGTGCGGACTGTGAAAAAGCTTCGGCACATTTAGAAAAGACATTAGGACTCAAAATGGAGGTATCTTCCGATGAAAGCTAATGACAGCGGCTTAAAAGAGGAAAAAGAGTCAATCTTCTCTAAGCTGGCGGAGAATGAGGCTTACCGTAAGATCATTATCATCGGCGGCTTAATTGGAATTGCCTTTATTTTTCTTTCCGGTTATTTGAACAATGACCATACCGATACCAAAGCAGTGTCATCCCAGCCTGTGGTTACGGCCGAGCAGTACGCTACAGAACTTGAAACCAGGCTGACGGATATTGTGACCAGGATACAGGGTGCAGGAACGGCCAAGGTTCTCGTAACACTCGAACGGAGCACACAGTATGTGTACGCAACCGAAGAAAAAAGAAGCAATCAGACCACCGAAGATAAGTCAGACGGTTCCAATACTAAAAATGAAGTGAATGACAACACGGAGACCAATTACATACTTGTGAAAGATGCCGACGGTGCACAAAAGGCGCTTGCGGTAACCGAGGTTCAGCCAATCATAAAGGGTGTGGTCGTAGTCTGTGACGGCGGCGACAATCCGACCGTACAGCAGGATGTTATTTCCGCTGTGACAACAGCGCTTGATATTACTTCTGTACGGGTATGCGTCATAAAAGCAAAATAATTTTAAACGGGGGGAATTCATTCTATGACTATGGGAAAGCGTCAGCTTGTTCTTGCGGCATTGATTGTGGCGCTCGGCGCGGCGGTCTATTTAAACTGGCAGTTCTCGGGCAGTAATCAATTGCTTGCTACCAACGCGGTCACTTCAATGTCGGACCATGAATTTGGCGAAGCACAGCTTGCGGATGCTCCGGTATCGGGATCATCTAAAGTAACTTCGTCCGCTTCGTCGGCCGTACAGGCGAACGCAGCCGCGGCTTCGTATTTCAGTGAAGCACGTCTGTCACGTCAAAAATCCAGAGATCAGTCTGTTGAACTTTTGGAAAAAGTTCTAACAGATGCAAAGTCCAACGCCGCAGCGGAAAAAGATGCTGTTGCGCAGGCGGCTTTGATTGCACAAAATACCCTTAAAGAAAGCAATATGGAAAACCTTATTAAGGCAAAGGGGTTTTCGGACTGCGTTGTGTTTCTTCAGAATTCAGAATGCAGCGTTGTGGTTAAGACGACCGATTCGTCTCAGAACAACGCCATTGTCATCAAGGATATTGTTGCCGGTCAGTCAGGAATTACCTATGATAAAATCAAAATTGTTGAAGTGAAATAAATTGTTACAGTTTTTATGATTTAGTTGCCGCACATAGAATTTTCAATTCCTTTCTGTTCGGATAAAACATTTGATTCTGAAGAAGATTGTGGTATAATGTACCCGTGGATGTTTGAAAATATAATCAGCGGTTAAAACCCTCCACATATCGTGGGGGGTTCTTTTAATTTATATGAAAAAAGCATGCGGGTGCGGCTGAAAAACGGAGGAAGAAAATGAAAAGACATGAGGCACGGGAACAGGCGTTTGTCCTTATTTTCGAAAGGAGCATCAATCACGATACAACTGAACAAATTATTGACGCGGCTGGTTTGTCGAGTGATATTATCATAGATGATTTTGCTGAAAAAATTGCTGTCGGTGTAGAAGAAAACGAAGATGCTCTCAACGCTCAGATTGAGAAGAATATTCGCGGATGGAAAATGAACCGGCTTTCGAAGGTTGCATTGGCCCTGTTGAAGCTTTCCATCTTTGAAATGATCTTTGAAAAAGATATCCCTGTGAGCGTTTCCATCAATGAAGCGATTGACCTTGCCAAAAAATACGGAGGAGCCGATGATGCTCCGTTTGTGAACGGTGTGCTTGGTTCAGTCGCAAAAGAGCTTGAAGAGAATAATACACATGAAACGGATCATTGATACGCTCGGTGTTGACACCAGCAATTATACAACTTCTGCCGCCCTTTTTCAGGATGGGGCAGTTTTACAGCAAAAAATGCTTCTGCCGGTAAAGCAGGGAGAACTTGGCCTGCGCCAGAGCGACGCCGTATTTCATCATGTGCAGCAGCTCCCGCTGGTGCTTGAAGCGCTGTTCCATGGAAAGCTCTCCATCAATGCGGTCGGTGCTTCCGCTCGTCCGCGCGACCTTGAGGGCTCCTATATGCCGTGTTTTACCGTCGGACTTGGTGCCGCGAAGGCAATTGCACTTTCGCTCGGCATACCGATGTACACGTTTTCTCATCAGGCCGGGCATATTGCGGCCGCGCTGTATTCTACCGACCAGCTTTCCCTGCTCCACCAAAAATTTATTGCGTTTCATGTATCCGGAGGTACCACAGAAGCGGTTCTTGTGACGCCGGACGAACAGTCAATTTTCCATACGGAAATCATTGCGCAGTCTCTGGATTTAAAAGGCGGACAGGCAGTGGACAGGGTGGGCGCAATGCTGGGACTTTCGTTTCCTTCCGGAAAAACGCTGGAGCAGATGGCATTAAAAACAGATGTGACTTTTAAAATAAAACCTTCACTAAAAGGGGCCGATTGTTCACTTTCAGGTGTTGAAAACCAATGCGGGGATATGCTGCGAAAAGGAAGACCGGGAGAAGAAATTGCTTCATATTGCCTGCATGCTGTTTTAGCGGCGCTTGATGGGATGACGGCCGAACTGCTCAAACAATACGGAAGGCTTCCGCTTTTGTTTGCGGGCGGGGTCATGTCAAACTGTATCATCAGAAATGCGCTGACTAAAAAATACGGCGCCTATTTCGCCGCACCGGAGTTTTCGGCGGATAATGCAGCAGGAATTGCGGTTTTAACCTCAATAAAGGGGGCATAATACTATGATGGATTTGCCGGTTGTCCTGAGTATCACGCAGCTGAATACCTATATCAAATCCCAATTTGACGGTGATGAAAATCTGACACATGTTTTTGTCAGCGGCGAGATTTCCAATTTTACCAACCACTATAAATCCGGACATTTCTATTTGTCCCTCAAAGATGAAAAATGCGTGATAAAAGCGGTCATGTTTGCCCAAAGCGCCCGACGCCTTCGTTTTATGCCGCAGGACGGCATGAAGGTGATTGCGCGCGGTCGTGTGAGCGTTTATGAAGCTTCGGGACAGTATCAGCTTTATATTGAAGACATGCAGCCCGATGGCCTTGGAGCGCTGAATATGGCGTTTGAGCAGCTGAAAGTAAAATTAGAAGCAGAAGGCCTTTTTGCCGCGGGCAGAAAAAAACCGCTGCCTGCGTTTCCGAAGCGTATCGGCGTGATTACTTCGCCTACCGGCGCGGCAGTACACGATATCACATCCATTCTTGCGCGCAGATATCCTTTGGCCGAAATTGTTTTTTGCCCCGTACTGGTACAGGGAGAGGGAGCCGCGCCCCAGCTTGTGGATGCACTGGAACGCTTTAACCGTCTTCTGTGTGCCGATGTCATCATCCTTGGTCGGGGGGGCGGTTCACTGGAAGACCTCTGGCCCTTTAATGAAGAAAGCGTGGCGCAGGCCGTCGCCGCTTCAAAAGTACCGGTCATTTCCGCGGTCGGGCATGAAACGGATTATACAATCTGCGATTTTGTGGCGGATCTGCGTGCTCCCACGCCGTCGGCGGCCGCAGAGCTTGCTGTGCCGGACATTGCAGAACTGGAATACACCGTTCGTTATGATGCAGCCCATTTAAAACAGAGTATTCAAAAAAAGCTTGCGGGTTTCAAGCAGGAGTTGGATGTGCTGACAGCCAGTTATTCTTTCAGAAGTCCATTGAATCTGGTTGAACTTGAGCGTGTTCGCGCGGACCAGCTTACTGCAAGGCTAACGGAATGCATCCGCAGAAAAACGACGGATGCCAAATCCGCACTTTCTACTGTAAGCGGCAGATTGAACGCACTAAGCCCGTTGGCAACACTTTCACGAGGATATTCCATTATATATGATGAGAATCAGCATATCGTCACCCGTGTTTCCGATGTAAGGACAGGCGGACGAATTTCGGTGCTTTTAAATGAAGGTAAGCTTGGCTGTGTGGTTGACAGCATGGAGGAGAAACATGAATAAAAAGATGACTTTTGAGGATGCCATGGCAAAATTAAGTGAAATCGTCAATCAGCTGGAAAACGGAAATGAGTCGCTTGAAAACTCTCTGAAACTGTTTGAAGAGGGTTCCGCGCTTGCTTCTCTTTGTTATGGAAAGCTCGAGAACGCCGAGCAAAAGATCAGACAAATAACCGAGTTTGAAGAGGCCGGCGGTGAAAAGAATGCCTAATCAAAGCGAGAAACATCTGATTGAAATGATTGACGCGAAATTAGCGGAATATCTTCCGGAAGAAGATTTTCTTCAGGCTGATTTAATCAATGCCATGCGCTATAGTTTGCTGGGCGGGGGCAAAAGAATCCGACCGATTTTGGTACTGGAATTTTGCAGAATCTGCGGCGGCGATGAAAAGACTGCGCTGCCTTTCGCCTGTGCGGTTGAAATGATCCACACTTATTCGCTGATTCACGACGATCTTCCGTGCATGGACGACGACGACATGCGCCGCGGCCGACCTTCCAATCATAAGGTGTTTGGCGAAGACACCGCTCTGCTTGCGGGGGACGCGCTTCTGACTATGGCCTTTGAAACCATGCTCTCCGACGAGGCTGTGAGTCTGGCCGGTACACAGCGCGTGGCGAAGGCGGCCGGATTACTCGCCCGGGCTGCCGGCGCGTATGGAATGGTTGGGGGTCAGGTGATCGATCTGATGAGCGAAGGGCGCTCCATCACACTGGAAACGTTAAAGCAGATGGATGAGTGTAAGACCGGGGCGCTGATTCTGGCTTCTGCACAGATGGGCTGTGTTCTCGCAGGAGCGGACGACAGACAGTTGGAAGCAGTTGAAAATTATGCCAGAGCAATCGGCCTCGCATTTCAGATCGTGGACGATATTTTGGATGTGACAAGCGATACCCAAACGCTTGGGAAACCTGTCGGCAGCGATAACGGGAATAATAAGTGTACGTACGTGTCCCTGATGGGACTTCAAAATGCCGGAAAGGCCGCGGAAGAACTGACTTCGGCTGCGGTTGAAGCACTTAAAGGCTTCGGTGAAGAAGCTGAATATCTCATTGAGCTTGCGAAAAAGCTCGCCGCACGCAAAAAGTAACTATTTTCACCATATTCGTTGACAAATTTGACGTGATATGTTAATATTGTTAGGCCGCATATTACGGGCTTATAAGTGGGAAACCCGCCCGGTGATAGCGAGTTTTAAAGAAAAGGCAGGACCTTTTATTCATGTTTGCAGTAATTGAAACAGGCGGCAAGCAATACAAGGTACAAAATGACGATGTCATTTATGTAGAAAAGCTTGCATTAGAAGCAAATTCCTCGGTCAATTTTAAAGTAATTGCAATTGACGGCGATGACGGACTCAAAGTAGGCGTTCCTTATGTTGAAGGAGCTACCGTAACAGGCACAGTTCTTAAAAACGGTAAGGGTAAGAAGATTACAGTCTTTACTTACAAATCAAAAAAGTCTGAAAAACGTAAAATGGGGCACAGACAGCCATACACGAAAGTACAGATTACCGGAATTAACGCATAATTGTCATGATTTGTGCAGAATTTTTTACCCAGCCTGACGGTGTGCTTTTGGGATTTTCCCTAAGCGGCCACAACGGGGAAGCGGGCAGGGATATTATTTGTGCGGCGGTTTCCTCCGCGGCATATATGACTGCCAATACCATAACGGAAATTGTCAAGGCAAATGCTCAGGTTACTGTTGACGACGGTTATATGCTCGTCAGAATTCCATTGAACGAGGCGAAAGACTGCCACAGTATTCTTGCGGGGTTCAAACTTCATATGATAGAGCTTGAAGAACAGTATCCTCAAAATATTAATGTAAGCTATACGGAGGTGTAAATTATGATTAAAATCAATATACAGTTATTTGCTCATAAAAAGGGAATGGGTTCCACCAAGAACGGTCGTGATTCAGAATCCAAACGTCTTGGTGTGAAGCGTGCCGACGGTCAGTTTGTACTCGCCGGAAACATCCTTGTCAAGCAGCGCGGAACACATATTCATCCGGGTGAAAACGTCGGTATCGGTTCCGATGATTCTCTCTTTGCTTTGATTGACGGTCGTGTAAAGTTTGAGCGTCTTGGCCGTGACCGCAAGCAGGCCAGCGTTTACGCAGTGGAGCAATAAGCCTATTAAGGTGAATTAAAATCCCGGGCCGATTATTTCGCCCGGGATTTTTTGGCTTTTCTGCACAGAACATGGTATACTATTTACATGCAATACTTCACAGAAATGGCGGTAGAACTAAGAATGTTTATAGATAGTGCGAAAATCACAATAAAAGCGGGCGACGGCGGTAACGGCAAGGTTTCTTTTCACCGCGAAAAATTCGTCGCTGCCGGCGGACCGGACGGCGGTGACGGCGGCCGTGGCGGAAGTATCGTCTTTCAAGTGGATGATAACCAGTCCACGCTGGCGGATTTCCGCTATAAAAGAAAATATGTCGCCAAAAATGGCGAAGACGGCATGCAGAAGCGTTGCTATGGACGGAAAGCGGATGATATGGTTATCAGGGTTCCTAGGGGAACGCTGTTAAAGGATGCCGCTACCGGTCGCCTGATCGCTGACTTGTCCACCGACGAGCCGCAGACTATTGCAAAGGGCGGGCGGGGAGGCTGGGGCAACTCTCATTTTGCAACGCCTACGCGTCAAACGCCACGATTTGCAAAAGCGGGCACGCCGGGTGAAGCAATGGAATTGCAGATGGAATTAAAGCTATTGGCGGATGTCGGGCTGGTTGGCTATCCGAATGTAGGAAAATCGACCCTTGTTTCCGTTGTCAGTGAAGCAAAACCGACCATTGCCAATTATCATTTCACGACGATTACCCCGGTGCTCGGCGTCGTTCGTATGACGGAGGGCAAATCGTTTGTCATTGCCGATATTCCGGGGTTAATTGAGGGCGCTGGAGAAGGCGCCGGTCTGGGACATCAATTTTTACGGCATGTAGAGCGCTGCAGAATGCTTGTTCACATTGTCGATATTGCCGGAAGCGAAGGACGGGACCCGAAACAGGATTTTCAAATAATTAATGCGGAGCTGAAAAAGTTCAATCCCGACTTGGCGGAAAGGCCAATGCTTGTGGCCGGCAACAAATGTGATTTGGCGACGGAGGAGCAGATTGCCGACTTTAAGGATTATGTAGAAAAGCAGGGATATGAATTCTTTCCGATTATGGCTGCTATTCGCTATCAGGTCGATTCTCTGCTGAACCGTATTATGGAAATGCTTAGCAAGCTGCCGCCGGTCAAGCAGTTTGAGCCGGAGGCGGCGCCTCTGACACCGGTGGACGAAATCGGCCGCCGTGACGTCAAAGTAACCAATCAGGACGGCGTGTTTGTTGTAGAGGGAGAATGGCTTGTACAAGTCATTAATTCGGTCAATTTTGACGATTACGAATCGCTTCAGTATTTTCAGCGTGTGCTGATCAGTGCAGGCGTTATTGACGCTCTGCATGAAGCAGGCGTTCAGGAAGGCGACACCGTCAGTATCTATGATATTGAATTTGATTTTATGGAGTAAAATTCTGCGGATGCTGTTCGATGCTGGCGGAAAATTTACTGTAAGTTGAATTCAATTAGAGTAGGAGTGCTGTTTTTGGAACGATTATATAATGCGGACTGCGACCCGAGGCAATTAAGTCCTTTGACGCTTGCCTTTATTGGAGACGGTGTTTTTGAACTTTTTGTGCGTGAACGTCTTGTGTGTAAAGGAAACTGCCCGGTTCATTCTCTGCACAAACAATCGGTTGCACAGGTTTGCTGCGGGGCACAGGCTCGGGTTTCGCAAAAACTTCTACCGGCTCTGACGGAAGAAGAGATGGAAATATTCAAACGTGGCCGCAATGCGCATACAAACCACATTCCTAAAAATGCGGCGATTGCGGATTATCATGCGGCAACCGCTTTTGAAGCCCTGTTTGGTTATCTTTATCTTTCCGGCAATATTGGCCGCCTGCGTGAAATCTTCAATATGATCTGTGAAGATTAATCTGATTTGGGAGGTGCTGCTATGCTTTCCGAAACTCCAAAGCAAAAAGTCATCGGTATGTTCAAAGATATTGTATTTTTCGTTGCCGGCAGTTTAATTTATGCCGTCTCCGTAAATGTATTTACCGCTCCGAATCAGATTGCGCCGGGCGGTATTACCGGTGTCAGTACCATGATTAACTATATAGCACAATGGCCGATCGGTATGACCGGCCTTCTGCTGAATATTCCAATCTTTATTTGGGCGGTTATGGAAATTGGGTACAAGCTCGTCGGAAAAACAATCGTTGCGACGGTGTTTGTGTCAGTTGCGATTGATTTAGTCGGAAGAATTGTACCGTCCTATACCGGTGAAAAAATGCTTGCAGCTATTTTTGGCGGGATTATTGAAGGAATAGGGCTTTCGCTTGTGTTTATGCGCGGAGGTACCACCGGCGGTTCCGATTTAGTCGCCCGGCTGCTTGGCAGAAGATTGCGCAACTTATCCATGGGAAAGCTGATGCTTGGAATTGATATGACGGTAGTGATCGCGTCTGCGTTTGTTTACGGCAGCATTGAGAGCGCCCTTTATGCCGTCATCACAATATTCGTTTCGACCCGTTTGATTGATGCAATCCTTTATGGTACGGATACGGGAACAGGCAAGCTGTTGTTTATTATGTCCATAAAAAATGACGAGATTGCGCAGGATATTCTGACCGATATGGATCGAGGTGTCACTGTCTTAAAATCACGCGGCGCATACAGCGGACGGGAGGGTGAAGTTTTACTTTGTGCTGTTCGCCGTTACGAGGTCGTAAAAGTGAAGGATATTGTTCGCTCTCATGATAAAGATGCGTTTATGATTATCGGTGACGCGGGTGAAATCTCCGGCGAGGGTTTCCGAGAGGTAAAAGTGGAGGACAAAACGCTGAAAGAATTGATTGCACACGCTAATGCAAAAAAAAAGTGAGAAACAGGCGGTCTTGTATTCTATACAAAACCGCCTGTCTTCACATTGGTGCATTCAATTGTTTCATTAGTTATCTTTGCAGTTATTGGAAGTTTTATTCGTTGATTGTGTAGTACCGTTTGTTGTACTGTTGGTTGATTTATTGCTGTAGTTGTTGCTGTTCATATTTGTGCTTTTGTTTGATGCGCGGTTTGTGCTTTCATTTGTGCTGTCATTTGAATAGCTCTGTTTGCTCGGTTTTGAAGTTTGTTTATCCAAGATATTCACCCCCTTCGATACCTATTATTTGTATCTTTACACGAAATATACAATTCATTTCAGGAGCTGATGAATTTGATTGAGTTGCCCCAAAACTTTAAAAACAAGATGAAAAAAATGCTTGAAAAGGATTATGATAATTTTTTAAGCTGCTATAACGAACCATATTATCGCGGTATTCGGCTTAATACATTAAAATGTAATAAACAAAAGCTGGAAGCTTCGCTTCCATTTCAAATTGAAAAAGCCCCCTTTTCGCCGTTTTCCTACTATATTCCTCATGAATCATCCAAAATTGGTTTTTTGCCCATGCATCATGCGGGTGCTTTTTATTCACAGGAGCCGTCCGCTGCAAGTGCGGTAACCGCGTTAGCTCCCAAACCAGGGGAAAAGGTGCTCGATTTATGTGCCGCTCCCGGGGGAAAGTCGACGCAGATCGCGGCCCTTCTGAACGGAAGCGGGCTGCTGTGGTCCAATGAAATCGTTAAAAGCAGAGCCAATATTTTGCTTTCAAATATTGAACGGACCGGAGTAAAAAACGCCGTGGTTTCTTCGTGTCATCCGGAGGTCCTTTGCAATGGACTTGCAGGGTACTTCGACAAAGTGCTGGTTGACGCTCCTTGCTCGGGTGAGGGGATGTTCCGGCGGGACGAACAGGCTGTGCAGGACTGGAGCCAGGAACATGTTGAAGCCTGTGCGGTGCGTCAGCTTGCTATTTTGCTGAGTGCCGCCAATGCTTTAAAGGAAAACGGAGTGCTGGTCTATTCCACCTGTACTTTCTCCGCTGAGGAAAACGAAGACGTCGTTTCAACTTTTTTGAAACAACGGAATGACTTTACACTGTTAGAATGCGACCAACCTTTCGGCCGTCCCGCTTATTTGGCGAAAGCGCGCCGTGTTTTTCCCATGGACGGGGGAGAGGGACATTTTGTTGCCGTTATGCAAAGGCTTTCCAAAAACAGTGCGTATCCGGCCCCCTATTCGCTTAAAAACACTAAAATGCAGGATATGGCAAAGGATTTATACAGTCAGATATTTAGAGCAGAGCTTACTAGTGCGATTGAGCAGATCGGCGATTCTTTTCTGTTGCTTCCAAGCGAGCTTCCACATCTAAAGGGGCTGGGCGTTATCCGCGCGGGTGTTCTGCTTGGGGAGGCCAAAAAAAACCGAATTGAACCGGCTCATGCGGCATTTATGGCTGCTAAGCCGCAGGAACTGAATTTTTTAATTGACTTGCCTCATGATTCAAACCGGATATCAGCTTTTTTACGCGGAGAAGAAATTGAAACAAACGAAAGCTTCCGAGGCTTTGCCGGTGTGGCGGTCAACGGCGTTCTGACAGGATTTGGGAAATGTTCAAATGGACGTTTAAAAAACCGATATCCTAAAGGATTACGCAATAATTGATTCGATCATTGTATGTTTAGAAGCACTTTAAGTCACTAAAGCTTGAAATTACAGGGAATGAATGATATAATTATCGATAATTAATTTGAAAGAGGGCATCTGAAATGCAGGAAATCAGAGTGGAATTAACTGAACATCCACAAACTAAGCCAACCGATTCAAATAAGCTCGGATTCGGTACGATATTTACAGATCATATGTTCATTATGAACTATGATGAGGGAGAGGGCTGGCATGACGCCAGAATTGTCCCGTTTGGACCGATTGAGCTTTCACCGGCAGCAATGTGCCTGCATTACGGCCAGTCTGTCTTTGAAGGAATGAAGGCGTATCGCGCGGTAGACGGCAGAATTCTGCTTTTCAGACCGGATAAAAACATGGCCCGTCTCAATTCCTCCAATGAACGGCTTTGTATTCCGCTGATTGATGAGGAATTCGGTAAAAAGGCGATTGAAAAGCTTGTTTCAATAGAAAAAGACTGGATTCCATCCGCTGAAGGGACTTCTCTTTATATTCGTCCGTTCATCATTGGAATAGACCCCCATGTCGGCGTGCATCCGGCGCAGCATTTACTTTTTATGGTTCTTTGCTCCCCTGTCGGTGCGTATTATCCGGAGGGTTTGAACCCTGTTAAGATTTATGTTGAAACCAATTATGTACGTGCGGTGAAAGGCGGGATGGGTTACACCAAGACAGCCGGAAACTATGCGGCATCTTTAAAAGCGCAGGATGAAGCGGAAAAACAAAACTACACGCAAGTGCTTTGGCTCGATGGCGTGGAGCGCAAGTATATTGAAGAAGTCGGTACCATGAATGTATTTTTTGTCATTGGGGATGAAATCATTACTCCCGCTCTGCAAGGCTCCATTCTGCCGGGTATTACCCGCATGTCCTCCATTGAACTGCTTAAATCATGGGGAATGAATGTTGTGGAACGCAAATTATCCATTGATGAACTTGCAGATGCTGCGGCAAACGGACAGCTTAAAGAAGCTTTCGGCACCGGTACCGCTGCTGTTGTTTCCCCGATTGGCCATTTGAAGTGGGAAGACGATGTGATGAATATCAACAACGGCAAAATCGGGCCGATCTCTCAGCGCCTCTATGATACCCTTACGGGAATTCAATGGGGAAAAATAAAAGACGAATTCGGCTGGACTGTTGAAGTAAAATAACGCACTAATTTATATGGAAAAGCGGCGTCAGACACGCCGCCTTTCTGCGTTGCAGGGGGATTTTATGCGCGAGCTTTCTTTTTTGGTTCCAAATGAATATGATGGAATAGGGCTGAAAAGTTTCTTACGTTCTTATTGCGGAATTTCCTCACGTTTGATGATCCGGCTGAAGCGTGAACCGAGGGGAATCACAAATAATGATTTGCACGCAATTGTGACGGACATTTTGAAAGCCGGGGATATCGTGCGCATACGGATGCCTGATGATCAAAAACAACATGAACCACTCAGTCTGCCTCTTGCGGTTGTATATGAGGACAGTGATGTTCTGGTTGTCAATAAGCCCGCCGATATGCCGATGTATCCGACCCCCGGCCACGACTGTGACAGCCTTGCGAACGTTGTTGCAGCATATTTCCTTTCTATGGAGGAAAGGCTTGCCTTCCGTCCTGTATATCGTTTGGATAAAGATACAACAGGACTCGTCGTTTTAGCGAAAAATTCTTATTGCGCGGCGCATCTTGCCGCTAAAATCGAGAAGGAATATATCGCTGTGTGTGAAGGAAATCTTTTTGGAAGCGGAATGATCAAGGAACCAATTGGTCTCAAAGTGGGGCATAAAATTCAGCGTGAAGTTACGGAAAACGGTGATATGGCAATTACATTGTGGAAAGAATTGCAATGCGGAAGCGGACACACGCTTCTTTCGTTCCACTTGAAAACAGGAAGAACCCACCAGATACGCGTGCATATGTCGCACGCAGGCCATCCGCTCGCCGGTGACGATCTATACGGCGGAAGCCTTCAGTTGATTAAAAGACAAGCTCTGCATTGTATGGGTATTCATTTTGTCCATCCGGTTACAAAGAAGAACTTGAACTTTTCTTCTGATATGCCTGATGACATGAAAGACCTGATGGATGCATGCGGTATGGAAAAATAAACAAAAACAATCCGAAAAAACAGTCCGAATGCATACAATTCCATTAAAAATGAATTTTTATTTATATTATGCTTGATTATTGCATAATTATGCGCTATAATACAAACCATATTAATTAAACAAAATAAACTTCAGTTTTGATGGAGGGCTAACAAGATGAAAAAGTTATCAAAAATAGCAGCATTTTTACTTGCTTCGGTAATGGTGCTTTCAGCAGCAGGCTGTTCTCAGGCTGGCACCACATCATCCGCCGCGGCAAGTGCGGCAGGCAGTGAGGCCGCAAGTGCGGCAGCTTCCACCACTTTGGATAAAATTAAGGCGGACGGATATGTAACCATGTCCACAAATGCGGAGTTTGAACCGTTCGAATACAAAGACGGCGATAAGATTGTAGGTATTGATATTGAGATTTCCCAAAAAATTGCGGATAAGCTTGGTGTTACACTGAAAATTAATGATGTTTCTTTTGACACGTTGACCACGGAGCTTGGTTCTGGTAAAACGAATTTTGTAGCGGCCGGCATGACCGAAAACGAGGACAGAAAGAAAAATGTTGATTTTTCGGACACTTATTTTGATGCGTCGCAGGCAATCATCGTTGCAAAAGGCAGTGCGATTAAATCCCGTACGGATTTAAACGGCAAAAAGGTTGGCGTTCAGCAGGGCACAACCGGGGATACATTCTGCACCAATGAAGATGGAAAAAGTGACATAAAGGTTGGCTCCACCGAGCGTTATTCCAAAGGCGTTGATGCGGTAACCGATTTGATCAACGGCAAAATTGATGCGGTCGTTATCGATGATTTTCCGGCTAAGAAATTTGTAGAGAAAAATGCTGACAAACTTGTCAAGCTTGATGAAGCATTAACGGTCGAACAGTATGCGATTGCAGTTCCGAAGGGCGACACAGCCATGTTGGCAACTGTAAACAGCGTTCTTAGTGAATTAAAATCAAGCGGTGAGCTTAGTAAGATTATTGATAAGTACAAAGAGGCACTGGGCGCCTGATTTTCCCACTTATCAACGGAATGCAGGGCAAGCGGAAAAATCTGCTGCCCTGCTTTTCTCAGTTTAAAAATGGGGGTAAACTATGTATTCTCTGATTGCGGCGCTTCCGCTCTCTTATTTTTCAGAATTTCCGCAGAAATTCTATGATGCATTTATACTGAAGGACAGATATAAAAATATTTTGTTCGGTCTGGGAAATACCCTTATGATCACTTTCTTCGCGGTGATTATCGGTATTATCCTCGGAACGATTATCGCCCTTATTAAGGTAATGCACAATAACGACAGAAAGAAATTTAGATTTTTAAATGCGGTATGCAATGTTTATCTGACTGTCATCCGCGGCACGCCTGTCGTCGTCCAATTGATGATTATGTGGTACATCGTCTTTCAGCCGCCGGTGAACCTAGACCGGATTGTCGCGGCAATTCTTGCGTTCGGCATCAACTCAGGCGCGTATGTCGCGGAGGTAATTCGAAGCGGAATTCAATCCGTCGACAAAGGGCAGGTTGAAGCGGGGCGCTCTCTTGGCTTGAACCAGCGCGATACCATGGTGAAAATTGTATTTCCGCAAGCTTTAAAAAATGTTTTGCCGGCAATCGGCAATGAATTTATCGCTCTTCTGAAAGAAACCTCCGTCGCAGGATATATCGCCATACAGGATTTAACGAAGGGCGGGGATATCATCAGGAGTATTACGTATGATCCGTATACTTCGCTTTTGGCTGTCGCAGGCATTTATCTGTTGATTGTCATGGGCCTGACCGCTTTGCTCGGCAAGCTTGAGAGGAGGCTGCACAGAAGTGATAACCGTTAAAGATTTGAGAAAGACTTTTCATACCCTCAATGGGGATTTGGATGTTTTAAAAGGAATCAATCATAACATTGAAAAGGGAGAGAAAGTTGTTATTGTCGGTCCCTCCGGTTCGGGTAAAAGTACTTTTCTGCGCTGCCTGAATTTGCTTGAACAGCCGACTGGCGGCGAGGTGTGGTTTGAAGGAATACAGATCAATGTTCCGGAAAGCAATATCAACCAGCTTCGTCAGAAAATGGGAATGGTGTTCCAGCATTTCAATCTGTTTCCGCATTTGACAGTGCTTGAGAATATCACGCTCGCGCCGATCACATTAAAGCTGAAAACGCCTGAGCAGGCGGAACAGCAGGCAAAACAGCTGCTTGACCGTGTCGGGCTCGCCGATAAAGCGGAAGCTTACCCGGTTCAGCTTTCAGGCGGACAAAAACAGCGTATCGCTATTGTAAGGGCGCTCGCAATGAATCCCGATGTAATGCTTTTTGACGAACCTACCAGTGCGCTTGACCCTGAAATGGTCGGAGAGGTTTTAGAGGTTATGAAAGAACTTGCCGCCGATGGAATGACCATGGTGGTGGTAACGCATGAAATGGGATTTGCGCGGGAAGTCGCAACCCGCGTGCTGTTTATGGATGACGGCCAGGTGGTAGAAGAAGCTACCCCCGATCAGTTTTTTGATCATCCTAAAAACCCGAGGCTTCAAGACTTTTTGTCTAAAGTTCTTTAAAAACCACTACAAATATGATAAAATATAGAGCACAGTATTTACTGCGCTCTTATTTTTTTAAAGGTGGTTCTTGATACTATGCCGGCTGCAATAACGCATTATTTTCAGGCACAAAGGGTTTGGGAAACATTGAAGGAACAGGGATCAAAATTCGAACTGAATAAAGACGCTTTTCTGTGGGGAGCCCAAGGGCCTGACTTTTTGTACTGTCACCGATATCTGCCGTGGCAGAGGGGAGACAGCCTGAAAGAATACGCTGAGAAGCTTCATTTAGAGAAGCCTTCTAAAACGCTGGCAATCATGCGCGAATATTTCGGCATGGATAATCATAATACCTTGAAATTATCCTATATTTACGGTTTCCTCTGCCATTATTCTTTGGACCGAATCTGTCATCCCTTCATTCAATACGGAGCACAGACCCTGCTTAGGTCGAATCCGGAGCAAGGCGAAGATATTCTGCATAATCAAATAGAATCAGCCTTGGATGTAATCATACTGCGCTATGAAAAGGCGGCGCTGCCGGTCGAGTTTAATCTTAAGCGAACTGTTCCGAAGAATGCCGAAGTTCAGACGGGAATCTCTGAGCTTTACGCGTACCTTTTAAACAGGATGTTTGATCTGAAAGATTCAGGCTCTATGATTTTACAAGCAACCAATGACTGCCGTTTTGTGTTTGGTCTTTTAAATGACCGCACAACACTGAAGCAAGCGATTGCGGAGCGCATCGAAAAAGGAGACAAGCGATTTGTTTCCTGTCATTTCCGTGGGATCAGCGAGGGTGACGAATATGATTATGCCAACGTTCTGCATGATGACTGGAATTGGCCATTGGGCAGCGAAAACATTCGAAATGAGAGCTTTTTAGAACTTTATGAGGATTCCGTTCTAGATAGTATGGGTTTAATCGGCAGCTTTTTAGAAACAGACGACTACGATAAAATGACAAACAATATTTTATTTATATGAAGGAGAATTCATGATGGAAAGAATTGCAAGTTTTTGCGTTGATCATAACAAACTGATGCCGGGCATTTATATTTCCCGTATTGATGATGACATTGTAACGTACGATATAAGGATGAGAAGGCCGAATATTCCGCCATTTCTTCCGAATGCATCAATGCATACCATTGAGCACCTTTTTGCTACCTTTGTCCGCAACAGCACACATAAAGACCATATTATTTATTTTGGTCCAATGGGCTGCCGTACCGGTTTCTATTTTCTGACCAGAAATCTGAATCACGCGGATGCAATTCTACTGATGATGGATGCTTTTGCCTTTATTGGTGATTTTGAAGGAACAATACCCGGGGCAGCGGCAGCAGAGTGCGGGAATTATCTCGAACATGACCTTGAGGGCGCAAAGAATGAAGCAAAAGCGTTTCTTCCGGTTATTATGGGGTGGAACGAAGAAAAACTCCGTTATTAAATTGATTTTTATTGCTAAATTATTGCATATTTGTTAATTTGATGCCAACGGGTTGCAAAATGATAAGTTTTGTTATATGATTAAAAGACGTATTACAAACTTGTAACAATTTATCAACTCGAAAGGATTTTGTTTCATGCAATTCCCTGAGCCAAAGATAAAAAAAACTGCATGCAAAAATTCATATTACAGGTTATTAAAAACAACAACTGATTATTTATATATTGTTGGCATACAGACAGTCAGAATTTTTAAGCGGGTCGGACGCAGGCTTTCCCGCTTTTTTAGGCCATTTACAAATCTGTGCAAGTCACTGTATGCTGCCTCGGTTGGCAAGCGCATTTCCAGCCTGAAAGAGGAAATTCAGTCCATTCGGGAAGGGTTTTCTATTGCCCGGATAAGGATAGCTGAAGCTAAAAAGCTCGGTTACGGCCGTGTTTTAAAAGAATATATTACAGTAACAGGAAAAAGTTTTGTCCGTCACAAGGGTTTTGTGTTTTCTATTTTGAATATAGCTGTTCCAATTGGAGCGATTATTCTTTTAGGGGCAACTGTGCGTTTTTGGACCGGTCTGAATTACGGTCTTATTCTTGCTTATGACGGGAAAGAAGTTGCCACGATTCAGAATGAGAAAATTTTTGAACAGGCAAGCGAAATGGTAAGTCAGCGTATGGTTCATGATACGGCTGACAATGATATTGATATTGATATTAATGTCACGCCGACCTTCAAGCTTGAAATTGTTGATGCGAACAGCTTTCTGGCAGTAAATTCGGTCTGCGATAAGATTATTCAGCAGTCAAACGGAATTATTGAAGAAGCGAGCGGCCTTTATGTAAACGGTGAGCTCATTGGTGCGGTAAAAAGCAGTGCGGATCTTCGCTATATCCTGCAAAATATTTTGAATAAGGCAAAGGGTACCGACACAAGTGCTACAGCAGCTTTTGCTCAGGATGTAGAAACAATCAACGGCTTGTTTCCTACGACAACGATTATGACCACCGAGTCTATGGACAAAGTAATTACCGGCACTTCACAATCTGCGGTGACTTACACTGTCAAAGAAGGCGACACAGTTACCTCCATTGCAAAAGCTAATCACACGACGATTGCAGAGCTTAACAAGATTAACAATAACCAGTTAGGGGACGACCTGATGCCGGGTGATTTAATTAACATGGAGGTCGCTGTTCCAATGCTGAATGTTCAGCTGGTCAAAACCATTGCTTATCAGGTTCCGCTTTCTTATAAAACGGTAACGATACAAGATGATTCCCAATATACCGATTATTCAAAACTGAAGACCGAAGGGGTAAACGGAACGCAGAAATGTGTTGACAAGGTTTATTATGTTAACGGTGTTGAACAAAAGCGCGATGTTATCAGCAGAGCCGTTATTTTACCGTCAACGGACAAAGTTGTTGTTACAGGGACTAAGAAGCGGCCGCAGTATAGTGGCGCCGGTGTCAGCAGCGGAAGTCTGATGTGGCCTGTGCCGTCTCTTCATACAATCACCACTTATTTTACATGGCGCTGGGGCAGCTTTCATACCGGTATTGACATTTCCGGTGGGAGCGCATATGGGAAGACGATTGTTGCGGCCGATGGCGGTACCGTTGTACTGGCAGGCTGGAACAGCGGTTATGGCAACTGCGTTAAAATCAATCATGGAAATGGTATTGCCACGCTTTACGGTCATGCGAGCAAGATTTTAGTCACGGTGGGTCAAAGGGTATCAAAAGGGCAGGCGATTGCCCTTATCGGCAGTACCGGAAATTCTACCGGTCCGCACTGTCACTTTGAGGTAATTAAAAACGGTACTAAGGTAAATCCGCTGAGTTATGTCAGTCGGTAAGTCATTTTGCTAAAACAGCGGAGGCGTTCTGCTTTCTGGGTGGAAAGCAGAACGTTTTTTTAGTGAATTTTACAAAAACAACCTATTTGTTTTGTGGGTTATTGACTTTTGTGACTATGTGTATTATTATCAATAAGAACGCAATATATTAATTAGATGGTTTTTTCTTCCTGCTTTTTTTTGAGAATTTTAGTTTATTACTTTCAAAATATTTACAATAATATATTCATGTAAAACGCTTAATATTTTGCGGAAAAATGTAATAATATTATTGTTTAACTTTAGATTGGAGAGTGCCGCATTGGACAAGTACGTTATTAAAGGTGGCAATCGTCTTACCGGTGAAGTCGATATCAGCGGAGCAAAAAATGCCGCAATTGCAATTATACCGGCAGCTATTTTAGCGGATGGCGTGTGTTGTATCGAAAATATTCCGAATATCACAGATGTTGCTTCCATTACAAGGATTTTATTTGATATGGGAGCAAAAATTCGCAATATCAATAAATCCACAATTGAAATTGATCCAAGACCGATTCATACTCATGTGGCGTCGTATGAGCTTGCACGCCATATACGTGGTTCTTATTATCTCTTAGGCGCTTTACTCGGCCGCTTTAATCATGCGGTTGTCACAATGCCGGGAGGATGTGATTTTGGTGTTCGTCCGATTGATCAGCATTTAAAGGGCTTTGCCGCCCTCGGCGCGGCCTATAAACTGGAAGGCGGTATGGTGGACGTATATGCGGAAGCTTTAACAGGAGCCAATATTTATCTTGATGTTGTGTCTGTTGGCGCAACAGTAAATATTATGCTGGCTGCTGTAAAGGCAAAAGGGATGACAGTCATTGAAAATGCCGCAAAGGAACCTCATATTGTGGATCTCGCAAACTTTCTAAATTCAATGGGAGCCGATATCAGGGGAGCCGGAACTGATGTCATTAAAATTTATGGGGTATCCCGCCTGATCGGTACAACATATTCCATTATTCCCGATCAGATAGAGGCGGGCACTTATATGGTGGCCGCCGCAGCGACCTGCGGTGATGTCCTTGTAAAAAATGTTATTCCCAAGCATCTGGAATCGATTTCAGCCAAATTGGAGGAAATGGGTGTTCGGGTTGAGGAATTCGATGATGCCGTTCGTGTCAGCCGTACGGAGAAACTGAATAAATGCAATATAAAAACGATGCCGCATCCGGGCTTTCCAACGGATATGCAGCCGCAGATTGCGGTGCTTCTTTCTATAGCAAATGGGACGAGTATTATTAATGAAAGTGTCTGGGACAATCGCTTTCGTTATGTAGAAGAGTTGAGAAGAATGGGTGCGCAGATTTCGGTAGACGGCAAGCTTGCCGTTGTCGAGGGTGTCGATCATTTGAATGCTGCCCCTGTAAAGGCAACCGACTTGCGTGCCGGTGCTGCAATGATGATTGCGGCGCTCGCTGCGACAGGCACCACTCAGATTGAAGATATCAACCATATTGAGCGTGGTTATGAAAACGTGGAAGAAAAGCTTTTGAATTTGGGAGCGGATATTCAGCGAATCCATGTTCCTGAACCGACAGTAGCGCAGGCAATCTGAATATTTTAAACGATTTGAAAGGGATTGACAGCGGTCTTTCCCTTTTCTTTATTTGGAGGTTCTTGTATGGCAAGATTATGTCCGCTTTTTAGTGGCAGCAGCGGAAACAGTTATTACATAGGTTCGTCCTGCGCGGGAATTCTGATAGATGCAGGCAGAACCGCAAAACAGCTCAATAATATGCTTGAGAATTGCGGTATTGGAATTGATGCGGTTAAAGCGATTTTTGTAACACATGAGCATACCGACCATATAAAGGGGCTTCGTGTGCTGGCTTCGCGTAAACATATACCGGTTTATTCTTCCCTTGGCACTTTGAATGCGCTCGAAGAGATGGGATGTGCCAACGGGACTTTTTCGGCCGATGTCATTGATGACAATGGAATGGAATGTGCCGGTATGTTTATTAAGCCGTTTCACACATCTCATGACAGCGCGGAAAGCGTGGGGTACCGTGTACAAACCCATGACGGGCGCAGTATTGGTTTTTCAACGGATCTTGGATTTCTCTCCGATGCCGTGCGCTGTGAACTGACCGGAGCAGATCTGGTGGTGTTGGAGTCAAATCATGATATCGGTATGCTGAAAAACGGGCCATATCCCTATCCGCTCAAACAAAGGATACTGTCCAATACGGGCCACCTTTCAAATCAGGCTTGTGCGGACGAGCTTTCGGGTTTGGCACAAAAAGGAACGACGCGCTTTATCCTGGCACATCTGAGTTCTGAAAATAATACTCCGGAACTTGCGCTTCAAACCGCGTTGTGCTCTCTAACCATTGAGGGTCTAAAAGAAGGAATTGATTTTCAACTTTCTGTCGCGCCAAAAGAAAACATAACGGGAAAAGGAATCATTTTTTAGGTGGAATTATGCTGACGGTAAACTTAATCTGTGTCGGGAAACTGAAGGAGGCCTATTGGCGGGCGGCGAGTGCGGAGTATGAGAAAAGGCTGCATGCATTCTGCAATTTTTCAATTACTGAGCTTTCAGAATGCAGGCTGCCGGATAACCCGTCGGACGCGCAGATAGAAGCTGCCCTGAAGACTGAGGGTTCGAATATTCTTTCTGCAGCAGGCAATTCAGCGGTGTTTGCGCTTTGCATTGAAGGGAAAACACTTTCTTCCGAACAGCTCTCCGAAAAAATAAGTACGCTGGCCGTCAATGGGACTAGCACGATCAGCTTTCTGATTGGGAGTTCGTTTGGACTCAGCGATGAAGTAAAACACAGGGCTGACTTCAGGCTTTCCATGTCACTGATGACTTTTCCGCATCAGCTTGCGCGTGTGATGCTCTGCGAACAGGTTTACCGCGCTTTTCAAATTATCAATCATGGCAGATATCATAAATAGAAGAAGATTCTATAATTTGCAGGAGATTTGTATAAATGTTGCAAAAAGACGGAAAATAGGATGGATTGACTCAAAATTTGTGCATTAAAATGAAATGTTTCTTTCAATTCAAAAATGATTGACACTACTAACAGAATATAATAAAATATAACTATTACTGAAATTATTTTGACAAGGAGGTTCTTTAAAAGAGCACCCTTGTTATTTTATTTTTAGGGAGGTATCGATTTGAGTAAATATACAAAGGACGACATCATCAGAATGATTGATGAGAACAATGTGCGATTTATCCGTATGCAGTTTACGGATATTTTAGGTACTTTAAAAAATGTGGCGATTACGACAAGCCAGATTGAAAAAGCACTTGACAATAAGTGTATGTTCGACGGTTCGTCTATTGAAGGGTTTGTCCGGATTGAAGAGTCCGACATGTACCTCAGACCGGACCCTGATTCCTTTACCGTTCTTCCGTGGCACACACAGCACGGCAGAGTTGCCCGGCTGATTTGCGATATCTATAAGCCTGACGGGGAGCCTTTTGACGGTGATCCACGATATGTGCTGAAAAAAACGCTGAAAGAAGCGGCGGAGATGGGATTTACTTTTAATGTAGGTCCCGAGTGTGAATTTTTCCTGTTTAACGCGGATGAATTCGGGCATCCGACGACAGTGACCCATGACACCGCGGGTTATTTTGATTTAGGGCCATCCGACTTGGGAGAAAGCGCGCGCCGTGATATTTGTTTAAACCTCGAAGAGATGGGGTTTGAAATTGAAGCGTCGCATCATGAGGTTGCTATTGCGCAGCATGAAATTGATTTTAAATACAGCGAGGCTCTTTCCGCTGCCGACAATATTCTGACTTTTAAAATGGTTGTGAAATCCTGTGCCGATTCGCACGGTTTGTGCGCCACATTTATGCCAAAACCGGTATATGGTCAATGCGGCTCCGGTATGCACACCAATATGTCATTATTTAAAGATGGCAGCAATGCTTTTTATGACCCAAACAGTGAATCCGGGCTGAGTCATATCGCATATAATTTTATTGCAGGAATCTTAAAGCATATCAAAGGAATGTGCGCCATAACGAACCCTCTTGTTAATTCCTACAAAAGGCTGGTTCCAGGGTTTGAGGCTCCGTGCAACATCGCGTGGACTTTGAGCAACCGCAGTGCATTAATCCGGGTGCCCGCTTCAAGAGGCCCCAGCACTCGGGTAGAACTGCGCAACCCAGACCCCGCGTGTAATCCTTACCTTGAATTCGCCGTGCTTCTAGCGGCGGGATTGGACGGAATTAAAAACGATCTGATGCCTCCGGAAGCAGTTGCCACGAATATTTATGATATTGATGTAAAGGAGAGAAAAGCTGCGGGCATAGAAGCGCTGCCTACTGATCTTAGCGATGCCATTTCAGAAATGAAAGCGGATCCCTTTATTGAAAAGGTGCTGGGTAACCATGTGTTTAACAAATACACCGAGGCGAAGGAAAAGGAATGGTATGATTTTTCTACTACGGTCACACAATGGGAACTGGATCAATATCTTAATAAATTCTAATTATGTATTTAAAACACAACATTCCTATCCACGGAGTTGTTTAAAATGAGCAGTATTCTTGTAGCGAATTCAAATGCGGATTACGCTAAAAAAATAGCGGCCGTGCTCCGTACCGGCGGTTTGAATGTCAGTGGTGTGTGTGCAACCGGCTCGCAGGTGATCGACTTTACAAATAGACATTATCATGGGGGGGTAGTGATATGCAGCGTAAAACTGATGGATATGCCCGCATTGAACCTTCCTGGAACGGTTGGCTCTGATTATGATTTTTTGTTCATTGTAAAGTCTCAGCAGGCTGATGTTTCCGAGTCGCTTTCCTGCGCCAGTTTAATACTGCCGTTAAATCGAATGGATCTGATTTCTTCAGTTACAATGCTCTTGGATATTTCAGATTACAGCAGCCTGACAATCAGAAAGAAAATTGCGAACGGAAACTTCGATGAAAAACAGGTGATTGAAAAAGCAAAAAATGTTTTAATCGCACGCAATAATTTTACTGAACCTCAGGCCCACCGTTTTATTCAAAAGAAAAGTATGGATTCCGGTAAAAAAATGATTGAAACCGCAATGATTATTCTGAATATGTAAGGAGGTGGATTTTGTTGAAATTCACAAAGATGCAGGGAATCGGTAACGATTATATTTATATTAACTGTTTTGAGGAGAAAGTCGAAAATCCATCCGTGCTTTCCGTTAAGCTGAGCGAAAGACATTTCGGCATCGGTTCCGACGGCATCATATTGATAGAACCATCGGAAAAAGCCGATTGCCGTATGGATATCTACAATGCAGACGGTTCCCAGGCCATGATGTGCGGCAACGGAATTCGATGCGTAGGCAAGTATGTTTATGAGCGCGGCATTGCAAAAAAAGATGTTCTGAAAATTGATACGATGAGTGGTGTGAAAACACTATTTTTAGATGTGAAAAACGGAGAGGTAGTTTCCGTTAAGGTTGATATGGGAAAGCCGAGCCTTCATGCTGCGGATATACCGGTGCAGTGCAATGTCGATCAATTGATTGACGAACCGGTTGTGTTCGACGGAGTTGAATACAGAATCACCTGTGTTTCCATGGGGAATCCGCACTGTGTTCTTTTTGTCGATGATGTAAGCCGGGTGGAAATCGAAAAAATCGGTCCAATGCTGGAATGTGACGGGATTTTTCCTCAAAGGGCGAATATTGAATTTGTCCAGATCCTGAATAATGATGAGGTCCGCATGCGTGTGTGGGAACGCGGTTCAGGAGAAACCTGGGCGTGCGGTACCGGTGCGTGCGCTGTGGCCGTTGCCTGTGTGGTCAACCATAAAACCGGCCGCAATGTGACCGTTCATCTGAAGGGCGGCGATTTGAATATAGATTGGGATGAAAAGACCAACACTGTATGGATGCGCGGCCCGGCGGAATTTGTTTTTGACGGAATCATGGAGCTTTAGTTCTCTGCTGCTTTAAGCAGGAAATACATGAATGAAGGGAATGAATCATTTTGTTAAAAGTAAACGAAAATTTTGTGAAACTGCCAGCCAGCTATCTTTTTGTTGATATTGCGAAAAAAGTAAGTGAATTTTCCAATCAGCACCCGGAAACGGAAATCATTCGTCTGGGAATCGGAGACGTTACCCGACCGCTGCCAAGAGCCGTAGTAAAAGCGATGCAGGCCGCCGCCGAAGAGATGGGGAAAGCCAAAACCTTCCATGGCTATGGACCAGAGGCAGGCTATGAGTTCCTTCGTGCTGCAATTGCCGAAAATGACTTTGTAAATCGCGGAGTGCAGATTGACAAGGATGAGATTTTCGTCAGTGACGGTGCGAAAAGTGATACAGGAAGCATCGGAGATATTTTTGACGTTGATAATGTGGTTGCGGTCTGCGACCCTGTTTATCCGGTTTATGTCGATACCAATGTGATGGCTGGAAGAGCCGGCGAATACCGGGAGGGCAGCGGTTGGAGTAAAATTGTTTACATGCCGTGCTTGAAAGAAAACGGTTTTCTGCCCGAGCTGCCGAAAGAGCATGCTGATATGATTTATCTTTGTTTTCCAAATAATCCTTCCGGCATCGGCATCAGCCGTGCCGAACTCAAAAAGTGGGTTGACTATGCTCTTGCGAACCGATCCATCATTCTGTATGACGCGGCGTATGAAGCGTTTATTACGGATGAAGATATGCCGCACAGTATCTATGAAATAGCGGGCGCTAAAAAATGTGCGATTGAGTTCAGGAGTTTTTCAAAAACTGCCGGTTTTACCGGAACGCGTTGTGCCTATACAATCATACCTAAAGATTTGATTTTTGACGGCATATCTCTGAATAAGCTGTGGGACAGGCGCCAGTCAACCAAAATGAATGGTGTCTCTTATGTTATTCAGCGGGGTGCCGAGGCTGTTTTTTCCGAAGAGGGGAAGCGTGAGGTAAGGGAAAATATTACTTATTATCTTAATAATGCTAAAACTATCGTTGACGGATTGACGAAAGCTGGGTTTGAAGTTTATGGCGGTGTGAATTCACCTTATGTGTGGCTGAAAACACCCAATGGGCTTACTTCCTGGGGATTTTTTGATCTTTTGCTTGAAAAAACCGGTGTTGTGGGTACCCCAGGCTCTGGCTTTGGCGTTGGCGGCGAAGGATTTTTCCGCTTAACTTCTTTCAATACTAAGGAAAACACGCAAAAAGCCGTCGAGAGAATTATAAAGTATTTTAAAGCATAGTGCTTTATTATAGTGAGCTGTTGATTAAAAAGAATGGTTGGTGATTAAATGAAAGCATTGCTGATGCTTGAAAATGGAGTGACCTTTGAGGGAACAGGTTTTGGTGACGAACATGATGTCCTTTGCGAGGTTGTGTTTAACAGTGCAATGTGTGGATACACGGAACTGCTGACCGATCCGTCTTATTCAGGGCAGGGTGTTGTCATGACTTATCCTTTAATTGGTAATTATGGCATCTGCTATGATGATGCGGAATCTACAAGACCATGGTTGCGTGCCTATATCGTCCGTTCCATTTCGGGTGCCGCTAGTAATTTTCGGTGTGATGTGGACTTGAACTCGTTTTTAAAACAGAATCGCATTCCCGGAATTCAGGGAGTGGATACCCGCGCTATTACAAAAGTGCTCCGTGAAAGCGGTACAATGCGCGGAATGATTGCATACGGAGATGACATTGACGCCGCTGCAATGAAAAAGCAGATCAATCTGTTTGAACTGGAGTCCAGCGTACCTGTTGTCAGCAGCAGGGGGCAAAAAGTATATGGCGACGGTTCCGTAAAAATCGCGCTTTCCGACTACGGGGTGAAAAGCAATATTATCCGTTCGCTTGTCAAACGCGGCTGTACTGTGAAATGTTTTCCGTATGATGCATCTTTTGAAGATATGATGTCTTTTTCACCCGACGGCATCATGCTGTCAAACGGCCCGGGGGATCCGAAAGAGTGCACGAAAGCAATCGCCGAACTGAAAAAGGTCTATGCGTACGGCATCCCTACCTTTGCAATTTGCCTGGGTCATCAGCTGATGGCTCTTTCACAGGGTTTCGACACCTATAAATTAAAATACGGCCATAGAGGAATTAATCATCCGGTGAAAGATCTGTTTGCAAACAGGGTGTACATTACTTCCCAGAACCACGGATTTGTGGTCAATGGCGACACAATCAATCCTTCAGTAGCCGACATCCGCTTTATCAGCATGAATGACGGCAGTATTGAGGGATTAAATTATAAAAATGGAAAAGTGTTTTCTGTGCAGTTTCATCCGGAAGCTTCTCCGGGCCCGCTTGACACAGGCTTTCTTTTCGATCAATTTCTCAAACTGATAGGAGGAGGCCAGATATGAAAAGAACTGATATTAAAAAAGTTATTATTATCGGCTCCGGTCCAATCATCATTGGCCAGGCTGCTGAGTTCGACTATGCCGGTACACAGGCATGCCGTGCAATCCGCGAGGAAGGCGTCGAGGTTATCCTGATCAATTCAAACCCGGCGACTATCATGACGGACAAGCAGATTGCCGATAAGGTTTATATTGAACCACTGACCGTTGAAACCATTAAAAAGGTGATATTAAAAGAAAATCCGGACAGTATCCTTCCCACTTTGGGCGGTCAGAACGCGTTGAATCTTGCGGTTGAACTGGAAGAATCCGGTTTCCTAAAGGAAAACAACGTGGAAATGATCGGCACAAACGCCGACACCATTCGGATGGCGGAGGACAGAGAGCTCTTTAAGGAAGCTATGGAGCGCATCAATCAGCCCTGCGCTGAAAGCGGGATTGCCGAAACCGTTGAACACTGCGTCAGAATAGCGAAAAAGATCGGTTATCCTGTTATTGTTCGCCCTGCATACACGCTGGGCGGCAGCGGCGGAGGAATCGCCGCCGACGAAGAACAGCTTATTTCCATTGCAACGCTTGGACTGCACCGCAGCCGCGTGAATCAGGTGCTGATTGAACGGTGTATTTCCGGTTGGAAAGAAATAGAGTACGAAGTAATGCGTGACCGCAACGGAAACTGCATTACGGTCTGTAACATGGAAAATTTTGATCCGGTCGGCGTTCATACCGGAGATTCTATTGTTGTCGCCCCCTGCCAGACACTTGCGGATAAAGAAACGCAGATGCTGCGATCCGCTTCACTTTCCATTATCAGAGAGCTGAAAGTGGAGGGCGGCTGCAATGTCCAGTTTGCCTTGAACCCAAAAAGCTTTGAATATTGTGTCATCGAAGTGAATCCCCGCGTAAGCCGTTCCTCTGCTCTTGCCTCTAAAGCAACGGGCTACCCGATTGCGAAAGTGGCTTCTAAAATTGCGCTTGGCTATACGCTGGATGAAATACAGAACGCCATTACAAAAAAGACATATGCCTGTTTTGAGCCGACTCTGGACTATTGCGTGGTGAAAATTCCGAGATGGCCATTTGATAAATTTGTTTATGCGAAGCGCAGCCTTGGAACACAGATGAAGGCGACCGGAGAGGTGATGGGAATCGCCCCGACTTTTGAAGCGGCTTTAATGAAGTCCATTCGTTCACTTGAGCAGAATCTCTACAGCTTGATTGATCACAATGTTCAGAAACTCACCAACAGCGAATTGGATGCGCGCCTTTATGTTGTGGATGACCGAAGACTATGGGTTGTTTCCGAGGCTTTAAGGCGCGGTACGGCGCCGGAAAAAATCCATGACATTACGAAGATTGATCTTTGGTTTCTCGATAAACTGCTTTCGATTATTCAGGTCGAAAAGGCATTTGCAGCTCAGCAAATTGACAAAGCGCTGCTCTTAAAGGCAAAGGATTTTGGTTTTATGGACCAAACCATATCAGAACTAAGCGGAAAAACACTGGATGAAATCCGCACAATGGAAAATGATTGGGACATCCATCCCATCTATAAAATGGTGGACACCTGCGCCGCTGAATTTGACGCGGAAACGCCGTACTACTACTCAAGCTACGGCACTCAGAATGAATCCATACCGCAGTTCAGCAGAAAAAAAATACTCGTTATCGGTTCCGGCCCCATTCGAATCGGGCAGGGCATTGAATTCGATTTTTGTTCCGTTCACAGCGTCTGGGCTTTGAAAGATCTGGGCTATGAGACAATCATTGTTAATAACAATCCGGAAACAGTCAGCACGGATTTTGATATCGCGGACAAATTGTATTTTGAGCCGTTGACAGAAGAAGATGTACGCCATATTGTTGAACTAGAAAAGCCGGACGGCGCTGTGGTGCAGTTTGGCGGCCAGACCGCAATTAAACTTGCCGGTGCAATTGAAAAAATGGGTATTCCGATACTTGGCACTTCGTTCGACAGCATTGATGAAGCGGAGGACAGGGAGCGGTTTGACAAAATTCTTTTTGAATGTCAGATACCCCGCGCGGATGGACGCATGGTCTTTACCTGTGACGAAGCAATCAGAGCGGCCAATGAACTGGGTTACCCGGTGCTGATTCGTCCGTCCTATGTGCTCGGCGGGCAGGGAATGCACATTGCTTATGCGGATGAAGACATCATTTCACAAATCGGCATTATCAACCGCATTGCACAGGAACACCCCATTCTGGTTGATAAATATATCATGGGTACGGAGGTTGAGGTTGACGCCGTCTGCGACGGAATCGATTCGGTGATTCCGGGTGTTATGCAGCACATTGAGCGTGCCGGAATCCATTCCGGCGACAGCATCTCCGTCTATCCGGCCATCGGTGTGGCGAAGGACATGCAGGCACTGATCGTTGAATACACGCGCCGACTTGCGAAAGCGCTCAAGGTAAAGGGTCTGCTGAACATTCAGTTTATCGTAAAAGACAACGAAGTATATGTGATTGAGGCTAACCCGCGTTCTTCCAGAACGGTGCCGTATATCAGCAAGGTAACCGGTATTCCGATTGTGGCGCTGGCTGTGGGCACTTTCTTTGGCAAGACGCTGCCGGATATGGGCTATCATTACGGGCTTCAAAAAGAAAAGGATTTAATCGCAATTAAAATGCCGGTTTTCTCGTTTGAAAAGCTTTACGGCGCCGATATCAATCTTGGCCCGGAAATGAAATCAACCGGCGAGGTACTGGGCATTGCAAAAACCTTTGACGAGGCATTGATTAAATCTTTCTATGGTGCCGGTGTGCACATGATTAAAAACGGAAGGGTAATCTTTACGCTGAAGGACAGCGACAAGGAAGAAGCCCTGCCAATTGCCAGAGGGCTTTACGACCTTGGGTGGACCATCTATGCCACGGCCGGAACCTCCGACTTCTTCAACGACAATGATATTCCGACGATTCGCACTAATAAAATCGGAACGGGCAATCCTGATATTCTCGACCATATTACATCGGGCAAAATTGACCTTGTCATCAATACCCCGTCCAAAGGTGTCGTACACAACAGAGACGGCTATAAAATAAGAAGGAATGCGGTCGAATCGGGAATCCCCTGTCTGACCTCGCTTGACACCGCCAACGCATTCCTGACCTGTGCCAGACACGTTGAAACGACACAGCTTTCGGTAATCGATATTACAAAGGTTTCTACTTTTTTAAATTTTATATAACAATAAGCAGTCTTCCAAATAAAGAGAGAAATCCCGTTTATTTAGAAAGTAGATATAAATAACATGTAGGAGGAAAAGATAATGAAAAAAAGTGAACTTCTCTATGAGGGTAAGGCAAAAAAGGTATACGCAACGGACGACAAGGACTACTGCATCGTTGATTACAAGGATGATGCAACCGCATTTAACGGACTAAAGAAGGGGACGATTGTTGGCAAAGGTGTTGTAAACAACAAGATGTCCAACTATTTATTTAAAATGCTTGAGGAAAAGGGCATTAAAACTCATTTTGTTGAAGAACTGAGCGATAGGGAGACTCTTGTCAAAAAAGTAAAGATTGTTCCCCTTGAGGTCATTGTCCGCAACAAAGCGGCCGGAAGCCTTGCAAAGCGGCTCGGCATGGAGGAAGGCACGCCAATGAAGTCCACCGTGCTGGAATTTTGTTATAAAAACGATGAGCTGGGCGATCCGATGGTCAACGAATATCATATTCTTGCCGCCGATTTTGCAACAAAGGAAGAAATTGACCTGATTAGTACCATGTCATTGAAGATCAATGAAATTTTGAAAGAGTTTTTCCTGTCCGTTAACATTGAACTGATTGATTTCAAGCTTGAATTTGGCCGCTGTGCCGATGGGATTATTCTTGCAGATGAAATTTCTCCGGATACCTGCCGTTTTTGGGATGTCAATACCCATGAGAAACTTGATAAAGACCGTTTTCGCAGGGATTTAGGCGGAGTAGAAGAGGCTTATGCCGAGGTTATGAAACGCATCGGCTTATAATGTATAGGATGGTGAGTAATTGAACAGCTCTGTTATGGATTACGACAGTTCCAAACCACACGAGGAATGCGGGGTCTTCGGTATTTATTCCGACGGCGGGGTTGCTCCCGCATATGCAGCTTATAACGGGCTTCTTGCGTTACAGCACAGGGGTCAGGAGAGCTGCGGAATTGCCGTCTGCGACCGCGGGGTAATCTCCTATTCCAAAGACATGGGTCTTGTTACGGAAGCTTTTAATGATACGATTTTAGATGACCTCGTCGGCCAAATGGCGGTCGGACATGTCCGCTACTCCACATCGGGCGGCAGTGTGCGGGAAAATGCCCAGCCGCTTGTAATGAGGTACATCAAGGGAACCCTTGCAATTGCCCATAACGGCAATTTGACGAACGCTTATGAACTTCGTCATCAGCTTGAGCACAGGGGATGCATTTTTCAAACTACCATTGATACGGAAGTAATCGCGTATATTATTGCGGGTGAACGCGTGGAAGCGCCTTCCATTGAAGAAGCCGTACGCCGCGCTCTTCCTAAAATTCAAGGCTCTTATTCCCTTGTCGTCATGAGTCCGCAAAAACTGATTGCCGCACGTGACCCTCATGGATTTCGGCCGCTCTGCATCGGACGTTTGGACAATTCCTACGTTTTTGCGTCGGAGACCTGCGCGCTTGACGCATGCGGCGCAGAATTTGTGCGAGATGTGGAACCGGGTGAAATTGTTGTTGTGGATCAAAACGGTCTGCGCTCCATTCAGGACCCCGTCACCGTTAAGAAATCACTCTGTGTTTTTGAATATATTTATTTTGCAAGAACCGACAGCTTTATTGATGGGACAAGTGTTTATGAAGCACGCAAAGAAGCCGGGCGCCTGCTTGCAAGGCAGCATCCCGTTGAAGCGGATATCGTAATCGGCGTGCCGGAATCCGGCATTGACGCTGCGATTGGGTACAGTGAGGAATCCGGTATCCCGTACCAAAAAGGAATTGTGAAAAACAGTTATATCGGCAGGACTTTTATTAAACCGAATCAGCTGGAGCGTGTGCGCAGTGTGCGAATTAAACTGAATGCGCTTTCCTCCTGCGTAAAGGGCAAACGTGTTGTGATGCTGGATGACTCCATTGTGAGGGGAACTACCAGCGCGCGCATTGTCACCATGCTGAAAGACGCCGGTGCAACGGAGGTTCATCTGAGAATCAGCTCTCCTCCATTTTTATGGCCGTGTTATTACGGAACGGATATTCCGTCAAAGGATGATCTGATTGCCTGTCAGCACACCATCGCGGAGATTGGCGAAATGAGCTTTGCCGATTCAATTGACTTTTTAAGCCTTGAAAATCTGCCTAAAATGCTGAAGGGATGCAGTGGGTTCTGCGATGCGTGCTTCTCCGGAAAATACCCCGCCCCTGTTCCAGACTATCTGATCGCGAATAAGGATTACGACTATTGCACGCCGATTAAAAGATTTTAATTTCCTGTTTGGAGGAGAATATCATTGAAAAATACTTATGAATCACCGCTATCATCACGATATGCCGATGACGAAATGAAATATTTGTTTTCACCGGATAAAAAATTCAGAACGTGGCGCAAACTTTGGATTGCTCTCGCACAGGCTGAAAAAGAACTTGGGCTGAATATCACGCAGGAACAGCTCGATGAAATGATTCAGTTTCAGGACGATATCAATTATGATGTTGCCAAAGCGCGCGAAAAGGTTGTGCGCCATGATGTGATGTCGCATGTCTACGCTTACGGACAGCAGTGTCCGAAAGCCATGCCGATTATTCATCTTGGCGCAACGTCATGCTATGTAGGCGACAACACCGATGTCATCGTGATGACAGACGCATTGAAGCTTGTCCGAAATAAGCTGGTCGGGGTCATCCGCGTACTTTCCAGATTTGCTTTGCGGTATAAGGATTTGCCGACGCTTGCATTTACCCATTTTCAGCCGGCACAGCCAACTACGGTAGGAAAACGGGCGACGCTCTGGATTCAGGATTTGCTGATGGATTTGGAGGACGTGGAATACCAGCTTTCCAAAGCAAAGCTTTTGGGTTCAAAGGGAACCACCGGCACACAGGCCAGTTTTTTGGAACTTTTTGACGGCGACCATTCTAAAGTGAAAAAGCTTGATGAGATGATTGCAGAGAAGATGGGATATCCTTCTTGCTTTGCGGTATCCGGTCAGACGTATTCACGGAAACTTGACAGTCAGATGCTCTCAGTTTTGTGCGGAATTGCTCAAAGTGCGGCGAAATTTTCGAATGATATCCGCCTTTTGCAGCATCTGAAAGAAATTGAGGAACCGTTTGAAAAGAATCAGATTGGCTCTTCTGCGATGGCTTACAAGCGCAATCCAATGAGAAGCGAACGCATTGCCTCGCTTTCAAGATATGTGATTATTGACAGCCTCAATCCCTATATCACGGAGGCTTCGCAGTGGTTTGAACGCACGCTCGACGATTCCGCCAATAAGCGTATCAGTGTACCCGAGTCTTTTCTTGCAGTCGACGGTATTTTGAATTTGTATAGTAATGTAGCGGATGGTCTAGTCGTGTATCCAAAGGTCATCGAACAGCACCTTCTACGGGAATTGCCGTTTATGGCCACGGAAAATATCATGATGGATGCCGTTAAGCGCGGCGCGGACCGTCAGCAGCTCCATGAACGGATTCGTGTACACTCCATGGCCGCCTCGCGGGTGATTAAGGAAGAAGGCGGGGAGAACGACCTCCTCAGCCGTATTGCCGCAGACTCGATTTTTGGGGTGACTCTCGAGGAGCTTCACGCAATTATCAACCCTGAAAAGTATGTCGGAAGGGCGCCGCAGCAGACGGAAGAATTCATTTCTGAAGTTGTCAATAAGGCGGTCAGTCAATATGATTTTATTCCGGATGAAAAATCGGAAATAAATTTGTAAATTATACGGCGAAATAGGAATTGGTTTTTTATTTTGAATCCGCTTTGATTTTATGGATAAGTGTGATATTATAATTGAGTTGTCATTATCAGTTACTGCCTAAATTCGGCCGCGGGGCAGTTTTTCAGCAAGTTCCGTTGCGGCACGGCGGAGTGAATGTTTATGATTAAAGCAATTGTTGGTGCAAACTGGGGAGATGAAGGCAAGGGTAAAATTACAGATGTTGAAGCCGCTCAGTCCGACATTGTAATCCGATTTCAGGGCGGCAGCAATGCCGGTCACACCATTATAAATAATTATGGCAAATTCGCACTGCACCAGCTGCCATCCGGTGTTTTTTACAGCCATATAACGAATATTATCGGCAATGGCGTTGCGCTCAGCGTGGAGAATTTCATCAAAGAATTAAAAGCTCTTGAGGAGCGCGGGGTACCAAAACCGAATATCATTATTTCAGACCGCGCGCAGTTGGTTATGCCATATCACATCCAGCTTGACACTTTTGAGGAAGCGCGTCTTTCTTCTCATTCATTTGGGTCGACTAAGTCGGGTATAGCGCCTTTTTATTCCGATAAGTTTTCTAAGATTGGCTTTCAGATCAGCGAGCTTTACGATGATGAAGATTCTTTAAAAGAGAAAATAGACCATGTTATTACCTTAAAAAATGTATTGTATGACCATTTGTATCATCAGCCAAAACTTACGGTTGATGAGATTTACAACAAGCTCATGGAGTACAGAAGCTTATTGGAACCATATGTCGCTGATACTTTCTCAATTCTGCATAAGGCGGTTAAGGAAGGAAAAAACATTCTTCTTGAAGGGCAGCTTGGCGCGTTAAAAGACCCTGACTTCGGAATTTATCCGATGGTGACCTCGTCCTCAACATTGGCCGGATACGGTGCGATTGGCGCCGGCCTGCCGCCCTATGAGATCAAAGAAATCATAGCGGTAGTAAAAGCTTACTCGAGCGCCGTTGGCGCAGGTGAGTTTGTCAGTGAGATTTTTGGCGCAGAAGCTGATGAACTTCGCCGCAGAGGCGGTGACGGCGGTGAATTCGGGGCCACAACGGGTCGTCCGCGCAGAATGGGCTGGCTGGACTTGGTTGCGTCACGGTACGGCTGTCAGGTACAGGGTTCAACTTGTGTTGCGCTTACCGTTCTTGACGTACTGGGATATCTGGATGAAATTCCGGTCTGCGTTGCCTATGAATTGAATGGGAAGAGAATTGATTCATTCCCGTCGACCATACAGTTGAAGCATTGTAAACCAATCATAGAAACCTTGCCCGGTTGGAAATGCGATATTCGCGGGATAAGTAAATACGAGGATCTTCCGGAAAATACGCGCAAATATATAGAATTTTCTGAAAGGGCAATTGGGATTCCAATTAAGATCGTTTCCAATGGTCCTGCGCGTGAGGATATTATTTACAGATAAGTATCATATAATTGAGCGCCAACATTTCCGGTGGCAATGTTGGCACTTGTTATTTAGAATGAATTCTGCCGGAGAAAGTGTGATAGTATGTGTGGAATTGTTGGCTATATCGGAGATGACCAGGCTGCCCCTATTTTGTTAAGCGGGCTTGAAAAATTGGAATACCGGGGTTATGATTCAGCCGGAGTTGCCGTTTATGACGGGACTTCTCTTCAGGTTGTAAAAGCGAAGGGAAGACTTAAGATATTAAGCGACATGATAAACGGCGGGAAAGACGTTCTCGGAACTGTGGGCATTGGCCATACACGGTGGGCGACACACGGCAAGCCATCGGATATCAATTCTCACCCGCAGGTAAGTGATTCCGGGAGATTTGCTGTTGTTCACAATGGAATTATTGAAAATTATCTCGCATTAAAGGATCTGCTTATTCAAAAAGGAAAAACTTTTGTATCTGAAACGGATACGGAAGTGATTGCACAGCTTTTGGAGTATTACTATAAAGGCGATATTCTGGATGCCGTCATTCGTGTAATCAATAAAGTGGAAGGCTCCTATGCACTCGGCATCATCTGTGAAGATAATCCGGATCAGATTATTGCAGTGAGAAAAGACAGCCCATTAATTATTGGTTTGGGTAAAGAAGAGAACTTTATTGCCTCCGATATCCCTGCAATCTTGAATAAAACAAGGGATATTTATCGCCTGAATGACAATGAAATTGCCATTCTAAAGAGGGATTCCGTTACGATTTATAATACGGATAAAGATATCGTTCCGAAAGAACCCTGCCATATTGACTGGGATATTGCCGCGGCGGAAAAAGGCGGTTACCAGCATTTTATGGCTAAGGAGATCATGGAGCAGCCGAAAGCGGTAAGAGATACGATTTCTCCCCGAATTAAGGATGGAAAAATTGTTCTTGACAATATCACTTTGACGGCTGAACAAATTAAGGGCTTTTCAAAAATATATATATTGGCATGCGGTTCTGCTTATCACGTGGGAATGGTTGCTAAATATATTTTAGAGAGATTTTCCAGAATCCCGGTCGAGGTCGATGTTGCCTCCGAATTCCGGTACCGTCAGCCCATTATTGACGAAAAAGTTCTGGTGCTCGTCATCAGCCAGTCCGGTGAAACGGCAGATACGCTGGCGGCACTGCGCGAGGCAAAGAAGCTCGGCGCCAGGACGCTTTCCATTGTGAATGTGGTCGGCAGTTCCATTGCAAACGATTCCGATGATGTGATTTACACATGGGCGGGGCCTGAAATCGCCGTTGCAACAACGAAGGCGTACAGCACTCAGCTTGCGGTTGTGTATCTTCTTGCTATTTATTTTGCAGATAAGCTTGGGAATCTTTCTGCGGAAGAATATGCGTATTATGTTTCACAGCTTCAAATTCTTCCTGAAAAAATCCATGAAATTCTCAGCAATAAGGAACATATTCAATTTCTTGCTTCCCAGTTCTTCAATGTAAAAGATGTGTTTTTCATCGGGAGAAATTTGGATTACGCCATGTCTCTGGAAGGTTCGCTCAAGCTTAAAGAGATTTCCTATATTCATTCCGACGCTTATGCTGCCGGAGAGTTAAAACACGGTACAATATCACTCGTTGAAGAGGGCACGCTTGTGGTCGCACTTGCGACACAGCAGATGCTTTTTGATAAAATGATGAGTAATGTAAAAGAAGTGAAGGCCCGAGGCGCCGTTGTTCTTGGTTTAACTACTGAAAACAACACGAAGATTGAACAGGTAACTGACCACACGCTGTACATTCCTGAAATGTGTGAAATGATGCTGCCGTCTTTGGCAGTTATTCCATTGCAGCTTTTTGCTTATTATGTTGCGTCGATGAAAGGCTGCGATATTGATAAACCCCGTAACCTTGCTAAATCAGTGACCGTTGAATAAGATCACTCTGTTGCTTTTGTGAAAACCGGCGACAGTTCAAAGAATGGAAGTGCACTAACATATGATGCAAAACGAAGCAATACTGATTCTTGACTTTGGTGGGCAATACAGCCAGTTAATTGCGCGCAGAGTGCGTGATTTAAACGTATATTGTGAAATTAAGCCGTATAAAACCACTGCTGAACAAATTCGCTCGGCAGGATATAAGGGAATCATTTTTTCCGGTGGACCGGACACTGTGTACGATGAGAATGCCCCCCAATGCGACCCTAAAATTTTTGAACTGGGGATTCCCGTGCTTGGAATCTGCTATGGTGCGCAGCTGATGGCATATCTGCTTGGCGGCAGGGTTGAAAGCAGCAAGGCGCGCGAATACGGAAAAACGACGGTGGATTTTGATACAGGAAGCACGCTGTTTTCCGGTTTGGGAAAGCAATCCATCTGTTGGATGAGTCATACCATTTATATTGCAGGAGTTCCAGACGGATTCCGGGTGACCGCCACAAGCGGAAACTGTCCTACTGCTGCTATGGAAAATGAGTGCAAACGCCTCTTTGCTCTGCAGTTTCATCCTGAGGTTGAGCACACCGAGCACGGGAATGAAATGCTGCGGAATTTTCTTTATCAGATCTGCGGCTGTACAGGCGACTGGAAGATGTCCTCTTTTGCGGAGGAAACGATACAGCATATTAAAAAAACTGTTGGAGACGGAAAGGTGATTTGTGCACTTTCGGGCGGTGTGGATTCTTCGGTTGCGGCATTGCTGGTTCATAAAGCAGTGGGAAAAAACCTCACCTGCATTTTTGTTGACCATGGTTTTCTGCGCAAAAATGAAGGGGACGATGTAGAAAGAGTATTCCGTAAGCAGTTTGACATGAATTTAATTCGGGTAAACGCACAAGAGCGTTTTCTTACTAAACTTCAGGGCGTTTCCGAACCTGAGCATAAACGGAAAATAATCGGTGAAGAATTTATCCGTGTTTTTGAAGAAGAATCAAAGAAAATCGGCCATGTTGATTATCTGTGTCAGGGTACGATTTACCCTGATGTTGTAGAAAGCGGAATAGGGGATGCAGCCGTCATAAAAAGTCACCATAATGTGGGCGGACTTCCTGATGATGTCGATTTTAAAGGATTGATTGAACCGTTAAGAAATTTGTTTAAGGATGAAGTTCGGAGAGTTGGTCTTGAGATTGGCATCCCCGGGCCCCTTGTCTGGAGACAGCCTTTTCCCGGTCCCGGACTTGCAATACGGATTATGGGAGAAATTACGTCCGAAAAGCTTGAAATATTAAAAGATGCAGACGCAATATTCCGAGAGGAGATTGTAAACGCGGATCTTGACAGGAGCATCAATCAATATTTTGCTGTTTTAACCGGTATAAAAAGTGTAGGTGTAATGGGGGACGGCAGAACATATGACAATACCATTGCATTGCGCGGAGTTACCACGTCAGACTTTATGACCGCCGATTGGGCCAGAATTCCATACGATCTTCTTGCCAAGATTTCCAATCGCATTGTGAATGAAGTACAGCAAGTGAATCGCGTGGTTTATGATATCACCTCAAAACCGCCGGCCACGATCGAGTGGGAATAAAGATTGAAGAGCAATTTAAACAATTTGGCAGAAATTATTGCAATAAATAATATCTTCTAACATGAAATACACCCCGAAAGTTAGTCAGTGGTTATACTGAAACTAACAGAAGAGGTGTATTTTCGTATATGAAATTTTTTAGATGTTGTGGGTACAGTTTTACTATCATAAACAACTTCTTTGACTCATTATAGTGATATTTGTGAAAAATTCTATATAAGTAAGTTATGGATATACGTTTAACATATTAAATTTTGAATTTAATGTGTTATATTGAATAAAGTTAGTTAAATTTAGACTTTAGTGAGGGATCAACTGATATGAACAGTATGAATCATATTTTGATTGGAACCATCGTATATGAATATCTGAATCAAAAATACGGCATTGTCCTAAATGAATCAAGCTTTTTAACAGGAAATACTTGTCCGGATCATGGAATTTCTTTTCTGCGTCCGCATAGAATGAGATTCTGCAATAAAATGGTACGAAAGAAAACAGCAAAACTTTGCAGGACTGATTATAAGATTATCAGTGCTAAGGCATCAAAAAAATTCGGCATTTTATGCCATTACTATTCGGATTTTTTTTGCTGCGCACACAGTCCTGAGTTTAGCGGTAATTTAAAGGAACATGTGAAATATGAAAATGAACTTCTGCGGTTTATGCGGGAAAATTATTCCACATTTCGCCAGATAGATTATATTACGAATGCAATTGTCCCAGAGAGTACTTCAGAAATAAACAATAGAATGCGCAGCTTAATAGAAAAGAAACCTTTGAAAGAATATGATTATGGTATGGAATTGTTTTGTGCGATACAGGCATGTGCCGAATTGGTTCTTTCCGTCAGTTTAGCGATCCTTTCCCAACATAGCGGAGTGCTGCAACAAGAGTTTTGCATGAAAAAGACGGCATAAAAATAACGGGGCGTTTCATTTCCCCTTAAAGCAATTGCTGTTATAAAAGTATTCAAATGCTTTAAAAATGCTGTGAAAAATAAATTGTAATGAAATAAAAAAATGCGCCCCGAAGGGCGCATTAAAATTTTTACAATTTTAAGTTTATCTTCTGTTTGCAAAGCAGTCACTGCAATAAACAGGGCGATCATTGCTTGGCTTGAAGGGAACTTTGCAAGTTTTTCCGCAACTGGCGCAAGTTGCTTCGAACATCTCACGGGTACCGCCGCCGCCGTTAGAACCGCCTCTTGCATTTTTACGTGCATCACGGCAGGATTTGCAGCGCTGAGGTTCATTAGTAAAACCTTTTTCAACGTAAAATTCCTGTTCGCTGGCAGTAAATTCAAATTCGGCTCCGCAGTCTTTGCAAATTAAAGTTTTGTCCTCATACATGTAGTAGTATACCTCGATTATAAAATATATGCTTAACACGGGGTTAAACACTGCTGTTATTATACAACAAAATCTCCTATATGTCAAATAACTTTAAAAAATGATTTTATAAAAAATTGCCATCATCTCATAATGGTGTATATCCAGATAGCAAAAATCCCCAGAAGCCGCATGGCTACTGGGGATTTTATGGAGCTGCTAATGCGATTCGAACGCATGACCTCATCCTTACCAAGGATGTGCTCTGCCAACTGAGCCATAGCAGCAAATGGCGACTCGGATCGGGATCGAACCGACGACCTCTAGCGTGACAGGCTAGCGTTCTAACCAGCTGAACTACCGAGCCATTTACCATGGACAACGAGTATTATTATACTTAAAAGGCCGATAATTGTCAACATATAGCGTTAAAATAAATAATTATTTTTTACTTGACAAAAACTCCCCAATTTGCTATGGGGAGTTTTCTGCTATTCCTGTTTGATTGCGGTCAGCGCACTGATTTTGACGGCTCTGTTTGCGGGATAAAAACCGGACACCAAGCCAACCATAGTCGAAAACAGAAGAGCTCCAAGAGCCAGCCAAACCGGAATGATTGAAATGCCGGAAGTAGTTCCCGCAGCCGCGGCCATACCGCTGACTGCATGGTCGCTCCCTGCGTTCTGCGAGGCATACAGCATATTGATGACGAACGATATGGCGTAGCTTTGCGCAATACCGAGTACACCGCCCATAAATCCAATTACGCCGGCCTCGACTAAAAACATCGTGCGGATATTCCGGACGACACAGCCGAGTACCTTCATAATCCCAATTTCACGTGTTCTTTCATAGATGGACATAATCATGGTGTTTGTGATCCCCAGAGCCGCTACCAGAAGCGAGATTGCACCAAGGCCGCCAAGAATCATCTGTATGGTTCTCATCTGCTCCTCAAGCGGCTTGCGGACGCTTTCCATGCTGTATGTGGAGAATCCCATATCCTGTATTGCCTTTTCGGCCTCCGCAACAGCCTCAACAGATGTCACTTTCACACTCGCGCTGTCGTAGCCATCTTTTTTATTAGGATCCTTTTTAATGTTGTTCAGCTTATTGTATTTGTCCCGCAGCTGCTTTGCAAAGGTGACATCCATAAAGATAGAGTGGCTGGGGGAGGGGTTCTTTCCCCAGTCTTCGGCAAGCGTGCCGGTGCATTGCAGTTTAACCGGTTTGCTTTTCGCCGTGGAATCCTCCGGCAGGTTTACTGCAACCTGAAATTTATCTGTCATGGGTAAAACATACGGATCAGGCATCTTTCCGTTTTTATCGGCCTGGGCGTACACCATGTTGTTGCTGGATTTTTGACTGTCTATAAAATCATATTCCGCATCTTTGCCGAACAAAATCGTTGTTTCTGCGGCGCCTTCCGCGGGGAGCTCGCCTTTTTCCACCTGATATCCGAATTCTTTCAGCGCAGCCAAAGAAACGCCGTAAATCATCCCCTGATAACTGTATTTTTTGCTCTTAATCGTTACAGATGAGGGGTCAAGATAAAAGACAGGGGTAAGCGCAACGACGTTTTTTATTGCTTTTATTTTTTCCAGTTCTTTATCGTCCAGTGCCGCCGAGTCCGGTGTCTGTGACTGATTGTTAATCGTGATTACAGTAAGATCGCCCATGTTTTGCATCATGGTTTCCATAGTCTGCTTAATTCCGATGCCAAACGACATCATGACAACAATGGCGCAGGTTCCGATTACAACGCCGGTCACCGTTAAAAGAGTTCTGACTTTGCGCTTAAACAAATTACCTAGTGCCATTGAAAGCATGTCTTTCCATTTCATATCTATTTTTCCCCATTTGCCGATTGATCTTCATTTCTAGGAATATCGTCGTAATCGTCGCTTTCTTCCAAAAGCTTCAGCTTTTTTGCTTTCCGTTTTTTATGTATAATTACAAATACAATGATGGCCGCAATCGCGCCGCCGGCCCCTGTCAGTATCATCCATGGCGGCGGGGAAGAGGCTCCCGCATTTGCCGGAACGGCGGGTTCGGAACTCATTCCGTCACCCTGATCCATTGCCGCGATTACCTCGCAGGAAAATTCCTTCACCAGATTTTTAATATCTCCGTTGGCGTCTTCGTAACTGAAGGTTGCCTTACCGGTCATCGTACCCTCTGCCGTTGGGTTGAGTGTCGCCTGAAAGGTATCTCCCACGCCGGAATCGACGTTGCCGATATAGGTGTTGGATTCCCCTGTGGTAAAGTTGCCCTCCAGCTTAACAGAAAGATTGAAAATTTTACTTTTGCCTTTATTTACATAATTGATATTCAGCTGACCTGAGTCGCCTAACGCAATTGGTCCCTGAAGCTCCGCTTCGTTTGCTTCAAATCGGTCGGACTGCGTTAAGGGAATGGAGATCGTTTCTGTTGCTTCAATGGTTTCCCGCTTGTCGTTCAGCACGGCTTCATAGCTGAATGCGACGGTTACTCCGTAGGAATTCGGCGTTGCGTCGGCCTTGGGAATGAGCGCAATCTGTTCGGCAAAGCCGGAATTCGGCCCGACCTTCGGTATGAAAAAGGTATTGGACGATTTTGCGGGGGTAAACGCGCCCGCCACGGATTTATCGTCGGTTCCGGCTACGGAGGATATGGTGATTTTCAAATTTTCGATTTGTGTGGCGGTACTGGTGTTTTTAAAGCGCATGGCAAGGTTGAACTCTTTTCCGCCCATTACCGCTTTACCGCCGTAGTCGTAATTTTCAATGATAATCAGCGGTTTGCTTGCACTCGTACTGGTATCGTCCTTGTCCGTTTTTGTACCGGTAACGGGAACATAGACTTTGGAAGTGATGGATTTACTGAGTTCATCCGCGGAGAGAATCAGGCTTATGGCGTAGTTATTCGTTGTCATTTTAGACAGGCAGGTCATAGGATAAGAGATGGTCGTTGTTGCACCCGCGTCCAAGGTGTTGATATACTGTGTATCCGTTACGCCGTTGATGCTGACGCCCTCGGCGGTCGAAGTGTCCAGCACGGCCATAATATTGTCGCAGACGACACTGCCGGTGTTTTTTAATGTGAAGGTCAGGTTAAATTTTTCGCCTTCCTTCACGGGTGTATGGTCAAGTTGATAGGACTGTACGACCAGATTCCCTTGGTCTTCCGCTGTGCTGCTGGTGCCGGTAGGGTCGAATACGGTTTTCTGTACCGTAAAGGTTCCTAATTTGGTATCGCCATCATAATAAGTAATTGAGAATTTCAATGTTCCAGCCCGATCACTAATACGTTTCATGTATTTTTCCGGTATGGTCAGTCTGTAATCAAAAGTGGAACTGTCATCGTCCGGATTGGTGTCGATTTCTCCTTTGGCAGCAGAAAATGTTTTTTTGCCCAAAGAAATAGACTCATTAGGACTACTGACGTTAATGACGATTTTATCCCTATCCACTTTGTTACGATCTCCATAATTTTCATGGGTAAAATTAAAAGTTGCTTCAAAAGGGCTTCCTTTTAAAATAGTTAGTTTTTCGCTTTGCACAACCGGGTCGGGTTCATCGGTTGTTGCCGCCGATGAAGGAAGATTGCCAAAAAAAAGCGCCGTTATCAGCAATACTGTCAGAACGAAAGATAAACGTTCTCTTATTATTTTTTTCATAAAACCTTTTCCTCCATATTAACTGAACTTTTCAGAATTGACAGATTGCTGACATCACTTTGTACGCTGCCGTCATGAATGGTGATAATACGGTCGGTAAATTTTGCGATTTCCATATCATGTGTAACAATAATAAGCGTTTCATGGTATTTCTTTGCCATGGACACCATGATTTCCATTACTTCGCGGCTGGTTTTACTGTCCAAATTGCCCGTGGGTTCGTCGGCAAAAACGATTTTTGGCCGGGATATAAATGCGCGTGCGATTCCAACGCGCTGCTGCTGGCCACCGCTCATCTGGGTCGGCTTATGCAGCAGGCGGTCGCCTAAATTCACTGCTTTCAACATATGTACAGCTCTTTTTATTCGTTCATTTTTGCCCATGCCTTTAAACATCAAGGGAATCGCCACATTTTCTATCGCGGTCAATGTCGGCATCAGGTTGTATGACTGGAACACAAAACCAATATTTTTCTGTCGAAACAGCGCCCACTGTTTTTCAGAAAAATCCGTCACATCGGTTCCGTCAATGATGATGCTGCCTTTTGTCGGCTTTTCCAGCCCTGCCATAATGTTCAGCAAAGTGGATTTTCCGGATCCGGAGGTACCGAGCACACAGCAAATTTCCTGGGGCATAATCGCAATGTCGATGCGGCCAAGCGCAATAATTTTTTCTTTGTCCACGTGGTAGACCTTACGGATGTTTTTTAAACAAATCAGGCTCATAAAACCTCTCCAACCTTAAATTAAAACTAAACAATTTAATCAAACAGTAATAATTTGGCAATTATTATTTTATTACACTTCCAGAACTAAGACAATGAACAAATATGTAATCATTCTAGCAAAGAATATAAAAGAGTAAAACTTGCATATTTTCCTGTTTGTGATAAAATAAAATATAGAATCCAACTGTAACGGAGGTGTTTTGTTGAATCTGTATATTAAACAAAGGATATTTTCTCTCAAAGATAAATACAGCGTTTACAATGAATTCGGCGAACCGGTCTATTCTGTGGAGGGGGAACTCTTTAGCTGGGGAGCAAAAATTCATATTTATGATTTAAAGGGCAGCGAATTGTATTATATTAAGCAGAAGGTTCTCACATTTCTGCCTGAATATGAGATTTATACCGGAGAAGCGTTTTGTGCGAGAGTCAAAAAAGAGTTTTCGTTTTTTACCCCAAGACTGAATGTGCAGAGCAGCTATGGCGATTTTGAAATTACAGGAAGCTTTATGGAAATGGACTTTGATATTCAGTGCAATGGGCAGATTTTCGGTCAAATCCATAAGCAGTGGCTCACATGGGCGGATACATACTGTCTGACGGTGGAAAAGCCGGAGGATGCCGCGTTTTTTACAAGTCTGGTGATTGCAATCGATAACTGTCTGCACAACGATTCCAATAAATAGAGGGCCGAATAACAAAAAAACGCGCCCACAAAACTGTGAGCGCGAATCGTTGCGGCGGTTTGCCGCTGGCAGGGGCAGTAAGATTTGAACTCACGACACGTGGTTTTGGAGACCACTGCTCTACCAACTGAGCTATACCCCTATATGTATGCTTTTTTGAACTGCGGATATTATTCTATCATTTTCTGTTTTTTATGTCAATACAAAAATCATAACTCATGCAACTTATGCAAAGTTAGCACATTGGGCTTGACATATTCCGGTGTGTTATGTATAATTATTTTTATGTAATATGACTTACTAATACCCCTGCCTTATGGCGGATGGGAGGGAAAAGATAAATGGCTGAGATTAGAATTAAAGACAACGAATCCTTGGACAGCGCTCTGAGAAGGTTTAAGAAGCAGTGCGCTAGAGCCGGAGTAATTGCTGAGGTTCGCAAAAGAGAAGCATATGAAAAGCCTTCTGTTAAGCGTAAGAAAAAGTCCGAAGCAGCTCGCAAGCGCAAGTTCAAGTAAAAGGAACAGTAAAAAAAGATTTGGAAAAGCGGGCTTGATTGCCCGCTTTTTTAGCTTGATTTAATTTTTCTCCGAAACGGAGGGTTTGTTATTGGCATTGTTTTTGCCTACTGTTGCTGTGGATAAAGTTACAGATATTACTCCAGAGCTTATCCGTGCCATGAAAGTCCGGGCAATCATTCTTGACGTGGACAACACGCTGGCTGTGCACGGTTCCCAGGTACCGTTTGACGGAACAATAGAATGGAGCCAATTCATGCTCGAAAACGGTATCAGCATTATCATCATGTCAAATAATTTCAGAAAACGTGTTGAGCCGTTTGCAGCAAAATACGGTCTGCCTTTTATGTCTCTTTCTTTAAAACCGATTCCCTTTGCCTATTACCGTGCGATTCGTAAAATGGGTGTGAAGCGCAAAGAGGTTGTTGTTGTCGGGGATCAGGTTTTCACTGATGTAATCGGTTCCAACTTATCGTTTATGAAATCGATACTGCTTGTTCCGATGGGCAAGGAAAAATCGTTTTCGTTTGCAATACGCCGCGGTTTGGAAAAACCGATCCGCTACATAATAAAAGCAACGGGACGGGGAAAGAAATACTTTGATTAAGAAGGTGTTTTTATGAGCAGAAAAAAGGTTCTTGTTCTTCTTGGACCAAACCTTAATATGGTGGGTGTTCGCGAAAAAGGAGTATATGGGGACGAAACTGCTGAGAGCATCAATCTGCAAATTATTGAGAATGCTAAGAAAATGGATTATGACTGTGATATTTATCAGTCCAATCACGAGGGTGATCTGATTGATAAAATTCATAGTGCACACGGAATATATCAGGGTGTGGTAATTAATGCGGGCGCCCTCACGCATTACAGCTATGCGCTGCGTGATGCAATCGCCTGTGTCAGGATTCCTTTTATTGAAACCCATATGAGCAATATTTATGCACGTGAGGAATTTCGGAACAAAAGCGTTATTTCCGCAGTGTGTGCCGGCCAGATTGCAGGATTCGGGAAAAACAGCTATTTTCTCGCACTTGCGGCACTAAGGGATTTAATGTAGTTCAAATAAAAAATATCTTGAAAAATTTCTGGAATTATTATAAGATAATAGTCGGAAAAAAATTATTGGAGGATAATACCATGATATCAGCAGGCGATTTTAGAAATGGCGTTACATTTGAAATGGACGGCAACGTCGTTTCCATTATTGAATTCCAGCATGTAAAGCCGGGGAAGGGCGCGGCTTTTGTTCGCACAAAAATAAGAAATGTCATTACCGGCAGTGTGGTTGAAAGAACTTTCAACCCCAATGATAAATATCCGACCGCTTATATTGAGCGCAAGGATATGCAATATCTCTATAATGATGGAGACCTTTACTATTTCATGGACTCGGAATCATTCGAGCAGACTCCAATTAACAAAAGTGTTCTCGGTGACAATTTTAAATTTGTTCAGGAGAATATGAACTGCAAAGTGCTTTCCTATAAAGGAAATGTTTTCGGGGTTGAACCGCCGAACTTTGTAGAACTTAAAATCACCAAAACAGACCCAGGTTTTAAAGGCAACACCGCTACCAATACATTAAAGCCCGCCACGGTGGAGACCGGTGCCGAAATTAATGTTCCTCTGTTTATCGAGGAAGGCGAAAGAATCAGAATAGATACCCGTACCGGCGAATATATGGAGCGTGCATAACCAACACTATGCATGTTCAATGAATGAAATTTAAAGGAGGCAGAATTATGACAAACAAAGAAAAGGTTGCTTACATTCGCGGCTTAGCGGAAGGCCTTGAACTTGATGACAGCAAAAAAGAAGTTAAGGTTATTAACGCAATAATTGATTTGTTGGACGACATGGCAGTATCCGTTTCCGATATTAAGGACAGCTTCGATGATATGGCAGATCAACTTGATGCTGTGGATGAGGATTTGGGTTCTCTGGAAGAAGACTTTTATGAAGATGAAGATGAAGATGACGGGGACGAAGACAGCGATGAAGAAGAAGGGGACTGTTACTATGAAGTAACCTGCCCAAACTGCCATGAGACTATTTGCCTGTCTGAGGATATTATTGAAGATGGTCAGATGGACTGTCCGAATTGCGGCGAGACGCTGGAGTTCGACATTGATGAAGATGAAGATGACTGCGGCTGTGGCTGTGGCTGTGATGACTGCGATCACGAATAATTTTTCGAACTAACCGAATTTAAAGAGTACTGCTTTGCGCAGTGCTCTTTTTTTCACTTCTATTGACAGATTGCAGTATAATGCTTATAATAATGTTAATATTGTATCAAATGGAACAGAAAGTGAACATTTATGAAGTTAATTAAGAAACAAAATAAATACGGCCTTCTGCTGACACAGAGTTTTTTGTTTAATGGAATTGAAAACGACACTGTTGATGCTGCTTTTCAAAGCGACGAATGTTCCTGTATGGAATACGAAGTCGGTGAAAAAATATATACCAGAAATAATTACAGGAAAAGTTTGGGCATTGTGCTTTCCGGGGTTATTAAGGCAATGAAGCCGGAAAGTTCTTCTTTGGTAATGAATACCTTTTATCCAGGGGGGATCTTTGGGATTGCCTGTCTCTTTAATAATTCACGGCAGTATGTCGCTGAAGTGATTGCAGTGAAGAGAAGCCGCGTCCTGTTTTTATCGCAGAGAATTTTGCACGAACTTTTTGAGAAGAATTCACAGATAGCCGAAAATTACATCGGCTATCTGTCGGATCGGATTTGTTTTTTGAACAGCAGAATTGATAATTTTACGGGCGGAACTTCCTCCTGCCGTTTGGCGACGTTTCTCCTTTCGCTGTCGGCCCAACATGAAAATGCCCTAACGGTGGAGCTGCCGTGTACGTTAACGCAGCTTTCCAACACATTAAACATCGGCCGTGCTTCTCTGTACCGTGCTTTTGATGATTTGTGCGGAGCCGGTATTATCAAACGTGAGGGCAGAAATGTTACAATCAATCAAATTGAACGGCTGCAAGCCGGTCAGTTTAATGATTAATAATTTATTTAGACAAAGAGGGAATATAATGAAACTGACAAAAAAAATAGCTTCACTGGCTCTGTCTGCCTGCATGGCTGTATCTGTATTTGCTGGCTGTGCAAGTTCTTCAACAGTTTCCAGCGCCAAAGCCAGTGCGCCGGCAGCCAGCGAAGCGGCGTCCGGCGTGCAGCAGAGTTCTGCCGCTTCTGAAAAAACTACGATTAAAATTGCAACGCTCAAAGGTCCGACGGGGCTTGGCATGTTAAAGATGATGAGCGACAATGATGCCAAAACCTCCGCTGAAAATTATGAGTTTACGATTGTGGGTGCTCCGGATGAAATCGTATCAAAAATTTCTAAGGGGGAAATAGATGTGGCTGCCGTTCCTACCAATCTTGCAGCTACGCTGTATAATAAAACAAACGGCAATATTCAAATGGCTGCAATTAACACGCTCGGCGTACTTTCCGTTCTAACAAACGGAGAAAACATTACCAGCGTAAAGGACTTAAAAGGGAAAACGATTTATGCTTCCGGTCAGGGTTCTACTGTGGAATATGCACTAAATTACATTTTAAAACAAAATGGTCTTGAAATCGGCAAGGATGTTAAGGTAGAATATAAAGCGGAACATGCGGAGCTTGCAGCACTGATGCTTGCGGGCAAAGCGAAAATTGCAGTTCTGCCGGAGCCATTTGTGACTCAGGTAATGACAAAAAATAAAGACATTAAGATTGCGCTGAATGTAACGGATGAATGGAATAAGGTGGCGGGCGGCAAGAGCGTATTGACGATGGGCTGCCTAATTGTGCGCAAGAATTTTGCACAGCAGCATAAGGCTGCATTTGATGCGTTTCTAAGTGAGTACAAGGAATCCACCGATTACACCAATACCAAGGCAGATGAAGCGGCGGTTTTATCAGAAAAATACGATATTATGCCTGCGGCAGTTGCCAAAAAAGCTATTCCAAACTGTAATATCGTTTATATTGACGGAAATGAAATGAAAGCTAAGATTCCGGATTTTTTAAACATTCTGTTCACGGCTAACAAGAAGTCCGTTGGAGGTAGTATACCAGGTGATGACTTCTACTACACAAAGTAAAAATTTGTTTCAGTATAAAAGCGTTAGAAAAATAATAGCTGCCGCGTTTTGGCTTGGTTTATGGCAGCTTACTTATATGGTTGTAAAGCAGGAGATACTAATTGTATCTCCTGCTCGTGTTTTTCAAAGGCTAATGGAACTCTCTCAGAATGGCGAGTTTTGGCTGACCGCGCTTCTTTCTATGCTCCGCATACTGGAAGGTTTTCTGTTCGGCCTTGTTTGCGCAAGTGTGCTGGCAGTGCTGACTTCAGCCTCGCGCATGATGTATGATATTTTTCATCCGGTAATCAGTATTATCAAGGCAACTCCGGTGGCTTCGTTTATTATTCTTGCGCTGGTATGGATACCGTCTTCCCATGTACCGGCTTTCACTTCATTTTTAATGGTAACACCGATTGTATGGGCAAATGTGGTTAATGGAATAGAAAAGACAGATAAAAATCTTTTGCAGATGGCCTCTTCCTACCGCTTTGGCTTGCTAAAAACCTTTAAACGCGTTTACCTTCCTTCTATTATGCCGTATTTTACCGCGGCCTGTACAACCGGTATGGGGCTTGCGTGGAAGGCGGGAATAGCCGCCGAGGTGCTTGCAGTCACCCCGCTGTCTATTGGCAGACAAATTTACAGTTCAAAGATTTACATTGAAACGGATGATTTGTTCGCGTGGACTGTTGTGGTCATCATTATGAGTGTTGTTCTCGAATGGTTGATGGTGCATTTAATGAAGATAGTGGGTAAAAAATATAATGTTATGCAATAATGGAGCTGTGTGTGAATTGGATATCAGAAATTTAACTAAAAATTATGGAAGCAAAACTGTATTAGACAAATTATCCATTGAATTTCCTCCAAGTGGTACAGCATGCCTGCTTGGGCCGTCCGGTTGTGGAAAAACGACACTTTTAAATTGCATAGCTGGGCTGGAATCGTTTGATTCCGGTGAAGTGCACGGTACCGACAACCTGAAAGTATCGTATCTTTTTCAGGAAGACCGCTTGCTGCCATGGATTTCCGCAAGAGACAATATCGCTGCGGTTCTTCAAGGCAGTGCCCGGCACAATGCGGAGGAAGCGGTTAACTGGCTTAGAATGGTCGGTCTAGCGGATTCTGAAAATAAGCGGCCGGCAGAATTGAGCGGCGGAATGCAGCGGCGTGTCGCTATTGCGAGGGCACTTGCTTTCGGCGGTGACCTTTTTTTGCTGGATGAACCTTTTCAGGCGCTTGATGCAGATTGTAAAGAAGAAATGATTGCATTATTTGAGGAAAAAACAGCCGATGCACTAAAAATTATTGTTACACACGATTTTCAGGAAGCACAAATGCTGGCTGATGTAATTTATATTCTAGATGGCCCTCCGGTCAAAATTATCGACACAATTATAAAAAAACCTGCATAATGCCGCATGTTCCATCACTGTTATGCAGTTCGTAATAATTTTTGTATTTAATTAATGTATGGTTTGTGCTATACTAATTCAGTTAAATTTGATTTAGTAGGAGTAATTTATTATATGAAGAATAAAAGAGCTACATTCGGAAAATCATTATTACAAGTTTTGATAGATATAGTTTGCGTTTTTTTCAGCTACTGGATCGCCTTTGTTTTGCGGTACGAGGGACAGATTTTTCCTCGAAGTTACGACTGGGAATCTTTTCGTACTTGGATTCCATGGATTACAATCATCTATATTGCATCCTTTACGATTTTTCACTTTTATACCACTATGTGGCAGTTTGCAAGTCTGGACGAATTATTGCTGATTTTTTTTGGAACGACCTTTGCCGGCCTTATCGTAGCAATTTCAGGTTTTATGCTTTCTTGGCCGTTATTTCACGTTCGTCGCTTTCCATGGGTAAATTATGTCGTTGGCTGGATGTTTGTCATTTTTTTAGTCGGCGCAACCCGATTTAGCTTCCGTTTATTGCGGCGAGTAAAGCGTAGAAGCCAAATCAGCAAACTGGACAGCGAAGAGTTTAATCGTGTTATGATTATCGGTGCAGGAGAAATGGGTTCCATGGTCATCAAAGACATGAAAACTGCTCCTGAAAGCAAAGGAATTCCCGTCATTGCGATTGACGACAACAAAAGCAAAAAGGGAACCCGAATTCACGGGGTCAAGGTTGTGGGCGGACGTGAAAGCATTCCTAAAATGGCGGTCCGGTATAATATCGATCAAATTGTACTCGCTATTGCAACGGCGACAAAACGGGACAAGCAGGATATTCTGAGTATTTGTGCGAAAACAGGATGTCAGCTGAAAACAGTTCCGGCTCTGTATGAAATCATAGAGGACAGCGCAGACCCGCTTAAGATTAGAAATGTAGATATTATTGATCTGTTAGGCAGGGACGAAATTAAACTGAACATTACGGAGATCAGCGGTTATCTGCAAAATAAAACCGTACTGGTAACTGGTGGAGGCGGCTCTATTGGCAGCGAGCTGTGCCGCCAGATTGCTTATTTTAATCCCAAGAAACTGATCATTTTTGATATTTACGAAAACAATGCTTATGATTTGCAGAATGAACTTTTAATGCGCTTTAAACATCTGAATTTAGAGGTTTTGATTGGTTCAGTTAGGGATAAGGCAAGAATTGAGCATATTTTTTCCGTCTGTAAACCGGATGTCGTTTTTCATGCGGCTGCCCATAAACATGTGCCGCTCATGGAAATGAGCCCTGGGGAAGCGGTTAAAAACAATGTATTCGGTACGCTCAACGTAGCACAGGCCTGCGACAAATATGACGTTAAGCGTATGGTTCTGATTTCGACCGATAAGGCAGTAAATCCGACCAATATTATGGGCGCGACAAAGCGAATCTGTGAATTGATCATTCAATACAGCAGCCGTCACAGCAAAACCGATTATGTTGCCGTCCGTTTTGGCAATGTTTTGGGCAGCAACGGCAGCGTGATTCCTCTTTTTAAAAACCAGATTGCGGCCGGCGGACCGGTCACAGTTACCCATCCTGATATTATCCGGTATTTCATGACGATTCCCGAAGCGGCGCGTTTGGTAATCCAAGCGGGGGGAATGGCACGGGGTGGCGAAATTTTCATACTCGATATGGGGCAGCCCGTTAAAATTGTTGATCTAGCCAGAAACTTAATCCGTCTTTCCGGTCTGCAGCCGGATGTTGACATTAAAATTGAATACACAGGACTGCGTCCCGGTGAAAAGCTTTATGAAGAACTTCTGCTGGACAGTGAAGGCGGTTGTCAAAAGACTTCCCATGAACTGATTTACATTGGTACGCCGATTCCATTCAATGAGGATACATTTATTACACAAATTGAAAAATTGAGGGAAGTTGCCGGTTTCAACAATGTTGAGATGATGGGCGTTGTTCATGAACTGGTACCGACCTATTCCGGCCACGCAGAGGAAACGGATGCCCTTGCCAATTAAAACAAATCATTAAATAGGAAGAAAGCCCGCGAACAGCCCATAAAGCTGATCGCGGGCTTTGTTATTCTTATTTCCGGGCCGTGTTTCTGCCGATCCTATCATTTTTCCAGCATTCATAACATAAACCAATATAGCTTTCATTGCCGCCGATGAAAACCTGCTCGCCTTCTCTGACGATTTTTCCATCGCAAATTCTTGCGTTGACCTCTGCTTTACGCCCACAGGTACAAACTGACTTAATTTCTGTAATAGAATCCGCAATTTCAAAAAGACGTTTGCTGCCTTCGAACATATGTGTTTGAAAGTCGGTTTTCAGTCCGAAACAAAGAACGGGGACAAATTCTATTGCAATATCTTTTAGCTGATCAATTTGCGGCCCCAACAAAAACTGCGCTTCGTCTATAATGAGAACGTCATAATGATTCTTTTGAAACCATTTATAGAGATCTAATTTTTTTTCAATCAAAATTCCTGTATCCTTCAACCCGATTCTGGATTTAACAATTGTAGGGCCGTCACGGCTGTCCACTGAGGGTTTAAGAAGACCAACTTGATAGCCCTTTTCCTCATAGTTGAATTTAACCATCAGTGCCTGCGCGGTTTTGCTGCTTCCCATTGCACCGTACTTGAAATATAATTTCGGCATTTCTATTCCTCCGTTATTTTGACAATCTTTTTTTAGTATATCATTCTTTACCTGTTTATGGAACACAGAATTACGATTATGTCCGAGCTAAATACATAAAAAATCTCTGTACAGTCACAAAAAACCATATGAATAATTTGTTGTCGTTTAAGAGCAATTATGATATAATTTCTGTGCATCATGATTTTTAATAGGCGGTGAACCATTTGAACAGACCTAAAATGTTGTATGTTTATTTTTTCCTTTTGGCTGTGTCTGTAGTGGTAATCGTCTTTATTTGCACGACCTTTCAGACGGAGCAAATTAGATTGAATAGTGGAGAAGTAATTAACTTTAATACAGGTTGGCACTTTAAAAGCAGCAGCGGAACCAGTATGAGCATTACACTGCCGGTACATTCTGAACCGGGAGCGGAAAAAAACAAAATAAACTCAATAACAAATAGGCTGCCGGCTCATCTGGGCAGCGGCATGACATTGTCTTTTTCGACTTATCATTCACGGGTTAGTGTGTATGTAGAAAAAAAACTGATTTATCAGTTTGGATTTAATAATCATGTTCAATTTGGTAAATCCCCCGCCTGTACTGCGTGGCATATTATTGATCTGCCCGAGGGTTCGCAGGGGAGACAAATAGCCATAGAAATAACATCACCGTACACAAAATATGCGTCTACGTTTAATGGTATAACCATAGGTACGAAAAGTGAGAATATTACATATTTAGTACGGCATTTTTTGATAAGCACCATCATCTGCGGCCTGGTCTTTATTTTTGGTATGGCATTATTTTTTGGATATTTTATAGCGCGGAAAAGGTTGAAAAATAATTTATCACTGTTGTATCAAAGCTTGTTTGCTATTTGCATCTCAATTTCAGCACTCACTGAAACATCCATTTTACAGCTTATGACAGGAAATGTTTTAGTCCTTGGTAATATTATGTACTTTTCTTTAATGCTCTGTCCGATTCCTTTTTTGTTATTTTTTAAGACCGAATATGTGAAGCATCGTACAGAGCTGTTTGATTGGCTTTGTATTGGCGCAGCCGCTAATTTTTTAGTATGCACGTTTCTGCAGATAGCCAACATTTTGGATTTCTCGGAAACAGTTATTTCAACTCATATTATCATTGTTTCTTGTCTGATTCTTTCAGCGTATACGACGCTTGAGAATTTATTAAAATATAAAGACCGCACCGCCATGCCATTTTTAGTAGGGATTCTGTCTATGTTTATTTTCTATATGGTGGACATGGTTCGCTACTATACGGGTATTTATCAGGACGGCGCACTGTATTCCAGGGCCGGGCTGCTTGTTTTTATTGTTATTCCGTCCATTAACACCATTTCCCGGCATTTTTCAATGGTTGAACTGGGGATGGAGGCACGTGTATTGGAACGTCTCGCTTATTTTGATGTGTTGACACAAAAAAAGAACCGGACTGCTTTTGAATTAGAAATAGAATTATTAAATGGGGGAGCGGACTGCGTTCACGTGGCGATTGTATCGTTTGATGTTAATAATCTTAAGTCGGTCAACGATAATTTCGGACATCGAAGCGGGGATGAACTGCTCATGGCGGTTGCTGATGTCATTCAAAAAAGTTTTGAAGGCTACGGAAATTGCTACCGCGTTGGCGGTGACGAATTTGTTGTGATTATTCGGAATTACAAGGCAGAACGTACGGAAGCATGCTTCGATAATTTTAAAAAGCTGTTAAATGATTACAACCAAAAAAATCCCAATAGGATTGAAATCGCATATGGGTATGCTGAATATAAACTTGATGACAGTAATTTGTTTGAAACAATGAACCGTGCAGATATACTAATGTACAATAATAAGAAATTGATGAAAGACACGTCAATACAGTAGATGAAAATTCAAAATGAAATTTGAAAAATTAAAATGAGAGATGAAAAAGAAATATTAAAAAAGTAAATAGCCAAACCCCCTGCATGCATATACTTGTTTCAAGGGGGTTTTATAATGAAATTTTTGATTCTTGCTAAAAACAGGATAGTGACGCTTTTATTTTGCCTAGTATGTGGCACTTTGGCTGTATTTATAGCTTTTCAGGGTGTGGAAGCCATCAGAGCGTCATCCAATAAGCGCCAGATACCGATTTATTGTGTAAAAACAACCGAAAAGAAAATTTCGATTTCTTTTGATGCAGCATGGGGAAATGAAGAAACACAAACTTTAATCGATATTCTAAATAAATACAACGTTAAAACAACTTTCTTCGTCGTAGGCGCATGGGTTGATAAATATCCTGAATCAGTCAAAGCACTCGTGAATGCCGGACATGAAGTCTGCAACCACTCAAACACACATCCTCATATGCCAAAACTAGCGCGCACAGAAATGGCGGCGCAGCTGACGGACTGCAATAATAAAATCAAGAGTATTACCGGTATAAGTCCGCTCCTTTTCCGTCCGCCTTACGGAGATTATGATAATGCTTTGATTGAAACAGTAAAATCTGTTAATATGTATTGTATTCAATGGGATGTCGACAGTTTGGACTGGAAAAATCCAACACCAAGCGATATGATTACCCGTGTGACCACCAAAGTGAAATCCGGTTCCATTGTCCTGTTCCATAATGGTGCTAAAAACACACCTGCTGCCCTTCCAAAAATCATTGAAACGCTGCAGGGTCAGGGATATCAGATTGTTCCGGTATCACAGTTAATTTACAAGGAAAACTACACGGTTGATAATGCGGGGATGCAGGTGAAAACGAAATAGGCAGCATGGAGGGTCGATTTTTTGTAAAATATTGTTTAAGCAAAAATTAAGGAGAAGAAAAAATGGCGAGGATAATGGATATTCGCAAGTGCAGTAAACTGATCAGCGTCCATAATAAGACCGTAATGGATGTAAATTTCAATAAAAAATATTTCTCCATTTGGGTGTATGCCGCAGGACAGGAATCCGGCTTAGAAACTTGTCCGCTGAATGTACAGATGGATGCTGCGATGGCGATGAAACTCAGAGACTATCTGAATGAATTTTTTAAAAATAGTTTTTGAATCTTTTTAATAGCTACATACTTTAAAGAACAAACGTAAATAATGTTTGTACTGATTTACGGAAGTGAGTGTAAAAAATGACAAACATTATTTTATGTGGAAAGTCAACTGACACATCTATTTCATGTGCTTTACTTCCAGCGTTGGAAAGATACGGCGGGGTACAGTACTGCAGTGCGGAGAATCTTGTTCGACTTGGGAACGACAAAATAGAGTTCCTTCTTTATGATTGCGAAAAACTACCGTATATTGAACTTGACGGCGGTATCATTTTATTTAAAAATAGTTTTCATTCTTCCGAAAAAAATTTAATACCGGAGGGATTTTTGTCCATTCTGGAAATGAAAAATTCCAGCGCGGCAGAAATGCTGAATGGAACCGGTACTGCAGCCATTACCTGTGGCACAAGCTCCAAAGATACGCTCAGCATTGCCGGACTCGATGAAATGAGCGCCGCGCTTAGCCTTCAGCGCAGTGTAATGACGATTGGGGGAAAGATGCTTGAGCCGCATGATTTTACCGTCAGACTGCTGTCAAAGCTCAGTCCGACCCGTATTTTAGCTGTTTGTGCAGTTCTGCTGCTTTCCGGTATTGATTCTTCAAAAGGTTATGAAATTTAACTTGTAAAAATTAACATTCATAAAAACACTCCAGATACGCAAAATAGGAAGGCAAACGCAAAGCAAAGATCTAATTAAATTCAAAAGAAAATTCAAAAAATTATTTAAGGAGTGTTTTGATTATGGCAAGTAATAAAAATGTTGTTCCTGAGGCAAGAGAAGCTCTCAACAAGTTTAAGATGGAAGCCGCTTCCGAAGTCGGCGTTAACTTGAAACAGGGTTACAACGGCGATCTGACTTCTAGAGAAGCCGGTTCAGTCGGTGGCCAGATGGTTAAGAGCATGATTAAGAGCTACGAGCAGGGCATGAAGTAAAAAAATTTCGCTGTTGTTGGAGCGCCATACCTTTTGGTATGGCGCTCCAAATTTTTTATATTGTGGCTGCATAAAGAAGTACTCCAATATTTTCCTGATATATGGTATTGAACTGAGTGATTGAAATTGGATTTCTGCCCAAACCAACCTCAAAGGTATACCCCGGTCTGCGGTAATCTTGAATAAACCAGTCTTTATAGCCTGCATAGGAGGCGATACCGGTCGTTTGGTCAAGCCGGTATCCGCTGATTCTTGCCAACTCTTCTCCGATCGTCTTCCCCTCGGGGGGCGCCATGTTCATAAAATTCCAGTAGATTACCCTGCCCTGTGTGTGATAAGCGATTACCAATCTGAAATTATGGGTCTGCGTAAAATTGACAATCGTTTTTGTTTCCGGTTCCGATTCGGGAAAAGATCCGGAATATCTTGTCGGTCCGGGTCCGGTAACGCCATATTCAGCTTCTGCATCTTTTGATTGCTGCCAAGCCGCATTGTAGTTATGATTCAAATCCACACCGCGGTTATTGGCCTCCCATACTGTAGAAAAATCCGTACTCCCCTTATTCCATAAAATAAGGTCCTGATAATATGGATTGTCAGGTTGTAATCCGTTCAGTACCAGATCCACGCCATCCGGGTTGACCATTGGAATTATGTAAATGCTGCTTTGACTCCATATTTCTCTGGGATTATATCCTCCATCTATAGTTCGGTTTTGCGTATAGGCATATAAAAAATTTTCTGTAAATTTCATCAGCAGCGGCGATGTGATCCATTCCAATGCATGGTGGGCGGCATTGTAAAAAACTTGATTTGGACCGGAACCAAGTTTTAAATAGTAAAGATTCCTTCCAAGGACGCTTATTCCTGCGCTGCCGATTTCCAGAAAAGGATACCGGGCTTTCAATCCTTGTATATCCCTTTCCAAAATTTGATAAGTATAGTCAATATTGGTGTCAACCACGTCCATGCCATATGGAACTACAATTTGTTGCCCTACCACAAGATTTGCGGCATTGAGTCCGGGATTTGCGCCCAAAAGCATGGGTAGGGAAGTATGATAGCGACGCGCAATGCTGTAAAAAGTATCCCCCGGTTTAACATTATATAGATCGTATCCCAGCAAATACCGTTCCATTACCCGATAAGTGGCGGGACCGATGATGCCATCCTGGGTCAGGCCGAAGGCTCGCTGGAATTGTAAGACCGCCCGGCGCATTTGCTGCCCAAAGTTTCCATCTACAGGCCCTGCATTGTAACCGATTTTTTGCAGCATTGCCTGAATCTCCATAACATCGGTTCCGGACATTCCTACTCTCAGTGTTCTCATAATAGTTTCACCTCAAAATTCTGTTTAAAAAGCCTTATTCTGACGACTCATGATTCTAATGTATTGCGCGAAAGCGGGCTTTATGCTATATTTTTCATAGGTGTTTAATCTGTATTGATGGAAAAGTAAACTCAAAGAAGAATTTGTTTTAGAAGGAGTAAATGGGATGCTGAAAATAGGCTGTCATCTTTCCGTGTCCAAAGGCTTTTTGGCGATGGGAAAAGATGCTCTTAAAATAGATGCAAATACCTTTCAGTTCTTTACGCGAAATCCAAGAGGAAGTAAAGCAAAAGAAATGAATCAAAATGATGTACAGGCACTGTTGGAACTGATAAAAGAAAATCAGTTCGCTCCGATATTGGCTCATGCACCATACACACTCAACGCTTGCTCCGCGGATGAAAATACGAAAATCTTTGCGGCGGAGACGATGGCAGATGATTTAGCGCGTATGGAATTTCTGCCAAACAACCTCTATAATTTTCATCCCGGCAGCCATGTGGGTCAAGGCACAGCGAAGGGAATTGAACAGATCACCGCAATGCTCAATTCAATTTTGAAGTCGGAACAACAGACAACAGTTCTGCTGGAAACGATGGCAGGGAAGGGTACGGAGGTTGGACGCACATTTGAGGAGCTTCACCTGATTCTGGACGGTGTCGAACGTAAAGAGAAAATGGGTGTCTGTCTGGATACCTGCCACGTGTTCGATGCGGGATATGATATTGTAAACAGCCTTGATGATGTACTTACTGACTTTGATCAAATGATCGGACTTGACCGCTTAAGGGCCGTACATCTGAATGACAGCCTGAATCTGTTGGGCAGCCATAAAGACCGTCATGCAAGAATTGGAGAAGGAAAAATCGGGCTGGCGGCAATTACACGGTTCATCAACCATCCGGCTTTACGGAATTTACCGTTTTATTTAGAAACACCAAACGATCTTGACGGTTATGCCGACGAAATAAAACTTCTTCGAAGGATGTACGAGGATTAGAGTATATGATAATACACGGAATCATGATCTGCCTGATTTTTTTGTAACGGGATCAACAAACAGACCAATGTGTGGCGGGCGAAAAGTAAAAACGGCAAAACCGATGGCAAGTGCCGCAAGAAACAATAGACCGCCCAATTTTGTTGTCGGATCATTTTGATCGTTGTTAATATTTCTTCCGCTGTAAACAAAAGCAATTACAACACCTAAAATAAATGTAAGAATATCAATCCAAAGATAATTTTTCCCGATTATTCCGGTATAGGTGTAAAAGAAAGCTATGATAAAAAACATTCCGAGTAGTATTCCGAATGATTTAGCTGAAATGAAATTTTTATAATCCTTTCCAATGGCAAAATACTCAATAATGCTGAATAAAATGATAGGTACGAAAAGCATTTTTAAATGTTCCCATACGCTTTCGTTCGTTGGGCTGAAAACACCTACAAAACGGTTGTTTCCCGTCCAAGCATAAACAAAATGCAGGATAGTGCCAAAAATAATCACAAAAATAAAATTCATAGTTTCCCAAACAAATAAATTCTGCATAATAACGCCTCCTTTTTAAATTCTATGTTGATGGTTTGGAAAATAATAGCAAGATTAATATAAAATTAAAAAAACAGCGGTGCAGAATTGGAATTCCTTTAAGCATGTATTCATGAATGATGCGGTTTTTTATTAGTTAATTTGATATAATTAGCTAAAACTGTTAAGGAGCAATGACACATGTACAAATTAATCCATCAACTCGAGATCATGAATCAGAATTTAAATGCCATTGTAAAAAATCAGGCGGTAATTTATTGTGAGCTGAAATCCATTAAACTTCAGCTTAAGGAAAATCAGCAAAAATCCATTGACAGAAAAAGTTAATTTATCAAATTAAGACAGTCCCTTTAATCATGCAAGTGGTTGGAGGGGCTGTCTTTGTGTTTATATATGCAAACTTTTAGTGATAAGCCATATACTGTACGATAAATTTCAGGATCGAAAGTATCTTTCATGGCGAATTTTAGCCGGAAAAGCGGTTGATAATCGATAGAAATGATAAGGAATAGCATCAAATGGATGAATAATTTATAAAATAAAGGTCAAAAATCGCTAGATAGGAGATTCTGAGCTGGTAGAAATCAATATTATCCATCTTGAATTTACAACTTTGGCTCAGAATGCTTACGATTACAAAAAGATCCGATTCTTTATATAAAGCATAAGCTGTATAAGATGACGGAGGTGAAAAGATGAAAACTCCAGAAAAAATATATTATAGAACAGAAATCGTATTTGCATTATGTATGATTGCTACCATTTTTTTTGTCGGAAAATCTCTCAATAATCGTACTGTTCAAACAAATATGAATACTGTTTCTCAGAGTTCGTCAATGCTTCAAACAGAAAGTGCAGAAAAATCCGTAGAAACAAGTCAAATAGAACAGAATTCACATGTGGAAAAGCAGAAACCGAAAGAAGAACATGTTCCAATATCAGAGCCGCCGACAAAAACAAAAAATAATATTTTGAAATATTATGATGTTCCCCTGTCGACGGATATACAGGATGCTATTTTCACTGAATGCAAGACAAAAAAAGTTCCGGAAGATCTGGTTATAGCTCTTATTGGCGTAGAAAGTCATTACAATTCCAAGTGCATCAGCAAAACCAATGACTATGGATTAATGCAGATTAATATTTGTCACAAAGAATCATTGGAAAAGGATTTGCAAGTTACGGATTTATTGGACAGTAAGCAGAATATAAAAGCAGGAGTTCATATGCTTGCCTGGATCGTAAATAAATACAGCAATGTTAATCAGGCCCTGATGGTCTATAACAGCGGAGAATTTGGCGCACAAAAACTTTGGAAGCAGGGAATTTATTCGACGGCTTATTCAAGAAAAGTCATTGCTCAGATTAATGAAATCAAAAAGTTATCCTAACCGATTCTAAGAACCGGATAATAGAATATCGAAAGGATTGACGTAAAGGTATATTGCATTACAAATATTGTAGCGTTAGCTCCGATTGAATTAGTTTATTAAAAGATTACATTTGATAAATTCAATCTTAGAGTCATCTTTTCGTTGTAAAGGCAAAAGATTGTCATATTAAAAATGAGCTATTTGCGTGAACATATAAAATTTGCATGTAAAGCTATTATACTGTCCACTTTTGTTCTGTTATGTCGGAACAAGAACCAATGAAATGTCCGATAACATTGTACTTTCCAATCATTGTCGGGAATATAAAAACAATTCTCAGAATACAATCATTGGGGTGATGTTACATTGAATAAAATCAGGAACTTTTTTTTAAAGGATATTTCTTTATTTTTGATTGGCGGGGACATTTACATATTTATGGAAATCTGTTATAGAGGCCGATCTCACTGGAGCATGTTTATATTGGGTGGCATTTGTTTTTTGTGTCTTGGATATATCAATCGATTTCTTTCGTTTGAAACTCCATTAACACTTCAAATGCTGATCGGAATGATTATGATTACGATTCTAGAGTTTATAACCGGTAATATCGTAAATGTTTATCTTGGTTGGAAAATTTGGGATTACTCGAAAGAGCCGCTCAATTTTTTGGGTCAGATCTGTCTTTCGGCAAGCATCGGATGGTATTTTCTTTCGTCAGTAGGAATTGTACTTGACGATTATTTTCGCTATCTGATTTTTGGCGAAGCTAAACCGCAATACCGTCTTTTTTGAAAATTCATTTCTTATTCATTTTTGTATTGACACATAAGGCTCAATATGATAATATGTTTTAGTCGTCATGCGAGAGTGGCGGAATTGGCAGACGCGCATGGTTCAGGTCCATGTGAAAGCAATTTCATGGGGGTTCAAGTCCCCCCCCTCGCACCAAACCCGGAATGGCAGTAATGCCGTTCCGGGTTTTATCATTTTGGGTACCTATTTCTTCATGATTTCGCATTGACTGTGAATTCATTCAATGTTAAGATGAGGAAAGCAAATGGAGGAGTAAATGTATGAATAATTATGTTATTGTATCGGATGCTACATGCGACCTTCCGGTTGCTTTGTCTGAGCAGCTCGGAATTGTTATTATTCCAATGGAATTCACCATGAGCGGTAAAGTCTATCAGCATTTTCCAGATGCTCGTGAAATGAGTTTTCACACCTTTTTTGAGAGGACAAAAAACGGAGAAATGTCCGTTACTTCGCAGATCAACAGTATTACCTATGAAAAGTATTTTAGCCCAATTCTCGAACACGGGAATGACATTTTGTATATTGCGTTTTCATCATGTCTCAGCGGTACATATCAGGCTTCCCGGATTACTTCAAACGATTTAATGGAACGGTACCCGGGCAGGAAGATTGTCTGCATTGATTCAAAGGCTGCTTCCGTAGGGGAAGGAATGCTTACTTATTATGCTGCTCAAAAAAAGCAGGAGGGACTCGGTCTTGACGAACTGGCCGAATGGGTAAGGGTCAATCGCGATCATATTTGTCACTGGTTTACCGTTGACGACCTGAATCATCTTAAACGCGGGGGCAGAGTTTCCGCAGTAACTGCTGTGATTGGGACGGCACTGGGCATCAAACCTGTGCTTCATGTCGATACGGATGGAAATTTGATTCCTGTTTCCAACGTGAGGGGACGTAAAAAATCCTTAGAGACACTGGTCGATCAAATGGCTAAAACTTGCGTTCATCCGGAAGATCAGACCGTTTTTATCGGTCACGGCGACGATATGGAAGCAGCAGAATTTTTAAAATCTCTTGTTGAAGAAAAATTTCATGTAAAAAACTGTATTATCAGTGATATGGGTCCTGTTATCGGAGCCCATACCGGATGCGGTATTGCTGCATTGTTTTTTATCGGAACTGAAAAATAAATGCATGATGCGGAAAGGCTCCCAGCCATTAAGCCGGGAGCCTTTCCTTATAAGGAACATAATAACGAATTAGTGGAAGATAGACAAAGTCAGGAACAAAGTGGACATCAAGGAAGAAACAAGAGAAACCACCGTAATCTGTGTGTTGATGGACGGACCTGCGGTATCCTTGAACGGATCGCCCACGGTGTCTCCGACAACTGCAGCTTTATGTGCATCGGATCCCTTGCCGCCATTGTTGCCGGATTCTATGTATTTTTTGGAATTGTCCCAGAGTCCTCCGGCATTGCTCATAAACAGCGCTAAAAGCAAACCGCTTATAATATTGCCGCATAGATAGCCGCCGATGGCCTGCACACCGCCTATAAATCCGACAAGAACTGTAATGATAATCGTCACAAGTCCCGCGGGAATTAACTCTTTCAGAGCGCCTGTGGTAGCAATTTCAATACACTTGTCATATTCGGGGACAATGCCTTCTTTACCTTCTTTAAGGCCAATGATTTCCCTGAACTGACGATGAATTTCTGCAACCATTCTCTGCGCGTTGCGGTCCACACCAAGCATCAGCATGGCGGAGAACACTGCAGGGACGGAAGCGCCGACAAGGATCCCGAAGAAAACGATTGGATTCATGATATCGAAACCGGTGATCTGCTCTAAACCAAGCGCGATAGCGGAATCATTTACCTGACTGATAAATGCGCCGAGAAGCGCAATAACGGTTAAACCCGCAGCACCGATTGCGAACCCTTTTGTAACGGCTTTAACGGTGTTTCCCGCGCTGTCAAGCGCATCTGTGATTTCCAGAACATCATCGCCTAAATTACCCATTTCAGCCAGTCCGCGGGCATTATCAACAATAGGACCATAGGCATCGTTGGAGATAATCATACCGACAATGGAAAGCATGCCGACTGCTGCCATTGAAATGCCGAATATAGCGTAGCCCGGTCCGATTGGGTCGCAAAGCTTGTAAGCAGCCAAAGCGGAAATTCCAATGCCGACCATTGCAGGAAGAGTGCTGAGAAATCCGTAGGAAATACCTGACAAAATGGTGAACGCCGGGCCTGTCTCGGAAGCTTTGGCCACATTATGCACCGGTTTTTTTGTATCGTCCGTAAAATAATCGCTTGCGACCCCGATGATGACGCCGACCAAAAGGCCAACTGCGCTCGCTCCCCAAATGCGCCATTCAAAGTGAAAAGCCCATGTAGCGGCTGCCGTTAAAATACCGAAAACTGCTGTTGTAACATAAGTACTGCTATTTAATGCCTTTGTCGGATTACCGTGTTTGCCCATTCTGGCGGTGGCAACACCGATGATTGATGCAAACAATCCGATTGCTGCATAACAAAACACCATGCTTGCGTTGACTGTAGCGCCGGCAGCCTTGTCCAGAGAGGCTGCAATCACGAGTGCCGCTGCCATGGAAGCCACGTTGGAGTCGAATAAGTCTGCGCCCATGCCGGCAACGTCGCCCACATTGTCACCAACGTTGTCCGCAATGACTGCGGGATTTCTGGGGTCATCCTCAGGAATGCCGAGTTCGACTTTACCCACCAGATCGGCGCTGATGTCGGCTGTCTTTGTGAAAATACCGCCTCCTGCTTTTGCAAACAGGGCAAGAGAACTTGCGCCAAAACTAAAACCAAGCAGGGCGGTGGTGTTGTTTGTAATCAGCATAACAAGCGTTACTCCAAGAAGGGTGCTCCCCACAACGGCCATGCCCATTACCGCGCCGCCGCGGAAACCGGACATGAAAGACGGCTTAATACCATTCTGTGCAGCCTCAGCTGTTTTGACATTTGCAATGGTGGCAATTCTAATGCCGATGACACCTGCGACCGCAGAAAAAACGGTGCCGAACAGATAAGCGAGAGCCATAACCAAATTATCGAAAAAGTTGCCTTTCCATATTGGCGTTGGCAAAAATATAAGAATGAGAACTGCCGCGACACCGGCGAATTTTGCGAGAACCGTATACTCTTTGATTAAAAATGTATTTGCTCCATTTTTAATCAGTGTACCGACTTCCGCAATGCGTTTGTTGGAAGACGGACGGTTCTTGACCCATTGAAACAGCCATGCTGCAAAAATAAAGGATAGTGCAGAAACCACAATAGAAACCATGTAGAAAAACGTGACGGTGAATTGCATTATACCAGCTCCTTGTTAATAAAAAGTTCATTTGTTCCGCATTATATCACGATGATTTATGTAAAAACAGATTAAAATAGACGGTTTTTTATTTATATAATTATATAAATAGACGAATTATATAATTGGTTTTTAAATAATAATTTAAAACAATAAATTCATTAATATGTTTTTTATTGCAATTTTATGGTAACTCAAGTATTATATAAAAGTGTGTAAAAAAACGTAAAGAAATTTGCCTACAATTTGTATAAGAAAATTTAGATATTAAGAGGATATGTTAGAATGGCTTCATCAAAATCCCAAAGACGTTCCATCGGACTTATGGCTGCCTGTGCCGGTTTGTGGAGCATAGCAGGTATTTTTATTAAATTAATCCCATGGAATCCACTGGTTATTGCGGGGCTCCGCAGTTTGATAGCGGCGGCCGTTGTATTTGTTTTTATGCGTGTAACCGGGCGACGGATTATCTTAAATTCATCATCATTTCAAAGCGGTATTTTTATTGCTGCAACGTTTTTCGCCTTTGTATCGGCAAACAAGATGACCACGGCGGCCAATGCCATTGTGCTGCAATTTACGTCTCCCGTTTTTATTTTAATTATTTCAGCATTGGTTTTTCATCAGCATTTTCATAAAGCAGATCTTATTGCCGTAGCGGTAACATTGTTCGGCATTTCGTTATTTTTCTTTGATAAGCTTGGTACCGGAAAGATGATCGGCAACTGTATTGCAATACTCGCCGGATTATTCATGGCAGGAATGTATGTTACTACCGGACGTACGGATGACGATTCGCGTATGAGCGGTATTCTTTTTGGACATTTGTTTACCGCAATCGTTGGCGTACCGTTGATATTCGTTTTTCCAACGCCTGTTTCTTCAACTGCGGTGATGAGCATTTTAGCGCTTGGCATCATACAGCTTGGCATACCATACATATTATACGGCCTGGCCGTAAAAAACTGTCCGCCGCTTGCATGTTCTTTGGTTGGTGCGATTGAGCCTTTACTGAACCCGGTTTGGGTGTTCCTTTTTAATGGGGAAAGGCCCGGACAGTTTGCGTTAGTAGGCGGAATGATTGTCATCGCCGCCGTAACAGGCTGGTGCATTTGGAGGGATCGTTTTGTATCTCAGAATTGTCATAATGCGACAAATGGTTAAAACGCTCAATCTGGTATTCGGATATTAAAATTAATTGGTGAGGATCAACGGCGGCTGCTGTTGGTCCTTCTTCGATTTTGTGCTATAATAAATGTAAGTTTTTAAGAAAGCTGGAAATAAAATGAACCAGGGAACGGAAAAATTATATTATCAAAATACGTATTTGAAAACCTTCTCAGCAAAGGTTCTCAGCTGTGACAGACAGGGCGACTATTACGGAGTTGTTTTGGAGAGAACGTCATTTTATCCGGAAGGCGGGGGACAGCCTGCGGATATCGGCGTGCTGAATACCGTAAATGTCTTGGATGTGCATGAACATAACGGCTATATTATTCATACAACGGATAAACCGCTGACCGTGGGGGCGGCTGTTACCGGTGGAATCAATTGGCCGCACCGTTTTTCACTGATGCAGCAGCATTCCGGGGAACACATCGTTTCGGGCATTATTAACCGCCTGTTCGGGCTGGACAATGTCGGCTTTCATATGGGTTCGAAGGCAGTGAGCATTGATTTTAACGGGGAACTCAGTCAGGACAACCTCGACCTTGTAGAGGCGTTGGCCAATGAGGCGGTTTACCGCAATATTGCGATTGAGACATCCTATCCTGCTGCGCAGGTACTTTCTGCACTCTCGTACCGAAGTAAAAAAGAGCTGTCGGGTGAAGTGCGCATCGTGACAATACCCGGTTACGATGTCTGTGCCTGCTGCGGCACGCATGTTGTAAAAACCGGTGAAATCGGAATTATTAAACTTATATCCACGCAGCGATATAAAGGCGGCACGCGTATCGGCCTGCTGTGCGGCGGTAAAGCGGTCGACGATTATAATGAAAAAGAAAGCAGTGTTGGCGCTGTTTCCGTTCTTCTGTCCTCCAAGGCCGATAAAATTGAGAATGCAGTGGAACATCTGCTGGAAGAGAACAATGCTCTTAAACAACAGCTTGTATCTTTGAAAAATCAAATATTTGAATCTAAGGCTGCAGTTGTTCAAGTGGGTACAAAAAACATTTGTTTGTTTGAACCGGATCTGGCACCGGCGGATCTTCGTGCATTTTGCCTGCTGCTTTGTAAGCGCTGCAGCGGTGTTGCCGCGATTTTTTCAGGTGACGATGCAACGGGCTATCAATATGCGGTGGGAAGCATGAATGAGGATGTTCGAGCATGCGGCAAAGAATTGAATAAAGCATTTGACGGAAGGGGCGGAGGCTCTAAAGAACTTGTGCAGGGGACCGCTGTCGGAGCGCGAGATAAAATCAAACACTTTATTGAAAGTCGCAATTGATGGTTGGAGGATTGAAAATGTACAGTTTTAAGAATGATTACAGTGAAGGTGCCCACCCGAAAATTCTGGAGGCGCTTGCAAAAGCGAGCGGGGAACAAAGCGGTGCATATGGAAATGATCGGCACAGTTTGCATGCGGCTGAACTGATTAAACAGCATATTGGACACGGTGATGCCGAAGTGCATTTTTTTGAAGGTGGCACTCAGACAAATATGACCGCAATTTCAGCGTTTTTACGTCCTTATGAGGCGGCTGTTGCAGCAGAGACCGGGCATATCAACGTGCATGAAACCGGTGCGGTCGAAGCCACAGGGCATAAGGTAGTAACTGTACATGCAGATGACGGAATGTTGACTCCAGGACTTGTTCAGGGAATTCTTGACGGGTACACGGATGAGCATATGGTCAAGCCGAAACTGGTCTATATTTCCGATTCTACTGAAATAGGTACTATCTATACCAAGGCATCGCTTTCTGCTTTAAGTGCGTTCTGTAAAGCAAACCAGCTTTATTTGTATCTGGATGGCGCGCGGCTGGGGTCGGCGCTTACATCGGATGAAAATGACCTGACAATGAGGGATTTGGCTGATCTTACCGATGCTTTCTATATAGGTGGTACAAAAAACGGCGCTTTGCTGGGGGAAGCTCTTGTTATTTGTAATTCTGCACTGAAAGAAAATTTTAGATATATGCAAAAGCAAAGAGGTGCCATGCTTGCCAAGGGTATGGTACTGGGAGTTCAGTTTGAGGAATTGTTTCAAAATAATTTATATTTTGAAATGGCAAAACATGCGAATGAGATGGCCGCATTCATGAGAAAAGTAATTGCAGAGGCTGGATTTAGTTTTTTATCTCCGTCTCCAACCAATCAAATCTTCCCCGTCCTGCCCAATCCTTTCATTGAAAAACTCAGCACGAAATACGCTTTTGAGTTTTGGACAAAAATAGATGAATCGGCATCAGCGATTCGCCTTGTCACTTCATGGGCAACGCCAAAAGCAGAAGTGGATTATTTTGTAAGAGATTTTCTTGATTTTATGCATTAAGATAAGTTCATACTATGATGCTTTTCTTATGTCATATTTTGAATACATAATGATTATTATTGAAAGAATAATCAAACAATATTGGGATCAAATGTCGAAATGCGAGAAAACAATTCCGGTTCAAAAGGCTGGATTGTTTCATACTTTCGATACGATCTCACTATTTTTTTGAAGGTTTGGCTTGTGTTTATGTGACTATTATTGCTAATTAATCACGCTTTTTTATATATTCATTTATATTGTATTGCAAATCCAAGTAAGCTGTGATATATTTAACATAGGTTATATGTTATATATAAAAGTATGTATTAAAAAGAGTGATAATTCGCAGTTGTATGAATTGCAAAAAAATGAATGGAGGAAATTTTTATGTCAAGAAAAATCGTTTTAGCAGGCGCCTGCCGCACAGCGGTGGGTAAAATGGGTGGCGCGCTTTCCAACGTCTCTACAACTACCCTCGGTACAATCGTCATTAAAGAAGCACTGAAGCGTGCAAATGTTGCTCCGGAACAGGTTGATGAAGTCATCATGGGCTGTGTGTATCAGGCGGGTCTTGGTCAGAACGTTGCCCGTCAGTCGGCCGTTTATGCCGGTATTCCGGTCAGTGTCCCTGCACTTACCCTGAATAACCTTTGCGGGTCCGCATTGAAAAGTGTTAATATTGCTGCCGCACTGATTGAAGCCGGTGAAGCAGACATTATTGTAGCAGGTGGTATGGAAAGCATGTCCGGTGCTCCGTATCTGTTGAAAAATGCACGTTTTGGATATCGCATGAATAATGGCGAGCTGCTTGATTCCATGATTCATGACGGCCTTGAGGACACTTTCAATCATTACCATATGGGTATCACAGCTGAAAATGTAGCGGAACAGTATGGAATTACCCGTGAAATGCAGGATGAGTTTGCCGCATTGAGCCAGCAAAAATGTGAGAAGGCACAGGCAGAAGGCAAATTTGATGCAGAAATTGTTCCTGTTCCGATTAAAGTTAAAAAAGAAACCGTTCTGTTTGCTAAGGATGAAGGTCCCCGTGCAGGCGCAACTGCTGAAGGTCTTTCCAAATTAAAACCAGCGTTTAAAGCAGACGGCACAGTAACTGCGGGAAATGCTTCCGGAATTAACGACGGTGCGGCTGCCATTATTGTGATGAGTGAAGAAAAAGCAAAAGAACTTGGCATTAAGCCGATGGCGACTTGGATTGGCGGCGCTTCTGCCGGTGTTGATCCATCTGTCATGGGTCTCGGCCCGATTTACAGTACCCGCAAGGCAATGGAAAAAACAGGCCTTACTGTTGAGGATATGGACTTGATTGAGGCAAACGAAGCTTTTGCTGCGCAGACACTTGCTGTTGCCAGAGATCTTAACTTTGACCAATCAAAAGTAAATGTTAACGGTGGTGCCATTGCATTAGGACATCCAGTGGGATGTTCCGGATGCAGAATCCTTGTAACTTTATTATATGAAATGCAGCGCAGAAAATCCAAGTATGGCCTTGCCACACTTTGCGTCGGCGGCGGCATGGGTGTTTCCGCAATCGTAAAAATGGGCGACGACGAATAATTTATATACTGAAGAAAGAAAGGTTATTGATTATGAGTTACGTTAAATACGAGCAAAAAGAGTTTATCGGAATCATTACAATTGACCGTGAAAAAGCGCTGAATGCATTAAACAGCGAGGTTCTGACTGATTTAGAGGCTGTTATCGACAGTGTTTCCATTGATAATACAAGATGCCTGATTATTACCGGTGCCGGACAAAAATCTTTTGTCGCCGGAGCGGATATTGCTGAGATGAGCAGTAAAACAAGAGCTGAAGCACAGGCTTTCAGCGCAAAGGGTAATGGTATTTTCAGAAAAATTGAAAAATTGCCTATTCCTGTCATTGCTGCCGTCAATGGGTTTGCCCTTGGCGGAGGCTGCGAACTTTCTCTTAGCTGCGATATCAGAATTGCTTCTGACAACGCTGTTTTCGCCCAACCAGAGGCAGGGCTTGGAATTACTGCCGGTTTTGGCGGAACGCAGAGGCTTGCCCGCACAATTGGCATTGGCAAAGCAAAAGAGATGCTCTATACCTGCGGAAAAGTAAAGGCCGACGAAGCATTGACGCTGGGTCTTGTCAATGCAGTTTATCCTTCAGATCAACTTATGGATGAGTGCCTGAAACTTGCTGGTAAAATTGCAAGAAATGCGCCGATTGCGGTTCGTGCCTCTAAAAAAGCAGTTAATGACGGCATTCAGGTCGACATTGATTCAGCAATTGCGATCGAAGCAGAGCAGTTCGGCCAATGTTTTGAGTCAGAGGATCAAAAAAATGCGATGGCAGCTTTCTGTGAAAAACGTAAAGCAGATCCGTTTGTGAATAAATAATTTTTAACAATCTATTTTATATAAAATCAGGAGGAATAAAAATGAAAGTTGGTATTATTGGTGCAGGTACCATGGGTTCCGGAATTGCTCAGGCATTTGCTCAAACCGATGGATATACGGTTAAACTTTGCGATATAAATGAAGAGTTTGCCGCCGGCGGAAAAAAGAAAATTGCCAAGGGCTTTGAAAAGCTCGTTGCAAAAGGAAAAATGGACCAGGCAAAAGCAGACGAGGTTCTTTCTAAAATCACAACGGGAACAAGAGAAATTGTTTCTGACTGTGATTTGGTCGTTGAGGCCGCTCTTGAAAGAATGGATTTAAAGAAAGAATTGTTTAAGGCTCTGCAGGGTATTTGCAAACCTGATACAATTTTTGCTACCAATACATCTTCTCTTTCCATTACTGAGATTTCTAATGGTCTTGACAGAGCAGTTGTCGGCATGCATTTCTTTAACCCGGCTCCTGTTATGAAGCTTGTAGAGGTGATTGCCGGTATCACTACGCCTGACGAGACTGTTGAGAAAATTAAGGCAATTGCTGTTGAAATAGGAAAGACTCCTGTTCAGGTCAGCGAAGCTGCCGGTTTTGTTGTAAACAGAATTCTTGTTCCTATGATTAATGAAGCAGTAGGTATCTACGCTGATGGTACTGCTTCCGCTGAAGATATTGACACGGCGATGAAGCTGGGTGCCAATCATCCTATGGGCCCCCTTGCACTGGGCGACCTGATTGGTCTGGATGTCGTTCTTGCAGTCATGGAAGTGCTTCAGTCCGAAACGGGCGACAGCAAATACCGTCCTCACCCCTTACTTAGAAAAATGGTTCGCGGCGGATTGCTGGGAAGAAAAACCGGTAAGGGTTTTTATGACTATACCAAATAAGCAGTTGTTGCAAATATAGATTTTGGAGGAACGAGTATGGACTTCGTACTTAGCAAAGAACATGAAATGGCCCGCACTCTTTACAAAGAGTTTGCGGAAAAAGAGATAAAGCCTCTGGCTCAGGAATTGGATGAAGAAGAACGCTTCCCGGTTGAGACAGTTGCAAAAATGCGTAAGTATGGTTTTTTAGGCATTCCTTTTCCAAAGGAATATGGTGGACAAGGATGCGATACACTTGCTTACATCATGTGCATCGAAGAGGTTGCAAAGGTTTGCGGCACTACAAGCGTTGTGCTGTCCGGACATACCTCTTTAGGTGCGGCACCAATTTTAAAATACGGTACTCCGGAACAAATTGAAAAATATTTTGTTCCGCTTGCAAAGGGCGATAAATTGGGTGCTTTTGCATTAACCGAACCAAACGCCGGTACAGACGCTTCCATGCAGCAGACGAAAGCGGTACTTGACGGTGACCACTATGTGCTGAACGGCAGTAAAATCTTTATTACAAACGCCGGTTATGCCGATACTTATATCATTATTGCAATGACTGATAAAAGCAAGGGTACAAAGGGCATTTCTGCGTTTATCGTTGAAAAAGATTTTCCGGGCTTCAGCGTTGGCAAGAAAGAAAAGAAGATGGGCATCCGCGGTTCTTCAACCTGCGAACTTATTTTTGAAAACTGCATTGTACCAAAGGAAAACCTGCTTGGTAAAGAAGGTAAGGGCTTTGGCATTGCCATGAACACACTGGACGGCGGCCGTATTGGTATTGCAGCACAGGCTTTGGGTCTTGCTGAGGGCGCATTTGATGAAACTGTTAAGTATGTAAAAGAAAGAAAGCAGTTTGGCAAACCAATTGCGAAATTCCAGAACACACAGTTCCAGCTTGCAGATATGGCCACAAAGATCAAAGCTGCTCAGCTGCTTGTCTATCGCGCAGCAATGGCGAAAGATTCACAGAAGGTTTATTCTGAAGAAGCTGCAATGGCAAAATTGTTTGCGGCTGAAGTTGCAATGGAAGTTACTACAAAGGCAGTTCAGCTTCATGGCGGTTATGGTTACACGAGAGAATATCCAGTTGAGCGTATGATGCGTGATGCCAAAATTACCGAGATTTACGAAGGTACCAGTGAAGTTCAGCGCATGGTTATTTCCGCTAACGAACTCAAATAACGATATATGCCCAAAAGGAGTGACAATTTTTGAATATTGTAGTTTGCATAAAACAAGTTCCAAATACTAATGAAGTTAAACTTGATCCTGTAACCGGTACTCTGATCAGAGAAGGCGTCCCGAGCATTATTAATCCTGATGACAAGGCCGGTCTTGAAGCGGCTCTTCGTTTGAAAGATGAGTTTGGCGCGCATGTTACCGTTCTTTCCATGGGACCGCCGCAGGCAGACGCTGCTTTGCGCGAAGCCCTTGCGATGGGTGCGGATGATTCCATTCTGGTAACCGACAGAGCTTTCGGCGGGGCCGATACTTTAGCGACTTCTACTACGATTGCAGCAGCGGTTAAGACACTTCCATATGATCTGATTATCACAGGACGTCAGGCTATCGACGGCGATACTGCACAGGTTGGCCCGCAGATTGCCGAACACCTTGGAATTCCGAACATCAGCTATGCGGAAGAAATTAAGGTTGACGGAGATTATATCACCGTCAAGCGCCAGTATGAAGACAGATATCATATTATTAAGGTAAAAATGCCTTGTCTGATTACTGCTTTAAGTGAGTTGAATCAGCCGCGTTACATGACTCCGGGTGGAATTTTCGATGCATACAGAAGCAAGGAAGTTAAAACCCTTACCCGCGCGGATCTTGATGTGGATGACGCTCAAATCGGCTTAAAAGGCTCACCAACCAGAGTTTGGCAAACATTTACAAAGAGTTTGAAAGCAGCGGGTCAACTCGTTAATCTTGACCCACAGGAGTCAGCTGAGTATATGCTCGACAAGCTCAAAGAAAAATTCATTATATAGTTGAAAGTGGTGAGCAAAATGGATATACAAGAATATAAAGGCGTATTTATTTTCGTACAGCAGGTCGACAACAAAATAGCCGGTGTTTCCTTTGAACTTCTTGGTAAAGCCAAAGAGCTTGCAAAAGATATGGAGACGGAAGTCACTGCTGTTTTGCTTGGTTACAATGTATCCGGCCTTTGCAAAGAACTGGCGCGTCATGGTGCCGATAAAATAATCATGGTTGATAACAAGGCGCTTGAGATTTATTCAACAGAGCCTTATGCACACAGCATGTATCATGTGATTGAAAAATACAAACCTGCGGTTGTCCTTTACGGTGCAACTGCTATCGGCCGTGACCTTGCTCCCCGTGTATCTGCAAGAGTAAAGACCGGTCTGACTGCCGACTGCACAAAGTTGGAAGTTGCAACCGATGGAACAAAGAACCTTATGATGACCCGTCCAGCATTTGGCGGCAATATTATGGCTACTATTCTTTGCCCTGACAACCGTCCTCAGATGGCTACTGTTCGCCCGGGTGTTATGCAGAAAATCAAACCGATTGAAGGCGCAGAGGTTCCGGTCGATAAGTATGATCTTGAGATCGGTGCAGAGCATCAAAATATTGAGATTCTTGACATTATTAAAAAAGTATCCAATAAAATGGATATTCAGGATGCTAAAATTCTGGTTTCAGGCGGACGCGGAATGGGCTGCCCTGAAAACTTTGGACTTCTCAAGGATTTGGCCGATGCAATTGGCGGCACTGTGAGTTCATCAAGAGCTTGTGTTGACGCCGGATGGGTGGAAAAGGACATACAAGTCGGTCAGACAGGCAAGACCGTTCGCCCGAATCTTTACATTGCCTGCGGTATTTCAGGCGCTATCCAGCACCTTGCAGGTATGGAAGAGTCCGATGTGATTATTGCAATCAACAAGGATCAGACCGCTCCGATTTTCGAAGTTGCCGATTATGGTATTGTTGGTGATGTAACGAAAATCTTGCCTTTGTTTACAGAAGAAATTAAGAAAGCAATGGCTGCCCGCAACGCATAAGTTCATAATTAAGTCAGAACTCCGTATATAATTGTATACGGAGTTCTTTTCTTTGAATAAAACATGGCAGCTCTGAAAACAGAGCTGCCATGTTAATTATCCAGTATTATTTTTTCAGGCCCATTTTCTTGTCTTTGAAAATACGGGCATCCATCAGTTTGAAGTCGGGTGCTATGATTGGCTTCATCGGCATATGTGCGAGTACATCTTTTTCCAGATCGATTCCGGGGGCAATTTCAGTCAGAACAACGCCATCTTGTGTCAGCTTAAACACAGCACGTTCTGTGATATACATAACAGGAAGATTGCTTTTCATAGCTGTTTTTACGCTGAACGTGATGTGCTCAACGCTTTCACGGAATTTGTTGACGCTTCCTTCCTGAAGAATATGAAGCTTGCCGTTTTTAACTTCTGTTTTCAGGCCGTTTGCAGTGAATGTTCCACAGAAAAACACTTGCTTGGCATTTTGTGAAATATCAATAAATCCGCCGCATCCGGGCAGCTTTGCGCCGAATTTGGAAACATTTACATTGCCCTCTTTATCTGATTCTGCAAAACCAAGGAAAGCCTGGTCAAGTCCGCCGCCCTGATAGAAATCGAACATCGAGGGCATTGAGATGATGGAATCAGGGTTCAAGCTCACGCCAAAGTCAATGCTGCTTTGGGGATTTCCGCCAAATATACCGGATTCCACAGTCAGTGTAAATTTTTTGGTGATTCCCTCTTCCATAGCAACGGAAGAAATATATTCCGGTATTCCAATTCCAAGGTTAACAATACTGCCGTCTTTTAGCTCCATAGCCGCACGGCGGGCAATGATCTTCTTGTTATTCAGCGGAGCCGCTTTAAACTCAGACGACCCAATTCTATGTTCACCGGAAAATCCGGGATTGTATTGCGTTCCAAAGTTTTGCATATGATATTTCTCATCGCTGACGACTACCACTGCGTCTACTAATACACCTGGGATTTCCACTTTTTGCGGATCAAGTGACCCTGCTTTTACTACTCGCTCAACCTGTACAATGACCGTACCGCCGGAATTTTTGCAGGCCTGTGCGACGGCGAGCGTCTCCGCACGTACACCTTCGCGCTCAATGGAAATATTTCCGTTCTCATCAGCGTAAGTACCGCCGAGAATTGCAAAATCAACGGGGTGCGTTTTATAGTAAAGGTATTCTTTACCGTCGATTTCGATTAATTTGACGAGGTCTTCGGCTGCCTGTGTCAATGGATTCAGTTTGCCGCCTAAATTGCGCGGGTCAATAAATGTACCAAGGCCAACGTGCGTGATGGTACCCGGTTTGTGGGCAGCCGTATCACGAAACATATGATTGGTGACACCCTGGGGTATATCATATGCTAAAATTTTATTTTCGCAAACCAGTTTCCCGAGCTTTGGAGCCATTCCCCAGTGACCGCCAATTCCCCTGCTGATCAAGCCTTCATGCGCTAAATGATTTAATCCCTTGGTTTTTCCGTCTCCCTGAGCGGCACAAAATAAAAGGGTAAGATTATTGGGTGTTCCGGTTTCCAAAAAACGATTTTCAATTTCTACTGCTATTTCTTCAGCGAAAGAGGCACCCATAAATCCATTTGTTGCAAAATTGATATTATTCGGCACTAAATCCGCAGCTTCCCGAGCGGTTAAGATTCTTACAGCCATTCTTCAATCCTCCGAAATATTACTTTGTTAATATTATATCATTTTAGCGGTAAATTTCAAGTTACTTTCAGGTGAAATAGGATCTTTTGTTGATGAAAAAAATATTAATGGTCGATTTTGCTTTAATTTATTGAAATACGGATGTCATGTAATATAATATTATGGTAAAATAGTATAAAATATTAAGCAGGTGATCCTTTGATTAATTATAGCAATTCTAAAATAAAACTTTTATTGTTACTGAAACTTCTAAAAAAATATTCTGATGATGAACATCCCATTTCCGCAGTTGAATTATGCAGGCTGCTTGAAAAAGAGGGGATAGTGACTGAAAGAAAAACAATTTACCGCGATATTGACATTCTTACAAAATTCGGCGTCGATATTCTCTATACCCGTTCTCCCAAGCAAGGATTTTTCATAGCCAAACGGAATTTTGAACTTCCGGAAGTCCGGCTTTTATTGGATGCCGTACTCACGGCACCATTTATTACCAATAAAAAAACGGCCGAATTAACAGATAAGCTTTGCGGGCTTATTAGCTGTTATCAGGCTGAAAATGTTTCCAAACAAATATACGTGGAACAGCGCGTAAAATTTGATAATGAAGAAATTTATTATAATATTGACACGATTAATCGCGCAATAGCCGAGCATAGAAAAATATCATTTTACTATCACCATCGCGTGATTGTTGATCAGAAAGCACAATTGGATGAAGGCAGAGAGTTTATTATCAGCCCATATGCGCTTTTGTGGGAAAATGACAAATATTATCTGGTGGGAAATTACGAAAAATACAGCAGTATCAGCAACTACCGCTTAGACAGAATGAAACGAATCAGCGTATCCACAATGGAATCACGCCCGTTCAGTGAGGTCTGTGATTATAAGGAGTATTTTGATACCGCCGATTATCTAAAAAGAACATTTAATATGTATAATGGGGAACAGGAACGGGTTGTTCTGAGGTGTTCCAACAGTCTGCTTGAAACAATCATTGATAAATTTGGAAGTGATATTGAATTTTCCTGTCATGATATTAACGCATTCACAGTGCGGGCAGCTGTGTATGTCAGTGACGGCCTGATTGAATGGCTGCTTCAATATGGAGACAGAATCATGGTTTTGTCTCCACAAACATTAAAAGATGAGATGCTGAAACGAATCGAAGCAATGCGCGCTGCATATCAAGTCATATAAAAAACATGTGGTCAATAAAAATTTTTATCCCAATTCCCGTTAGAACGACACCGCCGAACAATTCCGCCTTTGACGAAAGCAGCTTTCCAAATTTTTTTCCGACATAAACACCTATTATACTAAGGACAAAAGTTATAACACCAATGATTCCGACGGATAAAAACATCAATGTTACTGTTTTCGCACCGACTGCGGAGGGTAAAATAATTCCTGTAGCTAACGCGTCAATGCTTGTTGCTACTGAGAGCGCGATCAGCGTCTTAAAACTGATATCGATTTGTTTTTGATTTTGTCTTTTATCTTCTGTTTTCTTAGTAGATTCAACGATCATTCTAATCCCAAGATAGGAAAGGAGGATCAAAGCAACCCAGTGATCCACGGTGTTGATAAAGCTTTCTCCCACTTTTCCGATTGTCCAGCCCAGCATAGGCATAAATGCTTGAAAAAGACCAAAACTGAACGACAATTTGAATGCGAACTTCGGTGTCACTTTTTGTATAGTTGCTCCATTTGTAATGCTTACTGCAAATGCGTCCATTGCAAGGCCCAACGCTATGCCGGTCAGCGAGATATAATCCATGGTTTTCCTCCGAATAAAAAGCATTGTAAATAATGATACATTTTTAATGATGCATTGTCAATTTAAATCCGGCGAAATATTTGCCTTTTCTAAAGTTAAATGATAAAATTGAGCCAATATTTAATGAAAAGGATAATGTGTTATGATTGCTGTGATTGATTACGGTGCCGGAAACCTGCAAAGCGTTGTAAAGGCATTCCATTTTATAGGTTGTGATATACTCGTCACGGCAGATAAAGATGAACTGAAAAATGCTTCCGCCGCAGTACTGCCCGGTGTCGGTGCGTTTGGCTACGCAATGAACTGCTTAAAAAACTCTGATTTTGTAAATCCTGTACTCGATTTTATTGAAAGCGGCAAACCTTTTTTAGGAATTTGTCTTGGGCTGCAGCTCCTTTTTGAAGGAAGTGAAGAAACCCCCGGCGTAAGCGGGCTTGGCGTTTTAAAAGGAAATATTATAAAAATCCCGGAAGAAACAGGTCTGAAGATACCGCATAGCGGATGGAATTCGCTTGATATAAAAGAAAACAATGGCTTATATAAAAATTTAGAACCAAATCCATATGTCTATTTTGTTCATTCTTATTATCTGAAAGCAGAAAATCCGGATGTCGTTTCTTCAACAACAAACTATGGTGTCAGGATTGACGCTTCTGTTCAGCGGAATAATCTTTTTGCGACACAATTTCATCCTGAAAAAAGCGGAAAAACCGGTTTACAGATGCTGAAAAATTTTATTTCCTTTGTTGATTAAATATTCACGCGGAGGTTATGGTTATGTATGCAAAACGAATTATTCCCTGTCTCGATGTCAACGACGGCCGAGTCGTAAAGGGAACCACCTTTATAAATTTGCGTGATGCTGGTGATCCGGTTGAAGCCGCAATCGAGTATGATAAGCAGGGTGCGGACGAGCTTGTGCTGCTGGATATTACCGCGTCATCCCAGAAAAGGGATATTATTCTGAACATTGTAAGTAAAGTTGCCGGTCAAATTTTTATTCCTTTTACAGTCGGAGGTGGGATAAGAACAGTCGAAGACTTTACAGCTCTTTTGAGAGCGGGAGCAGACAAGGTTTCTGTAAATTCCGCTGCGCTGAATCATCCTGCCATTATCAGTGAAGCTGCTGAAAAATTCGGAAGCCAGTGTGTCGTATGTGCAATTGACGCAAAGCGCAGGGCAACTGGCGGCTGGACGGTTTATATGAACGGCGGCCGTATTGATACTGGAAAAGATGCTGTCGAATGGGCAAAGGAAGCGGTTCGGCTCGGCGCGGGCGAAATCCTTCTTACCAGCATGGACTGTGACGGTGTTAAAAGCGGTTATGATCTTGAACTAACTGCGGCGATCTCACAAAGTGTCAATGTTCCGGTGATTGCTTCGGGGGGTGCCGGAAATATGGAACATTTCTATGATGCCTTTACCGAAGGAAAAGCGGACGCGGTTCTTGCGGCGTCACTCTTCCATTTCGGCGAAATTACGATTCCTGATTTGAAAGCATATCTTACTGGAAAAGGAATTCCTGTCAGACAATGATCTATTTGGGGCTGAATTTGGGTTCAGCCTCTTTTTTATGGATAGAACCTCATTATTTGGCATAAGAATTACTAATAAATTGGAGGTGCTGGAAATGAAGTTCAAAAAATTGTCGGCATGCTTCCTTGTGATTTCAATGCTTGTTTCAGTTTTGCCGGTGAAAGCGGCTGCACTGGCCGACACGGAGGTGAAAGCTCCGTCAGCCGTACTGATGGAATCGCAAACCGGAAAGGTACTCTACGAAAAGGATTCACATGAAAAGCGCCCGTGCGCGTCCATTACAAAGGTTATGACATTGCTTCTTGTCATGGAGGCGCTTGACACGGGTAAGATTAAACTCACCGATACGGTATCCACAAGCGAGCACGCAGCGTCAATGGGCGGGTCCGACATATGGCTGAAGCCCGGGGAAATCATGACGGTGGACGACATGCTGAAAGCTACGGTAATAGCCAGTGCGAATGACGCGGCGGTGGCACTTGCCGAGTATGTTTCTGGCAGTGAGGATGAATTTTTGCAGCAAATGAATCAAAAAGCAAAAATTCTGGGCATGAAGGATACTGTTTTTAAAAACTGCAACGGCCTTGATGAAGACGGGCATGTTACTTCCGCGTATGATGTTGCGCTGATGTCCCGTGAACTGATCAAACATACAAAAATATTTGATTATTCGAAAACGTGGATGGAAAATATCCGCGATGGAAAAACGCAGCTTGTCAATACAAACAAACTTCTCAAGAGCTACAAGGGGATAACCGGCCTGAAAACCGGTACGACCGGAAAAGCAGGGAGTTGTATTACTGCGACCGCAGAGCGTGACAATGTGAAGCTGATTGCGGTGGTATTGGGTGCTGCCAACACGAAAGATCGTTTTTCAGCTGCATCCGTTTTGCTTGACAACGGCTTTGCAAACTGGTCGGTAACCATTCCTGCAATCCCACAGGATGCATTAAAACCAGTTCCCGTTTCAAACGGTATGACCGACACGGTTGAAACGACCGCCGAAACAGACGGCAGTATTCTGGTGCCAAAAGGAAAAGCGAATGAAGTAAAGTATAGTGTCGCTTTCAATCAGGATATTACAGCACCGGTGAAAAAAGGACAGATTGTAGGCAAAATCACCTGCAAACTTGGAAATGAAGTTGTTAAGGAATACAATATCTCTACCAAAAATGCCGTTGCCCAGATTACATTTGCATCCGCTTTTAGGCTGTTGGCAAAATATCTTCTTAAAATGCTTTGAATAAAAAATGTGAAGAAATTATAAAATATAGTACTCCGCCTTGCAAATACAATCAATATATTGTAATATAATTAATATTGAAGGTATCATTTAGGAGGAAACGATTATGTCTATCAGACTGGAATTAAAACATCTTTCGAGTTTCATCGGACAAAATGAATACACAGCAATAGCTCCCCAGATTCAACAGGCTCACGATGCACTCCATTCAGGAAATTGTGCAGGCAGTGATTTTATAGGATGGGTCAATCTTCCTACGGATTACGACAAAGAGGAATTTTCTCGCATTAAAGCGGCTGCGGAAAAGATTAAGTCGGATACCGAGGTGTTTATCGTAATTGGTATCGGCGGTTCCTATCTTGGTGCACGCGCGGCAATCGAGTTTTTAAAATCCCAAAATTATAATTCGCTGAAGAAAGACACACCGGATATCTATTTTACAGGCAACAGCATCAGTTCATCTGCTCTGAGCGAACTTCTTGAAATCTGTGAGGGCAGGGACGTTTCCATCAATATGATTTCGAAATCCGGCACTACAACCGAACCTGCAATTGCTTTTAGAGTGTTTCGGAAATTTCTGGAAGAAAAGTACGGCAAAGAAGAAGCACGTAAGAGAATTTATTGTACTACCGACAAGGCACGCGGCACCTTGAAGCAGCTTGCCACGAAAGAGGGTTATGAAACCTTTGTAATTCCTGATGATGTCGGGGGCAGATATTCTGTGCTAACGGCAGTGGGTCTTCTACCAATCGCCGTCAGCGGCGCGGATATTGACGCACTCATGTCCGGCGCGGCAAAAGCGCAAAAGGAATTGAACAATCCGGATTTGGCCTCCAATGCCTGCTACCAATATGTGGCTGTACGCAATATTTTATATCGCAAAGGAAAAGAAATCGAAATCCTTGTCAGCTATGATCCTTGCTACACAATGATGTGTGAATGGTGGAAGCAGCTTTTTGGCGAGAGCGAAGGCAAAGACAATAAAGGACTTTTCCCGGCATCCGTTATTTTTTCAACCGATTTGCATTCTATGGGTCAATACATTCAGGATGGCAGACGCTCCTTATTTGAGACAGTTGTCTTATTTGATAAAACAAAAAAAGACTTGTTTATTGAAACCGATCCGGAAAATGTTGACGGATTAAATTTTTTACAGGGTAAAAGCATGGCTTATATCAATGAGAAGGCCTTTGAAGGTACTGTTTTGGCGCATATGGACGGAGGCGTTCCGAGCGTCGTACTCCGTGCACCGGATTTTTCTGAGGAAACCCTTGGCTACATCATTTATTTCTTTGAAAAAGCCTGTGCAATTTCCGGCAGCCTTTTGGGTGTTAATCCCTTTAACCAGCCGGGGGTTGAAAGCTATAAGAAGAATATGTTTGCTCTTCTGGGCAAACCGGGTTACGAATCTGAAAAAGGTGCTTTGGAGGCAAGATTAAAGGACTAAAAGATATAGGAGTTTTCTCCGCTTTTGCGGAAATAATATAAATATAGGGGGAGTTTTTCATGATTACTCTTATCGTAGGCAAAAAAGGTTCAGGAAAAACAAAAAAATTGATCGAAAGTGCGAATGAAGCAGTTGAGAAATCGAACGGCAATGTTGTAGTAATTGAAAAAGGTCTGAAACTAACCTATGATGTATCTCATCAGGCAAGACTGATAGACAGTGATGCATACGGTATTCAAGGTTCGGATGCACTTTGCGGCTTTATCAGCGGTATTTGTGCAGGCAACTATGACGTGACGGATATTTTTGTTGATTCCACACTAAAGATAATCGGGCATGATATGAAGGCCCTCGTACAGTTTACTGAAAAAATGAATGCGCTTTCCTCATTGGCCGATACGAAGATATCACTTCTTGTTTCGGTGAATAAAGACGAACTGCCGGAAGAAATCAGTTCGTTTTCCGTCCAGATCTAAGAAAAAATCCTTTATTTCATATGCTGCCGCAGGCATGTTGTCTTCGGCAGCTTCTTTATGATTATTAATATATATTGTAATTTTCTATTGACAAATCATGTATAAATCTATATAATAAGCTAATGTAGCGCTGAGGTGTAATTATGCTTCTCGATTTAAAAAAGGTATTTTCCGACAGCAGTGAAAGCTGTTCCTTTGATTACCTGTTGGATTTATCGTCTACAGATATCATTGGTTTTCGTCCGTTTGTTTCGCCTGTGACGGTTCGGGGAACTGTAAAAGGTCAGGATGGGTTTGCGCAGCTTGATGCTGAGGCTTCGTTTGGATTTTCCATCCCGTGCGACCGGTGCATGAAGCAAATCGACAAATGCTACCATTACACTTTTTCGCATATTTTGGTATTGTCTTTGGAAAATGAAGATGATGTCAGTTATGTTCAGGTCCCCAATTATAAATTGGATTTGGACGAGTTGATTCGAGCGGATATCCTGCTTGAGCTTCCGTCAAAGTATTTGTGTAGCAATGACTGCAAAGGCTTGTGTCCTTCTTGTGGGCAAAATTTGAATGATGGAACATGTAATTGTGATTTTCATCAGATTGATCCTCGCTTGGAGGCTCTTAAAAAACTAATAGATTAGTCTGAGTTTTATAAGGAGGTGCTGAAGATGGCGGTACCAAAGAGAAAAGTATCAAGTGCAAGACAGAATAAAAGACGTTCAAATGTTTGGAAGATGAGTGCTCCTGCTCTAGTGAAATGCCCTAAATGTGGTGAGTTCAAGACTCCACATAGAGTTTGCGGCAGTTGTGGTTACTACAACGGCAGGGAAGTAATCAAAAAGGAAGCATAAGCTTTGTTTGATTTTCCAGAAATGTAGAGAAGGAGCGATCCTTCTCTTATTTTTTTATGAAATCTTTGTGGAACAAAGGAGTTATCATGTCTGTTAAGATTCTATCGGTTGATAAGGACAGCCCCGCCGAAAAAACGAAAATTTTGCCGGGGGAGACGCTTGTTGCTATAAACGGTAATCAAATTGACGATGTTCTTGACTACCGCTTTTATGAAACCAGCAAGAGCTTATCCATTATATTAGCCGACCATAATCAAAATCCACGTACAGTCAATATCAGAAAAGGGGAATATGAATCAATCGGTTTGGACTTTGAAACTTATCTAATGGATGAGCAGCACTCCTGCCGCAACAAATGTATTTTTTGTTTTATTGACCAGTTGCCCAAAGGTATGCGCGGCACCCTTTACTTCAAAGATGATGATTCAAGGCTGTCCTTTTTATTTGGAAACTATATTACGTTAACCAATATGAGTGAGCATGATGTCGACCGGATTATTAAAATGCATATCAGCCCCGTTAATATTTCCGTTCATACCACCAATCCGGAACTCCGGGTTAAAATGATGGGAAACCGCTTTGCAGGAGAATCACTTAAGATTTTGTACAGGCTTGCGGCTGCCGGCATCAAAATAAATACCCAGCTTGTTGTTTGCAAAGGGATCAACGACGGGGAGGAATTGAAGCGCAGCTTGACAGATTTGGGCAAACTATATCCGGCGGTGCAAAGCATTGCGGCCGTACCGGTCGGACTGACCCGGTTCAGAGAAGGATTATTCCCTCTTGAATCGTTTGACAAAACTTCCGCTGAGAATGCGGTTCAAATTCTTGAGGAATTCGGTGACCGATTTTTGACTGAATTTGGTGAGAGAATTTGTTATGCCGCGGACGAATTTTATCTAAAAGCGGGGCGCCCTGTGCCGCCCGCCGAGTTTTACGGCGATTTCGACCAGTTGGAAAACGGTGTGGGGCTGATGGCGAATTTAAAGCAGGAATTTGAGAGTGCGCTGGAAGATTTTCGTTCTCCTGCCAAAGTCCGTCACGTTACGGTTGTTACAGGTACCAGTGTATATAAATTTCTTAACTCTTTACTTGACGAATTAAGAATAAAATGCAATAATCTAACGTGTAATGTTATTCCAATTATTAATAATTATTTTGGGAATACCATAAATGTTACAGGGCTGATAACCGGCACTGATATCATACAGCAGCTAAGCGGCAGAGATTTGGGCGATGAGTTGATTGTACCCGCCGTAATGCTTCGCCGAGAAGGAGATATTTTTTTAGATGATACTTCGCTTGCGGGTTTAAGCAAAGCTTTAAATGTGAAAGTTGCAGTATCTCCGAATGACGGGTATGAGCTTTTAAATACAGTATTAGGGAGTGATGTAATTGTCTAAACCTGTGGTTGCGATTGTAGGCAGACCAAATGTCGGGAAATCGACACTTTTTAATAAATTGATCGGGGAGCGTCTCTCTATAGTAGATGATACGCCGGGAGTTACCAGAGACAGAATATATGGCGAGTGTGAGTGGAGAAACCGCAAATTTTCCATTGTTGATACAGGCGGCATTGAACCCGATTCACACGATGTGATTTTGTCCCAGATGAGGATGCAGGCGCAGCTTGCGATTGACGCGGCGGATGTGATCGTGCTTGTTTCAGATATTCGTACCGGTGTTGTGGCAACAGACGCCGACATAGCGGCTATGCTGCTGAGGAGCGGCAGGCCCATCATCCTGTGTGTCAACAAATGTGATATGATCGGAAGTCCGCCTCCGGAATTCTATGAATTTTACAATTTGGGGCTTGGGGATCCTGTGCCGGTTTCTTCTGTTCACGGCCATGGTACGGGTGATTTGCTCGACCTGATTGTGGAGCGCCTTCCGGCGGAAGAAAGCGACGAATTCGACAGTGAACTTATTAAGGTTGCCATTATCGGTAAACCGAATGTTGGAAAATCTTCCCTCGTAAACAAGATTTCCGGGGAGGAAAGATGTATTGTCTCCGATATTGCCGGGACAACGCGGGATGCGATCGACACAACGATTGAAAATAAATATGGGCGTTTTACGCTGATTGATACTGCCGGACTGCGCAGAAAAAGTAAAGTTGAAGATACAATCGAAAGATACAGCGTTATCCGAGCTCAAATGGCTATAGAAAGAGCAGATGTCTGTGTCATTATGATTGACGCGGCTGTCGGTTTCACCGATCAGGATTCCAAAGTTGCCGGGCTGGCGCATGAGGCTGGAAAAGGCTGCGTAATAGTGGTCAACAAATGGGATATCATAGAAAAAGACGACCACACTATGATTGAATACCGAAGAAAACTCGAGGATGATTTTTCTTTTATGTCATATGCTCCCATGATATTTATTTCAGCGAAAACAGGTCAGAGGCTGGACCGCCTTTTTGATCTGATTAAGCACGTAGCAAACTCAAATTCCATGCGTATTGCTACAGGTATGCTTAACGATGTCTTAGCGCAGGCCGTGGCAAGGGTTCAGCCACCGACCGACAAGGGGAGGAGGTTGAAAATCTTTTACATGACGCAGGCGACGGTCAAGCCGCCTACCTTTGTATGCTTTGTAAATTCTGCAAAGCTGTTCCATTTTTCTTACCAAAGGTATCTTGAAAATAGAATTCGTGAAACCTTTGGACTCGAAGGTACTCCGATTCGGTTTATTGTGCGTGAGCGAGGAGATAAGTAAGGAGGAATTACTGATGTTCAGTTATTTCAAGGTTTTTGCACTGCCATCGGTTTTAGTTGCACTTGTTTCATACCTTTTAGGGAGTATTAGCTTTTCTATTATTTTTACAAAAGTATTCGATCATAATGTGGATATCCGTACATTGGGCAGCGGAAATGCAGGTGCAACAAACGTACTGCGTTCGGTGGGAACAAAAGCTGCGATTTTTACTTTTATTTTTGATTTTGCCAAGGGTGCAGTTTCCGTAATGATCGGCAGGGCGGTTTTTCAATATATCTGCAGCGCTGCTGCGGCACCGCTTATTTTCAATGAACATGTTGTAACGCAATACGGCGCTTATATTGCTGGAGTTGCCTGCGTTTTTGGTCATATTTATCCCGCTTATTTTAATTTTAAAGGCGGTAAGGGTGTGTTAACCAGTGCCGCTATGATTGCGCTGATTGACTGGCGTGTTTTTATTATTGTCATTGCGGTGTTTTTGGTCCTGTTTTTAATTACGAAAATTGTTTCGCTGTCTTCTATCTGTGGCGCGGCAACTTTTCCGATTGCAACTTTTTTGATTACCTATTTCATTGATTACCGTGGTATTCAATCGACTGCCGTTCCGGTTCCCCTTTCTTATGTGTGGATCACGACGGCTATTTCATTTTGTATGGGTTTTGTCCTGATCTATAAGCACAGGACAAACATTGAAAGAATTAAAAACGGGACAGAGAAGAGAATAACAATCAACCACAGAGCATAACAAAAAGCTGCAGTGCTATGATATTAAATACCATGGCACTGCAACTTTTTAACATACTTTATATACAGAAAAAAGGAGCCAATCACGGCTCCTCTAAACTTAATGTTTTGTTTTGATCAGACGGCTCGGGTTACCTTGCCGGAACGCAAGCAACGGGTGCAGGCGTAAATACGCTTAGAAGTACCGTTAACAACTGCCTTAACACGTTTAATATTGGGCTTCCAAGTTCTATTCGAACGCCTGTGCGAATGGGAAACCCTAATACCGAAAGACATATCCTTGCCACAAACATCACATTTTGCCATGTGTCTGCACCTCCTTTAAAAGGACTTTATAGAATCACAACATTGGTATTCTATCAGATAATCAACGCAAATGCAAGCCTTTTTTCGTTATATTGTGATAAAAAAATTAAATCCTTCAATTCTTCTTTCGATTTTAGTGCCTTGCTTGTTTTTTACTCTAAGAAGTATTATAATATTATCTCATAAAGGAGAATATTATATGTTATTTAATATGATAAGTGATGTCTTTTCAGGACAGCCATTTGATATGGCTTCTGCATTTTCGCAAATATTGGCCACGTTGTTCATCATTTTCTGCATTCTTCCGCTTCATGAGTGCGCACATGGCTGGGTTGCATATAAACTTGGTGACAATACCGCAAAATACAGTGGACGTATGACCTTGAATCCGCTTGCCAGCATTGATCCGGTCGGTTCACTTTTTCTTCTTTTGTTCGGTTTTGGGTGGGCAAAACCGGTACCGGTTGACTCAAGATACTTTAAAAATCCGAAACGTGACATGGCAATTACTGCACTGGCGGGGCCTGTTTCCAATTTGCTTGCTTCGCTCGTCGGTGCGTTGATCTATCAGGGACTATGGATAGCGCTCAAAGCCGATGTTCCTGAATTTATCCAGACCTTTTTTATTGCTTATATTACAATTAACGTCGCGTTGGCAGTATTCAATATGATTCCGCTGCCACCTTTGGACGGCTCCAAAATTCTGGGCGCTTTTTTATCCAATAAAGCACTGTATAATTATTACAGGTACCAGAACATTATCATTATGGTTGTATTTGTTGTTTTGTTCAGTGGTCTGCTTCGTGTTCCTCTTGCTTTTTTGCAGCAAGTCTGCCTTAACGGCGTACTTTGGCTGGCTGAACTTCCATTTAAATTGTTCGGCCTGTTATAAAAGTGGGGTATTATGGAAAAACTATCCTATAAGCTGCCTGCATTTGAAGGGCCGCTTGATCTTCTGCTTTATCTGATTGCAAAGAATAAACTCAATATCTGTGAAATTCAGATTGCTGAACTCCTTGACCAGTACACGGAACATATTCGGGCAATGAAAGCACAGGACATGGACGTTGCGAGTGATTTTTTGGAAATGGCTGCGCGGCTGGTTTACATTAAAACAGTTTATCTGCTCCCAAAACACGATGAGGCGGACGAGCTCCAGCGTGAATTGAGCGGTCAGCTTCTGGAATATCAGGAATGCAAACGCATCGCGCAGATTATGTCCGCTCACTTCAATTTTAATGCTTTTGTGCGTGAGCCGGCTGAAATTCAGTATGATCAAACCTATCAGCGCAATCACACGCCTTTAGAACTTTTTAATGCTTATCATAATGCGGTCGGACGGGGCAAGCGCCTGATTCCGCCGCCGGTTGAAGCGTTCTCCGGTATTGTTACCCGCAAGGTTGTTACGGTTTCTTCTCAAATTATTTATGTACTCCGCCGTCTTTGGCAGACAGACGGAATCAAATATGAGGAGCTGTTTAAGAAAAGGCAGAATAAATCCGATTTGGTTGCAACCTTTTTAGCGGTCCTTGAACTTGTCAAAGGGAAGAGGGTACGCATAGAAGGCGGAAACTGCAGCGCAATGGTAAAATTGATAAATGGCGGTGTGAGAAATTGGAAATTAAAAAATTTCAGGGAGCAATAGAAGCAATTCTTTTTTCAAGCGGAGATCCGGTTTCAATCGACAGAATAGCCGATGTTCTGGATTTGGACAAGTCCACCGTCGCCAAAATGCTTCAAAATTTAATGGATGAGTCCAATCGCGAAGACACCGGAGTTCATATTGTGAAGCTTGAGGATCACTATCAAATGTGTTCCAATCCCCGATATGCGGAATATGTTCGTCAAATTCTGGATATGCGCCGCAACACCCCTTTGTCACAAGCCGGCATGGAGGTGCTTGCTATTATCGCTTATAACCAGCCGGTAACGAAAGCTTTTGTTGAACAGATTCGCGGTGTGGACTGTTCCGGAGTGCTGGGAAGCCTGGCGGTAAAGGGTCTGATTGAGGAGCGTGGTCGATTGGAACTGCCCGGCAGGCCGCTGCTGTATGGTACAACACCAAATTTTTTGCGGTGTCTGAATATTTCATCACTCAGTGAGCTTCCGCCTCTTGAAAAATCGCAGCAGACTGAAAATGAAACGAATGACATGGTGGATGTTTCAGCCGGATAGAAGGAATAACTGCAGGAGGCTTTATGATTGCTTTGATGATTATTTTAGGTATTATCCTGTTCATTTTTGCTCTTCTGCTCTGTCCCATTTCAGTTTACGCCCGTTTTGAAAATGAGTTTTCCGCAAAGGTAAGCTATTTGTTTATCAGCTACAAAATTCCGTCTCAGCCACAGGCGGCTGAGAAAATGGAAAAAACTGGTGAGGAAAAATCAGAAGAAAAAAATGATGCATATTCAAAAATTAAGGACATAATAAGGCAAAAGGGTTTATCCGGCTTTTTGAACATCATCAGTGAGTTTGCTTCCATTGCAACTGGAGCGGCCAAAAAAATTTTTTCCCATATCGTCATTCACAATATTTCTGTTGATATTTCTGTTGCGGATGAAGACGCTGCTCAGGCGGCCATTTGTTATGGATATACCTGTTCCGTCGTTTATACGGCTATGGGACTGTTTGTCAATAATGTGAAATGTAAAGATTATCATATTCATATTGTTCCTGATTTCAACGAAAAAGAGAGCAGAATTTTGTTCACTTGCAAAGTGAAAATTAAGCTACTTTTCATTCTCTCCTCAATGCTGCCTGCACTTTTAAAATTTTTGAAGGTGCTGATGAAAGCAAAAATAAACCCAACAAAAATTACAAAAACTACAGATAAGGCGGTGCATCAGAAATGAGTGATCATCCTATTGAAGGCATGATGAATACAACATTGGAAAAAATTAAACAAATGGTTGATATTAATTCCATTGTCGGCGATCCTATTACTTCACCGGACGGCTCAATCATTATTCCGATTTCTAAAATCAGCTACGGCTTTGCTTCCGGCGGATCCGATTTTCCGAGTAAGACGCAGACGGATAAAAATTTCTTTGGCGGCGGTACGGGAGCTGGCGTTTCCATTAATCCGGTTGCATTTATTACGATTTGTAACGGCACGGTGAAAATGTTGCAAATTGATCCTTATAACAATGCTGCGGACAGAGTAATCGGTATGTTTCCGGATGTCGTTGATAAAATCAGCAGCCTTTTTAACTCAAAAAAAGGTGAGGGCAAAAAATCAAAAAATGCTGAGAACAAAAATGAGGAAGATGTTTCGCAGACTAAAGACGTAAAGTTGGATGATCCGCTAATATAATTTTTCAATATTAAAGCAACCGCCTGCATATAATTTTATAGGCAGGTGGTTGTTTTGTTAAAAAAGACAATAGTATTTTTATCTTTACTTTTATTTTTTCCCATTCAGATCCCAATTTTTGCTTCGGCAGACGTGCAGCCTCAGATTTCTGCAAAGTCAGCAGTTTTAATGAATGCTGACAATGCACAAATTTTATACGCAAAAAATCAGAATGATAAAAGGTCTATGGCAAGTACAACGAAAATTATGACTGCTTTGATTACGCTGGAAGCCGCCGCAGTTAATAATAAAATTGTTACAATAACAGATAATATGGTTCGTGTGGAGGGCTCCTCCATGGGTCTAAAGCCGGGAAATAAGCTTAGTTTGAAATCTTTGGCAGAGGGCATGCTGGTTGTATCAGGAAATGACGCAGCCAATTCAGCAGCCATTGCGATCAGCGGATCTTCAAAGGCCTTTGCCGATTTAATGAATAAACGGGCAAAGGAATTAAACATGACAGATACACATTTTGTCACGCCTTCCGGACTTGACGATGATGAACATTACACCACCGCCAACGATTTAGCCATATTAGCCGTGGCAGCGATGCAGAATCCTGACTTTGCGGAGATAGCGTGTCAAAAAGCAATGGCAGTACAATATGTGAATCCAAGCCAAACAATCCGTTTTACAAATCACAATAAATTGCTAAGCATGTATGACGGCTGTATTGGGGTGAAAACGGGTTTTACAAAGAAATCCGGAAGATGTTTGGTCTCTTCGGCGGAGCGAAACGGAATCCGCTTAATTGCTGTTACGCTGGACGCACCGGATGACTGGAACGATCATCAGAAGATGCTGAACTATGGTTTCACAAAATTAGCCAACTACAAAATAGATGATTCATCTTTTGGCGTACAGATTCCGGCTGTCGGCGGGATATCAAATCATGTTATGGTGCGCGGCAGTTCCGGCAATGATATTGTTGTAAATGCTGATGAAATCTCGAACATAAAAAGAACCGTTGAACTTCCGGCTTTTATTTATGCGCCCGTGCAGGAAGGACAGACGCTCGGACACGTGAGATACACACTGAATGCTGAAACACTGGCTACAACTGATATCGTTGCGGCCGAGCCGGTTCTCAAAATGGAAATACCCAAAAACATATTTTACATATTTTTAGATTGGATAAAAGATCTATTTATATAAATTAAACATAAAGGATGAATTAAATTATGGCACAAGATGTTAGGCTGCAAAAAATGCTTGCGGACTGCGGGGTTGCTTCAAGAAGAAAGGCGGAAGAAATGATCTCCGCCGGAGAAATCAAAGTGAATGGCGTAACTGCTAAAATTGGTGATAAAGTCGATCCAAAGAAGGATAAAGTCACCGTAAAGGGTAAGCCACTTGATACTCATGTTAAGGAAATTTATATTATGCTTCATAAGCCACGTGGTTTCATCACAACAATGAGTGATGAAATGGATCGAAAATGCGTGGCTGAACTCGTAAAAGATGTGCCGGAGCGCATTTATCCGGTAGGTCGTTTGGACAGGGAGTCTGAGGGACTGCTGCTGTTGACAAACGACGGTGAATTTGCCAACGCGATGACGCACCCTTCACTGCACATTCCCAAAACGTATCGAGTGACAATACGTCCTTCGATTTCAGAGGACCAATTGACGCAGATAGCGGTAGGAATTGTGATTGAAGGCAGGAAAACCGCACCTGCCAGAGTCAATGTAATTTCTCAGGAAGCGGGGCGCGTGGTGCTGGAAATTGTACTTTATGAGGGCCGAAACCGTCAGATTAGAAAAATGTGTGAACAGCTTGGCCTTGAGGTCGCAAGATTAAAACGTGTCGCAATCGGGCAGCTGAAGCTTGGAATGCTTCAGCCAGGAGCATGGCGTTTGCTTACTTCCGAAGAAGTTAAAAAACTTACTGCAGGTGCAAAAGCGGACAAGCAGTATGAAGAACTGGGGGGCGAACTTGATGATAACCATTCTGACTTTAAAAGACAGGAGCAGAGCCGACCAAATCATACGGACAGTTCACGCCGCAGAAAATAATGCACAAGTTCTTATCATGAGTGTGGAAGAAAAAGAATTGGGCTACGTTGTTGTAGATATACGGTCATCAGTTGTTCGAATGCTGAAAATGAAAGTATTTGGGTGCAGCGACTTAGCTGTATTAGATGCCCATGGCCGTATGTGTGCCGACAGCATGATGAGAGCTGCAGCCTCCTATGGCGCAACGATTGGAGCATACAAAATCGAATCGCAGGTTGACGGACTGAGGCCATTTCTTTATGAGTGCGGTTTTATTCAGGAAAACGATAAATTAATCAGCCCACTTTCAAATTTTGTAAAAATATGTAAAAATTAAATAAAACTTGAATGAGATACTTGCTAATTTGTTTGTAATATATTATAATAAAACTGATTTTTGTAAATTTTTTAACATGCAAATTTACTATAAATGGAGGAATTAAAATGAATAAGGTCGATAACGCGGAGCTGTTGCGAAGTGCCCGCGATGCGGCGAAAAACACAGCAGGCTATCAACGGATCAATGCTTTATTTGATGTAGGCAGTTTTAATGAGATTGATTGCTTTGCTAAATCCGGCGAAAATTATACGGAAGCTGTTGCGGGCTATGGTACAATCGAGGGATGTTCTGCATACGCATTTGCTCAGAACAGTGATATTGAAGGCGGTGCCATGTCAAGTGCACAGGCCGCAAAAATCAAAAAGCTGTATAACCTGGCTATTACAACAGGGATTCCAATTGTCGGAATATATGATTCTATCGGCGGTCGGCTGAAAGAAGGCAGCGATATGCTCGCTGCTTATGGTGAAATTTTGTTAAAAGCCAACAACCTGTCAGGTGTTGTGCCGCAAATTTCACTGATCCTTGGCCCGTGTATCGGCGCTTCTGCAATGATTGCCGCGAGTGGCGATATTATTGTCATGTCGGACAAAGCGGAGCTTACGATTGATACAAATGGGGAACATGGCTCTGCTGCCGAGGCTGCGGAACTTGGAGTCTGCCATATTGTAGCTAAGGATGAACAGGCTGCGATTGATTCTGTGCGCAAGCTGATTACACTCCTTCCGTCTAACAATCTTTCGGGTGTTCCGGTTTTGGATATTCAGGGTTCGAATGATACGGCTGCATTGACAGATGAGTCCGACATTAAATCAATTCTTGCGGCAGTGTGTGATGAGGACAGTTTTTTGGAATTTGGCAAAATGTTTGGCAAATCCGCTATAACTGGATTATCAGAAATTGACGGTACTACCGCAGGCATTGTTTCATTAAACGGTGTGCTAGATGCGGATTCCTGTACGAAAGCGGCACGTTTTATAAGATTTTGCGATTCCTACTCACTTCCTGTCGTTACATTCGTAAATGCTGAAAGATTTGTTTCGCTGCGCGAGGCTTCTAAACTGTCCGGTTGTTATTCGGAAGCGACTACCGGAAAGATCACTGTGATAACAGGGGCAGCTTACGGATCGGTTTACATTGCAACAGCAGGACGCGGCGCAAATGCTGATTATACCATTTCGTGGCCGAATGCGGTTGTTTCTCCTCTTGCCCCGGAAACCGCGGCCGTGTTCCTCTGGAGTGATCGTCTGACGGGTTCTGCCAACCCTGTTGAGGATCGCAAAAATCTGATTGAAGAATACAAGGTGACGGAAGCATCTCCGTTTGCCGCTGCCGCCAATGGATTTATTGAAGACATCATTAATCCGGTAGATACAAGAGTCCGAATTATTGCAATTCTTCAAATGATATCCGGGAAAAGAGTTTCCGGTCTTCCGAAAAAACATAGTAACATTTAAATATAGTAAGTACTACTAATAAATTTCTAATATTTAGGAGGTCAAATACATGAAAAACCTTAAGATAACCGTTAACGGCACTGCCTATGATGTTCAGGTTGAGGAAGTAAGCGGTTCAGCTGCCGCCGTTCCGGCAGCGCCTTCAGTAAAGGCAGCACCTGCCAACATTCCGGCCGCTCCTGCGCCGGCTGCTGCCGCACCAGCTCCCAAAGCAGCAGTACCGTCAGATGCAGAATTGATATCCTGCCCAATGCCGGGCACCATCGTATCTGTGAATGTCAAGCTGGGTCAAAGCATTAAAAAGAGTGATGTTTTAGTCGTTTTAGAGGCTATGAAAATGGAGAATGAAATTATGGCACCGCACGACGCTGTTGTTGCAGCAATTCATGTAAACAAAGGGGATAGCGTTGATTCCGGCACTCCTCTTGTTTCCCTCCAGTAAGGGGGTAAAAAATTATGGCTAAAAAAATTGAAATTACCGAAACTGTTCTGCGTGATGCGCACCAATCTCTGATCGCCACCAGAATGCCGATTGAAGACATGCTGCCGATCCTTGGCAAGCTCGATCAGGTGGGGTATTATTCCCTGGAGTGCTGGGGCGGCGCAACTTTCGACGCCTGTCTCCGTTTTTTAAACGAGGATCCGTGGGAAAGATTAAGAGTCCTTCGCAAAAATTGCCCCAACACAAAGCTTCAAATGCTCTTCAGGGGACAGAATATGCTGGGTTACCGCCATTATGCAGATGATGTGCTGGAATACTTTGTTCAGCGTTCCGTTGCAAATGGCATTGACATTATCCGAATTTTCGATGCTCTGAACGACATTAAAAATCTTAATGTTGCTATAAAAGCCGCAAAAAAAGAGGGCGCGCATGCCCAGGTTGCTATTTCCTACACAACCGGCCCGATTTTCACGCACGAATATTATATTGATTATGCAAAGAGAATTGAGGATACGGGGGCAGATTCCATCTGTATTAAAGACATGGCCGCGCTATTAACGCCTTATGAAACCTACGACCTTGTAAAAGCAATTAAATCTGCGGTCAAAATCCCGGTTCAGCTGCATACGCATTATACATCCGGGTTGGCATCCATGTGCGAACTAAAAGCCGTTGAGGCTGGCGTCGATATGATCGACACCGCCATGTCTCCTTTGGCGCTTGGAACTTCCCATACTCCGACGGAGTCTATGGTGGCAGCACTGATGGGGACTGAATACGATACAGGCCTTGATTTGGTTCTTCTAAATGAGATCAGAGAATATTTTATGACATTGCGAGCAAAGTATATCAAAAGCGGTTTGCTTGACCCAAGCATGCTTGCGACAAACACAAAGGCTTTAATTTATCAGGTACCGGGCGGAATGCTTTCGAACCTGCTTTCACAGCTGAAACAGGCTGGAAAGGCTGACAAATTGGAAGATGTTTTGCAGGAAGTGCCGCGTGTACGCAAGGATTCAGGTTATCCGCCGCTTGTAACTCCCACATCGCAAATTGTTGGTACACAGGCTGTTTACAATATCATTACCGGCGAACGGTACAAAATGTGTACAAATGAGTTCAAAGATCTGGTTGCCGGGAAATACGGTTCAACCCCTTTGCCGATTGATGATGAATTTGCGAAAAAAATTATTGGCGACACACCAAGGATTACCTGCCGTCCGGCGGATCTTCTGAAACCTGAACTTGAATCGCTTCGTAAAGAGTGCGCCGAGTGGACGGAGCAAGAAGAAGACGTGCTTTCCTACGCTCAGTTTCCCAAGGTCGCTACGGACTTCTTTAAGAAACGTGCAGAGAAGAAGTATGGTATTGACGGCAAACACGCCGATGCTGAAAAAATGGTTCATCCAGTCTAAATATTGTTCGGTTTATCAATTCAGCCCCAATTTAGGGGCTGAATTGTTTTGCTGTAGTTGACAATTACTATAGGAAACTGATATTATTAATTATAATAATGCTCTTTGTTCAAATAACATAGGTTCCGTAAGATAATTTTATGATGAATTGAGATGATACTGCGTGATTAAAAGCATGACAGGCTTTGGAAGATGTGAAGAAGTGATTAACGGACGGGATGTTATCATTGAAATTAAATCGGTTAATCATCGATATTTTGAGTATTCTTCAAGAATTACCCGCGGTTATGGCTTTTTGGATGAAAAATTAAAAACATATCTGCAAAGCAAAATTTCCAGAGGAAAAGTTGATGTTTATGCTTCCATTGAAACAATGGAAGATACGGATGCGCAGGTATTGGTGAATCATTCTCTGGCGGCGGGTTATGTGAATGCGCTGCGGGAACTGGCACAGCGTTATAAATTGCGAGACGATATTTCGGTAGGAACCGTTTCAAGGTATTCTGATATTTTTACTATACACAAAGCGCCGGAGGATGAGCAGATCATTTGGGATTCCGTCCGTAAAGTGACTGATAAAGCGTTAAATGCTTTTATTAAAATGAGAGAGACGGAGGGTGAGCGATTAAAAGCCGATGTTTTACAGCGTGCGGAAACAATTTTGCAGGCTATCGGCAAAATCGAAGAACGGTCTCCGCAGACTGTGAGTGAATATCAGCAGAAACTGACTCAGAAGATCAGTGAAATGCTGAGTGACACCAATATTGATGAGCAGAGGATTTTGACTGAAACTGCTATTTTTGCTGATAAAATTGCTGTCTCTGAAGAAACTGTCCGGCTCCGCAGTCATTTCGATCAGTTTTCGCATATGCTTAACGCCAATGAAGCAATTGGGCGCAAGCTTGATTTTATTGTCCAGGAAATGAATCGCGAAGCAAACACCATAGGATCAAAATGCATTGATTCCCAAATAGCATACATGGTTGTAGATATCAAGGCGGAGATTGAAAAAATCCGCGAACAGATACAGAACATAGAGTGATCATTGCCGCGGCAATAGAAGGAGATATCTTTATGAAGCTTATTAATATCGGATTTGGCAATATGGTTTCTGCAAACCGGCTTGTTGCGATTGTCAGCCCGGAGTCTGCTCCAATTAAACGCGTCATTCAGGATGCAAAGGAGCGTGGTACTTTGATTGACGCAACTTATGGCCGCCGCACAAGGGCGGTTATTATAACGGACAGCGACCATGTAATTCTATCTGCCGTACAACCGGAAACCGTCGCCAATAGGCTGAATGACCGTGAAGAAGACCTTACCGAGGAGGAACTCGAAGACGATGAAGAGTAAAGGACTTCTGATCGTTTTTTCCGGCCCGTCAGGTGCGGGAAAAGATACCATCTTGAGAAAGCTGCAGGAAAAAAATCCGGATATTCGCTTATCTATATCAGCGACAACGCGCCAGCCCCGTCAGGGCGAAGTTCATGGCAGCGATTATTTCTTTGTAGATAAAAATGAATTTATCAGAATGACGGAGCAAAACGAAATGCTTGAAAGTGCCGAATACTGCGGCAATTTTTATGGAACACCACGCAAACCAATTGATAACTGGATTGATGACGGAAACGATGTGATTTTAGAAATCGAAGTTCAGGGCGGTTCTCAAATCAAAAAAAAATGTCCTGACAGTATCAGTATTTTCATTCTTCCTCCTTCATTTGCAGTACTTGAGCAGCGGTTAAAAAGCCGGAAAACAGAGAGCGAAGAAGTGGTTCAAAAAAGGCTTGCTGTTGCCCGTGAAGAGATCTTGGAAGCTGTTCACTACGATTATGCTGTAATTAATGATACAATCGATCATGCGGTCGACGAAATTATTCACATTATTTGTGCTGAAAAGCATAAAGTAAAGAGAGACAATTATTTAATTGAAAGGATACTGAATCATGCTTAAACCATCTGCAGATCTAATAATAGGGCCAACACAAAGCCGATATTCCCTTGTTGTCGCTGTTTCAAAAAGAGCAAGAGAAATTGCAGCCAACGCGGAGAGCAAAGGGGAAATATTAATAGAGAAACCGGTTGATATGGCTGTTCACGAAATAATGGACCATAAATACATTGTTATCGAATCGAAGAACACAGATTGACCCATAGAGGTATATCATGTCCGACTTTTCCATTGCAAAAGTAGCGGTAGAAAAAACCGTCTATCATTTTGACAAAGCTTTTGATTATATGGTTCCTGCCGAACTGCTTTCATCAGTAAAGCCAGGATGCCGTGTAATGGTGCCGTTCGGCGGAGCAAACAGCAAGCGCCAGGGAATGATACTTGAGCTGGTCAGCCAAAACGGCGCGGACAAATTAAAACCGGTTTTGGAAATGCTTGATGCGGCGCCGCTTCTTTCAGATGAAGCCCTGCATCTTGTTGTTTGGCTGAAAGAACATTATTTTTGCACTCTGTATGATGCTGTCAAACTGCTTTTACCGACTGGGGTCAATTTTAAAATCAGAACGCAATATTCGCTTGGCGCAGAAATAAACTCTTTGGATATGGCTGATTTCAGCGAAATTGAAAAACAGGTGATCGCTTATATTGCACATGCCGGCGTTGCTGTAGACCGTGAAACTCTTTTAAAGGATATAGGGCTTTCCGGTGATTCAAACGCTCCTGAAAGGCTTTGCAAAGCAAAGATACTGGTTAAGAGCAGCGGTACTGTTCGCCAAATTGGAGACGCAGCACAAAAAATGGTACGGCTAATAGAAAATTTAGAGCCGCAAAAGTTGACTCCAAAGCAAAAAAGTGTTTACAATATTCTTTGCGATGTCGGAAGTGCTTCTCTAAAGGAACTCTGCTATTTTGCCGGCGTTACTCCCTCGGTTGTAAACACACTGACAGTTAAGGGAATTGCGCAATACTACGATATTGAAGTTTACCGGAATCCTTATGATCATATTCAGGACTGCGGGCCGCGAGAAGAGATTGTACTCTCAACGGAGCAGCAGACAGCTTACATGAATTTATATCACCAATACAAATCAGACTGCGGCAGTGTTTCTTTGCTGTATGGTGTTACCGGAAGCGGAAAAACATCAGTCTTTATGAAGCTGATTGATGATGTGAAGTCGGACGGCCGCGGGGTTATTGTAATGGTGCCGGAAATTTCGCTCACTCCTCAGACCATTTCTTTGTTTCATCAGAGATATGGGCGTGAAGTCGCCGTTTTTCACAGTGGGCTGACGCTTGGGGAGCGGATGGATGAATGGAAAAGAGTCAATAACGGAGAAGCGTTGATTGCAGTTGGCACGCGTTCGGCGGTCTTTGCTCCGTTTCAGAACCTTGGCCTTATCATTTTGGATGAGGAGCAGGAATATACCTATAAATCGGAATCGTCTCCGCGTTATCATGCGCGCGATGTTGCAAAATATCGCTGTGCATACAATAAGGCTCTGCTTGTGCTGTCATCGGCCACCCCCTCCATTGAAAGCTATTATCTTGCACAAAATGGACGTTACGGTTTTAATGCGCTTTCCAACCGATATGGAAATGCTCTGCTTCCTGAAGTCACAGTTGTTGATATGAATGCGGAACTTGAAAATGGGAACGATACAATTTTGAGTTCGCTTCTGCTTCAGGCTTTAAACGAAAACCTGAATGATCATAAACAGTCGATTGTTCTGCTGAACCGCAGAGGATATAACACATTTGTTTCCTGCAAGGCTTGTGGATATGTAATAACATGTCCGAACTGCAGCATTTCATTAACGTATCATTCCGCTAATAACCGGATGATGTGCCATTATTGTGGCTATTCCGTAGAGTTAACGCAGGAGTGTCCCCAGTGCCACGAAAACAAGGTGCGTTATACCGGCTATGGCACGCAGCGTGCCGAGCAGCAGCTTCAGGCATTTTTGCCTGATGCGCGCATTTTGAGACTGGACACCGACTCCACTATGACACGGTTTGCATATGAAAAAAAACTTCGGCTGTTTGCCGATGGGGAATATGACATTATCATCGGAACACAGATGGTTGCAAAAGGACTTGACTTTGAAAATGTTACGCTTGTCGGTGTGCTTTCGGCCGATCAGACGCTTTACAGTGATGATTTCAGAAGTTATGAGCGCGCGTTTGATCTTCTGACACAGGTTGTCGGCCGTTCCGGGCGTGGTAAATTTGCAGGTAAAGCAATTATCCAAACTTTTACACCGGAAAATAATATTATTAAGTTAGCTGCCAAGCAGGATTATCAGGAATACTACGAAGGGGAAATCGCGATCAGAAAAGCGATGCTTTATCCTCCTTTTTCAGATATTTGTGTAATTGGATTCGTAGGCGGCACTGAAGCGAAAGTGCAGAAGGCCAGCAAAGCCTTTTTAAATATTCTCAGGCCGCTCGCACAAAGCGACTATTCCGGACAGCCAATGAGGGTTTTAAATCCTTCTCCGGCATTAATTGGTAAGGTAAGTAATAAATATAGATATAAATTAATCATTAAGTGCCGCAATAACGCAAAATTCAGAGAAATGATTTCAAGACTTCTGATTCAGTTTGCAGGAGATCGTGAATTTTCCTCTGTAACGGTCTTTGCGGACATGAATCCAGATAGTATTATGTAAATTGGAGGTATAATTATGGCTATTAGAAACATTATAAAAGAGGGAGATCCGTTCCTTAACCGGGTATGTCATCCTGTTGAGAAATTTGACAAAAGGCTTGCAGTTTTGCTTGACGATATGCAGGAAACAATGCACAGTGCCGACGGAGTTGGCCTTGCTGCACCGCAGGTAGGCATCCTGAGAAGGGCCGTCGTGATCGATGTCGGCGAAGGCCCGATCGAATTGATCAATCCGGTTTTTCTTGAACAAAGCGGTGAGCAAGAATGCGTAGAAGGCTGCCTGTCTGCGCCCGGACAGTACGGCATTACAAAACGTCCAATGCATATTAAAGTCCGTGCGCAAAACCGAAAAGGAGAATTCTTTGAGCTTGAAGGGGAGGAACTGCTTGCTACGGTCTCATGCCATGAGGTTGACCATTTAGACGGCATCCTGTTCAAATCCCATGTAATTCATATGCTGGATGATGAAGAGCTGGCGAAGTTAAAATAATAAAAGCGGGTGATTCAATGCGTATTGTTTTTATGGGAACGCCGGATTTTGCCGTTCCATGCCTGAAACGTTTGATTGATGCGGGGCATGACCTTTGTGCCGTTTTTACACAGCCTGATAAACCGAAGGGGAGAGGTTATGCGCTTACACCGTCCCCGGTAAAGGTGCTAGCGGCTGAGAAAAACATTACCGTATTTCAGCCTAAAACGCTTCGTACGGAAGAAGCCGCTGAAACGATCCGGAATCTGAAACCCGACGTGATTGTTGTAGTTGCTTATGGTAAAATACTGCCCAAAGAGGTCCTTGATATTCCGCCTTTTGGGTGCATCAATGTTCATGCTTCCCTTTTGCCGAAATATCGTGGAGCTGCCCCGATTCAATGGTCCGTCATAAATGGCGACAAGGTAACGGGCGTTACAACAATGTTTATGTCCGAAGGACTTGATACAGGAGATATGCTGCTGACCGCCCAAACAGAAATTGATTCTGAAGAGACTTCCGGTGAACTGCATGAACGGCTTTCGCTGATGGGTGCGGAACTGATTGTGCAGACACTTCAAAAAGTGGAAGACGGATCAATCGAGCGTATCCCGCAGAGCGATGAAAATACCTGCTATGCTTCTATGCTGACAAAAGAGCTTGCCCGCATTGACTGGAGCAAATCAGCCAATGAAATTCATAATTTGGTTCGTGGGCTTTCCCCATGGCCTGTTGCATATACAATTTACCATAATAAACTTTTAAAGATTCACAAAACAATGGCTGTGAATGGATATAAAGGAAATGCCGGTGAAATAGCAAATACCGACGGAATGTTTGTTGTATTCTGCGGCGAAAAGACTGCCCTTGAACTTATGGAAGTCCAATATGAAGGCGGTAAAAGAATGAGTGGAAAAGATTTTCTTCGCGGACATCCGGTTGGTGAAGATCTTTTTTTAAAATAAACGGAGGTGTCATGATGAGAATGGGATTTTATTATTTTGATTATACATACTTTATTTTTATTGTGCCCGCGCTGATTGTAACGATGATTGCACAATTTCAAGTAAAATCGACTTTTGAAAAATATTCCCGTATCTCGACCGCAAGGAATATGACCGGAGCACAGGCTGCCGCAAGTGTTGCTGAGTTCGGCGGCGCCCAAGGCGTGCAGGTGCAGCGCATATCCGGAAACCTAACCGATAATTTTGATCCCCGGAATAATACGATCAGCCTTTCCGATCAAGTTTACTCATCTACTACCATTGCAGCGCTTGGTGTGGCAGCCCATGAAGCCGGGCATGCGATTCAGCACGCGCAGGGGTATTTTCCGAATAAAATCCGCGCGGTTTTGGTTCCGGTTACAAATGTCGGCTCACGGCTTGCGGTGCCGCTTGTAATTGTCGGATTAATTTTACCCGTTCAGTATAACTTTGTCGTGACTTTTGGCATTGCACTATACAGTTTTGCCGTATTGTTTCAGCTTGTAACGCTTCCTGTTGAGTTTAATGCAAGCTTTCGTGCGATCCGCACACTGGATGAGGCAGGGATTTTATATCCTGACGAACTCGAGGGAGCAAAAAAAGTTTTGAAAGCAGCAGCAATGACTTATTTAGCAGCAAGTTTTACTGCTATCATGTCACTTTTGAGATTGATTCTGATTGCAGGCAACAGACGGGGTAGGGATTAATGGACAATGCAAGGTCAGCCGCTCTCGCCGCTCTTTTGCATGTTGATGTCAGTGAAGGCTATTCCAATATTGTTCTGGACAAAACACTAACTTCTTTTTCTTTGGAGCAGCGTGACAAAGCACTTGCTTCGGCAATATTTTACGGAGTTCTGGAGCGCCGCATTACACTGAATTACACGATCAGCCAGTTTTCTAAAACGCCATTAAATAAAATGTCGCCGCAGGTACTTGAAATACTGCGGATAGGTGCATATCAGATTATGTATCTTGATAAAATTCCGAAATCCGCAGCCGTGAATGAATCGGTCATTCTCGCAAAAGAAAATGGAGCTGTAAAGGCATCCGGCTTTATTAATGCGGTGCTTCGGTCTTTGATCCGAAATATTGATCAACTTAAGATGCCCGATGCTGAAATAAATCCTTTACTTTCTTTAAGCATCCGGTACTCGTGCCCGGAATGGCTGATAGCATTATGGCAGGAGGCTTATGGAAAAGAGTGTACTCTTAGTCTGCTGGAAAGCACGTTGCTCAAGCCGCCCGTATTTGCCAGGGCGAATAATACCTGCATTTCTGTGGAAGACTTAATGAAAAAGTTTAATTCGGAGGGTATAAAGGCAACTGCCATTACATGGCTTGAGCAGGCTGTTGAATTGCAGCAGACCGGTGCCGTCGGTCAGTCTGCCTGTTATCAGGATGGACTGTTTCACATACAGGATCTTTCCTCTCAGCTGTGCTGCTCTTTACTCAACCCAATTCCCGGCCAAAGAATCATCGACGTCTGCTCCGCTCCCGGAGGGAAGACGTTTACCATAGCTGAAATGATGAAAAACGAGGGTGCACTTCTCGCTTTTGATAAATATAAGGGCAAAGTGCATTTGATAAAACAGGGTGCGCAGCGCTTAAATCTGTCTGTTGTAAATGCTGCGGTCCGTGATGCTTCCAACGCCGAAAAGGAGTTAGATCCGGCGGACAAAGTTCTTTGTGACGTACCGTGTTCCGGCTTTGGGATTATCCGGCGCAAACCGGAAATTAAGTATAAATTACGGTCAGCTATTGACAGTTTGCCTGATTTGCAGTACCTTATTCTGTATAAATCATCAAAATTGGTAAAAACGAATGGAACTTTGTTTTACTCTACCTGCACTTTAAACCCAAAAGAAAATGATGAGGTGGCAGCTAAATTTCTTCAGCATAACCATGACTTTGAGCCTCTGCCTCTCAATTTGCCCGATACGATTCACCACATTGTTGCCGATGAACCGGATCATCAGCTTACGCTGATGCCGCATGTTCACGGAACGGATGGCTTTTTTATCGCGGCTTTTCGAAAAAAATAGGAGTGAATGTTTTGAGTCTGCAGGATATTAAATCGATGACTCTTGAGGAATTAAAAGCCGATTTTGCCGCTAACGGCCAACCGGCTTTTCGTGCTTTGCAGGTTTATAAATGGCTGCACCGCGGGGTGGAAGCCTTTGATAAAATGTCCGATCTATCAAAGGCTTTTCGTCAAGAGCTTACGAAAAAATATTACATAGCGAATGCTGTGATAGAAAAAAAGTTGGAATCTCAAGTCGACGATACTATAAAATATTTGTTTCGATTAAATGATGGGGAGCATATTGAAAGTGTATTGATGGATTATCACCACGGTCATACGATCTGTATTTCTACTCAGGTTGGCTGCAAAATGAACTGTTCGTTCTGCGCCACCGGGAAAAGCGGTTTTTCCCGGAATCTGACGGCATCCGAAATGCTTGCACAAATTCAGGCTGCCCAAAACGACATTGGTATTCGCATATCAAATGTTGTTATGATGGGCATGGGTGAACCGCTGGATAATTATCAAAATGTGCTTCGTTTTCTGGAACTGGTTTCCTCTGATGACGGAATGAATATCGGTATGAGGCATATTTCTCTTTCTACCTGTGGCATTGTCGATAAAATTTATGATTTGGCCGAAAAAAAATTGCAGCTTACTCTTTCCGTATCGCTCCATGCACCCAATGATGAAATTCGTTCGAAGACCATGCCGGTTAATCTTAAGTGGGGCGTCGACGAGCTTATAAAAGCGTGCCGTTACTATGCAAACCTGACCGGCCGCAGGATATCGTTCGAATATGCCATGATCAATGGTTTGAACGACAGCGATGATTGTGCCAGAGAGCTTGCAAACAGGCTGCACGGAATGCTCAGCCATGTGAACTTAATCCCGGTCAATGATGTGGGCGGAGCCGATTTCAAAAAAAGCTCACCCGACCGACTGCAAACATTCAGCCGTATCCTTTCAAATAAGGGAATCACCGTTACTGTCCGGAGGACACTCGGCTCAGATATAAATGCTTCCTGCGGCCAGCTTCGACGCAGGTACAAAGAGGAGGTGGCCAATGTTGAAAGTATTCAGCAAAAGTGATATTGGCCTTGTCAGACAAACCAATCAGGACGCCTGCAAAAGCGGTACTTTTTCTGAAAATTCCGCATGGGCTGTTGTCTGTGATGGGATGGGCGGCGTAAACGGGGGCAATGTTGCAAGCGGGATTGCCGTGGACAAAATTTCCGAAAGTATTGTCTCATCTTATCGCGACGGTATGGCTGACAGTTCCATTAAGAATCTAATGATGGCGGCAATTTACAATGCTAATCTCGCTATCCATGACGAAGCTAGGAATCATGCGCAGCTCAGCGGGATGGGTACAACGGTGGTTGCAGTGCTTATTGCAGACGGTGTTGCACATATTGCCCATGCAGGTGACAGCAGAGCATATTTAATAACGAAAAATGACATTCGGCAGCTTACTACAGACCATTCCATGGTACAGGAAATGGTTAATAATGGTGATATTACGGAACAGCAGGCTAAAATTCATCCACAGAAAAATATTATTACCCGTGCACTGGGTGTTGAACCTTCCATTCAAATTGATTACTGCGAAAATGAGTTTTGTTCTGACAGCAGGCTTCTCATTTGTACGGACGGCCTTACAAATTATATTGACGCCGGTCAAATTTATGAGTTCTCCAAAACAATGGATGCTGACAGCCTTACAGACAAGCTTGTACTGCTCGCAAAAAACTGCGGAGGCGGTGACAATATTACGGTTGTCATCATTGAAAACTACTGCTGACAGGAGTTGATTTTATGGATAAGTACACTGGCAAACGGCTAGATGGACGATATGAAATACATGAATTGATCGGTACCGGCGGAATGGCGCTGGTTTACCGTGCGTATGATACGATTGACGACCGCACGGTTGCCATCAAAATACTGAAGGATGAGTTTTTGGGAAACGACGAATTTATTCGGCGCTTTAAAAATGAATCCAAGGCGATTGCGGTTCTATCACATCCTAATATTGTCAAAGTTTACGATGTTAGTTTCGGTGACAGGATACAGTATATTGTCGAAGAGTTTATAGATGGCATTACGTTAAAGGACTATCTGGATCAGCAAAAAGAAATAAAATGGAAAGAAGCAATCCATTTTACTGTTCAGATTCTGCGCGCACTTCAGCATGCTCATGAGAAGGGCATTGTCCACCGTGACATAAAACCGCAGAATATTATGCTGCTGCAGGACGGCACCATTAAAGTAACCGATTTTGGGATTGCGCGTTTTTCACGCAGTGAAACACGTACGATGACCGATAAAGCGATCGGGTCGGTGCATTACATTGCGCCGGAGCAGGCGAGAGGCGATTTAACTGATGAAAAAGCAGACATTTACTCTGTAGGCGTCATGCTTTATGAAATGATCACAGGCCGGCTACCGTTTGAAGCCGACAGTGCGGTTTCGGTTGCGATTATGCAGCTGCAGGCGGATCCAAAACCTCCAAAGGAAATAAATCCCGCTATTCCGGATGGTCTGGAAGAAATCACTTTGAAGGCAATGCAGAAAAATCCAACGCAAAGATATCAGTCCGCCGCCGAAATGCTTCGTGATATTGAAGCCTTTCGGCGAAACCCCAGCATCAGTTTTCAGTACAAGTATTTTGTTGATGAAAAACCTACCAAATATATTGACGCCATCAATACGGTAAAAGGAATTGAACCATCCTCTTATAATGATAATTATGAATATGAAGAGGAACCGGCCAAAGCGCCAAAAAAGAAAAAAAAGTCGGTTGCGACTTTAATTATTGCAGGAATAGGCGCTGCATTTCTGATCGTTGCAGTCGGTTTTTTAATAGCCGCGCTGTTTCATAGCTGCAGCAGCGGGGTCGGAGACATCACTTTGCCGGATTTCTCTGGAAAAACCTACGATGAAGTCAAAGCGGAGGTCAAGGATAATGAACAATATAAAAATTTGACTTTTGTTACCGAAACGAAAAATGACGCCACAAAAAAAACGGGCATTGTTTTAAGTCAGAATCCAAAAGAAGGTACTACCGTAAAGGCCAATGCGGAAATCACACTGACGATTAATGCAGGAGGAAAACCGGTATCCGTTCCTGATGTTTCCAACAAAACACAGGAGGAAGCGATTGCCGATTTAAAGCAGGTGAATTTATCATATGAAATTTTACCTGTAGTGGATGAAAAAACCGCAGAAGGTTCTGTAAAGAACACCGACCCGGTTGCGGGAACGCAGGTTGCCGAAGGAACTAAAGTTAAGATTTATGTCAGCACCGGCAGTGAGGGTGAGAAAATTGCCGTTCCTGCCGTTATCGACAAAAATATTGAAACGGCTAAATCCGAGATTATTGCGGCAGGGCTGACAGTCGGCGATATTACTACGCAAGATGACAGCAATAAAGCAAAAAATGTCGTTATTGAAACAACTCCGCTGCCCGGTGTTCAGGTTGCTAAAGGAAGCGCAGTAGCAATTGTCGTGAGTTCAGGTAATAAATCGGAAAAAACAATTGATGTTTTTGTTCAGCTTCCCAAAGAAGTAACGCACGATATTAACTTAAAAGCGTATTTGGGTAATGAACTTCAAACGGAAAAAACAGTTAATCCGTCCTATAATGATGTATGTCAACTGACTTTTACGGGCACCAGCGGCAAAAAGCAGCTGATCATTCAGCTGGATGGCAGCAAGTATAAAGTGTTCACCTTGAATTTTGATGCGGGTACTTCTGCGGAAAACGAGAGTTATCCATACAGTAGTCCGAGCAGCAGCACGGGCAGCGGTAATATTCCAAGCGGCCCCATCACGCCGTCCGACTGATGAATATGGATAGAATAAACGGTACCATTGTAAAAGGTATCGGCGGTTTCTACTATGTGGAAACCGCCGATACAACATATGAGTGCAAAGCAAGGGGACTTTTCCGAAAAAACAAGATTACTCCCTTTGTTGGCGACCATGTGACTATCAGTCTTGAAAAGGACGATACATGCACGATTGAGGAAATACTGCCTCGCAAAAACTTTTTAATTCGTCCGCCGATCGCAAATATTGACCAGCTTGTTATTGTCGTATCGGTCTGCGACCCGTCTCCGAGTACGCTGATTATTGATAAAACAATTGCCGCGGCTGAGGACAAGGAAATCGAACCCGTTATTGTTATTTCCAAAACCGATTTAAAAGACAGTGAGTGGCTGAGCGGCATCTATCAAAATACCGGAATTCCGCTGCTTTCCATATCTTCTGTCTCTGAGGATGGCATTGAAGCGGTTCAAAAGCTGCTTGAAGGCAAGATTTCAGCATTTACCGGCAACTCCGGTGTTGGCAAATCTTCTCTTTTAAACAGGATTGATACGCGTTTTCATCTTCAAACCGGAGAGATCAGTCAAAAACTTGGCCGCGGCCGCCATACCACAAGGCAGGTGGATCTGCTGAAGCTGGGCAAAAATACGTATGTGGCGGATACTCCGGGTTTTTCCTCCATCAATATTGAACGGTATGATATGGTCAAAAAAGAAAATCTTCAGTATTGTTTCAGAGAATTCGCACCCTACCTGAATCAATGTAAATTCGCCTCCTGTTCACATACCTGTGAAAAAGGCTGTGCTATCCTTAAAGCTGTGGACGAAGGCTATATTAATAAGTCCCGTCATGAAAGCTATGTTGTAATGTACAACGAGGTTAAGGGTTTAAAGGAATGGAATCTAAAATGAAAAAATGCGTGATTATTGGGTCGGCTCCCTGCGAATACGGAGAGATTCTGAATGAAATAGATACAGAGAATTCTTTTATTGTTTGTGCCGACGGCGGACTGGATATTGCATTAAATTATCATCTTGTACCAAACTTGCTTATCGGCGATTTTGACTCTGTGAAAAGTGAGCTGCCAGAAAGCATTGAAACAATTAGGCTCCATAAGGAAAAGGACGATACCGACATGATGGCGGCGATCAAAGAAGCAATGAGGAGAGGATACCGTGATTTCACCCTTTTCGGCGCGTTGGGGGGCAGGATGGATCATTCATTTGCCAATCTCTGTGCTTTGCAGTATCTGGCTTCACAGGGCTGTAAAGCGGCTATTGTGGACAAGGACTGCCGTGCGTTTCTATTAACCGGTGGGAAACTGACACTGAGCAAGCAGAAGGGCAGTACTGTTTCTGTATTTCCATTTGGTGTGGGGTTTTGCACGGTTAGTTATCAGGGAATGAAGTATCCCCTTAGGGAAGCCTGCATCTCTTCCGGCAATCCGATTGGTGTCAGCAATGTAATTGTTGCGGATCAGGCGCAAATTTTTGTTCACAGTGGGAATGTTCTAATTTTTTTGCTGTCGTAAGCGAACCAAATTTTATTCCGCTGAATATACTGGATTAAGACAAAAGAAAAATAGTCTTATTTCTTAATAATGGCGGTGAGCTGAATGTGGCAGAGAAATAATTGCTCAACTGCAAAGTGCGCGGTTGCATTTGGGCTCGGGCTGGCTGCCTCTTGTTTTTGCCCAACGGGATTAATCCTGTTTATAGTAGCGACCATTTTGGTCGTATTGGGAATCACACTTTTAAGGTGTGGAACATAATGGGAGGTCTGTGAGATGAAAGTAGTCGTTTTTAAGAGTCCAAAATTATTAGGGTTTGTACTGCGGAAGTTTTTTAACATAAAAAAGGAATATTAAAGGATTTGTGCCGGCTGCTAACGCAGCCGGTAATTTTTTGTATTAACGCGCATAAATCGTACAAGATTAGAATAACAATTAGGTAGAAACAGGAAAAGGAGAGAGCCTTTATGGATTATATGCTTAACCGCGAGGCATTGGCTGCCAGCGAAGTTATTTATGATGGCTGCCAGGAGCAGCCGGTAGATCTTGACATCAGTCTGCCTGACTACTGCCCCGATATACAGCGCATTTTAAAATGTCAGGTTTATCCGCGAATTACCTCAAGAAGTATCACAGGAGACAGACTTGAACTGGAAGGCAATTACACAGTAAAAATTCTTTACCTTGATTCCGGTGGTTTAACTGTTCACTGCTATGAAAGCAGTCAGTCATTCTCTGCCGTAATCGCGCTGAAGCAGAGTGCAGACAACGCGCAAATTTTTGCATTCACACGTGTAGAATATATCAATTGCCGTGCAACCAGCCCTCGACGTCTGGATATACATGGTTCATTTTCGGCATGCGCTAAGGTGACCAGTCAGGGAGAAAATGAAATTATATCCAATATTGACGGTGAAGGAGTGGAAGAGCAGAAAAGCACACTGACACTGAACAAAGTCGTCGGTTTCGCTCAGCAGCAATTTACAGTCGAAGAAGTACTGGAACTTGGGCAGGGCAAACCACCTGCGGATAATCTGATCAGATCAGATGCATTTGCAGTGCTTCACGATTACACCGCTGTGGCAAATAAGCTGATGGTTAAGGGAGAAGTATGTATAAAATTCCTATACTCTTCTAACGACAATGAATCTGCACTGGAAGTGATGGAATACGCAGTACCGTTCAATGAGATGCTGGACTGCGACGGAATCACCGATAATTGCATTTTTAACATCCAGCTGAACGTTGTGGGCATGGAAGCGCAGATCAAAAACGATTATTCCGGCGATCAAACCTATTTTGATGTTCAGGTCAAAGTATTTGCCAATGCGGCAGCTTATCAGAATTCCGATATAACCATGGTAACAGACGCTTATTCAAAGCAATTTGAACTGAATATCAGCTCCAAGCAAAAAAGCATTGACAATATTCTGGAATTTATCAGCGATACCGATATTCATAAAGGCTCTCTAACACTGGATGATATGTCGGTTTCAAAAATAATTGATATCTGGAATGAAATGAATACGGTTTCAGCCGACTATTCGAATGCGCAGATCAATTACAAAGGGAAATTCAATGTTTGCATACTTGCTCTTAACGCAGACAACAAGCCGATTTATTTTGAACGACTGATTGATTTTGAGTATGCTCATCCTTATCAGGCGAAAGCGGATAATATCAAATGCAGCGCAACGATGTATGTGGCGGGCATAAGCTACCGAATTACGGGCGGCGGCATTGACCTGAAAGTTGAATTAAGGCTCAATGCAAGCGTGTACAGCCAATACAATATCAAAGTCATAACGGATATTGCAGCCGATGAGACCAAACCCAGGGCACAGGATAAATCTGCGGCATTAAGCATTTATTATGCCGACACGGGCGAAAGTTTATGGAATATTGCCCGTGAATACTGTACCTCCGTGAATGCGATTAAACTGGAAAACGACCTTACCGGTGAATTCGTTGAGAACAGGGGGATGCTGCTGATTCCAATGTGATACTTACGAGAGACATACGCAATATAAAATAATATTTCTCTGCCTGAGGGGGAGGTAAAATGGAAGAACGCAATATTTACAGTGATATTTCCCAGCGTACGAACGGTGATATTTATATTGGAGTAGTTGGTCCGGTGAGAACCGGAAAGTCCACTTTCATTAAAAAATTCATGGATACCATCGTCGTCCCAAACATGGAATCAAACTACAGGCGTGACCGTGCCATTGATGAAATGCCGCAGTCCGCCGCAGGACGTACCATTATGACGACGGAGCCGAAATTCATTCCGGAACAAGCCGTAAAGGTGAAGGTTGATGACAGTGCGACCTTTTCGGTGCGTATGATTGACTGCGTCGGTTATATCGTTCCAAGCGCACTAGGATACATAGAAAACGACATGCCGCGCATGGTTATGACTCCATGGTACGATGAGCCGATTCCGTTCAATATGGCTGCTGAAATAGGCACCAAAAAAGTGATTACGGAACACTCAACGATTGGTTTGGTTGTTACAACCGACGGAAGCATCAGCGATATTCCGCGTGAGGAATATGAGGAGGCAGAGGAAAGGGTAATCAGTGAGTTAAAGGAAATCAGTAAGCCTTTCATTGTGCTGCTTAACTGCACTGTTCCGGACTCAAATTCTTCGGTTTCCATGGCTGCACAGATGCAGGAGAAATATAAGGTTCCTGTTCTGCCTGTCAACTGCCTTGAACTGGAAGAAACGAAAATCAGAGAAATTCTTTCCAAAGTACTCTTTGAATTTCCGGTGAAAGCGATTAAGGTCGACATGCCGCGCTGGCTTTCTAGCCTTGAAAAAAATCATTGGCTGCGTTCAGCTGTGTACGGCAGTATTCAGAATTCAGCCTCTAAAATCTCCCGGATACGGGAAGTCGGAACCGTTATCGACGATATCAAAAAATGCGAATATGTTAACGGTGCTAAAACAGAGGCAGTTGATCTGGGCACCGGCCGCGCGCGCATTTCTGTCAATTTAGAGCAAAATCTATTTTATAAAATTCTCGGTGAGAAAACCGGCATCAATATTGAAGATGAAGGCGGGCTACTTGACAATATTCTCAGCCTTGCCAAAATCAGGGATAAGTACAATAAGATAAAAGACGCATATCAGGATGTGCAGGATACCGGATATGGCATTGTTATGCCGGATATTGAAGAACTCACGCTCGACGAACCGGAAATCATCAAGCAGGGTGGCAAGTACGGCGTTCGTTTAAGAGCAGCCGCACCTTCCATTCACATGATGAAAACAAAAATAACAACGGAGCTGACGCCAATCGTTGGTTCCGAGCAGCAGTCACAGGATATGATTATGTATCTCCTGAAGGAGTTTGAGGAGAATCCCTCCCAAATATGGGAATCAAACATTTTCGGAAAAAGCCTGCATGCACTCGTCAACGAAGGTCTTCACAATAAACTTTATAGAATGCCTACAGACGCAAGGGATAAAGTCCGTGAAACAATTGAACGAATTATCAATGAAGGCTGTAATGGTTTGATATGCATTATACTGTAAAACTCAACAGAAAAAGTGATTCGGTTTGGATAACAAACCGAATCATCTTTTTTTTATTGATAAATATGCTGTAAACATTTATAATAAATAAAGGCTATGTTTTTCTACATGTTAAATAAAAGGAAGTGTAATGATGTTTACGATTGTTGAAAAGCGCAAATTAAATGATTCAATGACTTTAATGGCGGTTGAAGCGCCATATATTGCAAAAAAAGCGAAGGCCGGTCAGTTTATCATATTGCGCGTAAATGAATTTGGAGAACGGATTCCTCTGACTGTAGCGGACTATGACCGTGAAAAGGGAACCATAACAATCATTTATCAAAAGGTTGGCAAGACAACGTTAATGCTAGACCAGCTGAATGTAGGTGACGCAATTCTTGATTTTATTGGGCCTTTGGGACAAGCCACCGAACTGGAAGGTTATAAAAAAGTTGCGGTCATCGGCGGAGGCGCCGGGTGCGCAATTGCATATCCGCAGGCAAAAGCTCTGCACAATATGGGTGCAAAAGTCGATATGATTGCTGGATTTCGAAATAAAGATATTATTATTCTCGAGGATGAGATGAAAGCAGTAAGCGATCATTTAATTCTTACCACGGATGACGGTTCAAACGGCAACAAAGGATTTGTTACCGATGCACTGCGCAAAAATATTGAGGACGGGGCAAACTATGATCTGGTGATCGCAATTGGGCCGCTCGTCATGATGCGGGCAGTCTGCAACCTGACGAAAGAATACAATATTAAAACGCTGATCAGTATGAACCCGATTATGATTGACGGTACCGGCATGTGCGGCGGCTGCAGGCTGACTGTAGGCGGAAAAACCAAATTTGCCTGTGTTGACGGGCCGGATTTTGACGGTCATGAAGTGGATTTTGATGAAGCAATTAAAAGATCAAGAACCTATTCTGAAGCAGAAAAAGAAGCGACACGCGAGTATAACTGCCACTTAATGGAGGGTGCTGAAAATGCCTAATATGTCCCCAGTTAAAACGCCAATGCCGGAGCAGGACCCAAATGTACGCAACAAAAACTTTGAAGAGGTCTCGCTTGGGTACACGGAGGAAATGGCAGTTGAAGAAGCTAAACGGTGTCTGAACTGCAAGAACAAACCCTGTGTAAACGGATGCCCTGTGAGTGTTCGTATTCCTGAATTTATCAGCAGTGTTGCCGCGGGTGACATGGAAAATGCTTATAAAATTATAAAAACTACCAACTCACTTCCCGCTGTTTGCGGACGTGTTTGCCCTCAAGAAGCCCAGTGCGAGCAGAAATGTGTGCGCGGTATTAAGGGGGAGCCGGTGGGAATCGGACGTTTGGAACGCTATGTTGCAGACTGGCATATAAAACACGGCGAACCCGAAAAATTTGATGTGAAATTAAACGGACATAAGGTGGCCGTCATCGGAGCGGGACCTGCCGGCCTCACCTGTGCCGGAGATCTGGCGGCTATAGGTTACTCCGTTACCGTATTTGAAGCGCTTCATACCGCAGGCGGCGTATTAATGTACGGCATCCCGCAGTTCAGACTTCCAAAAGAAATCGTACAAAAAGAAATTGACGCCTTAAAGGAAAAAGGCGTTGATATACAAACGGATATGGTTATGGGCAAGGTACTGTCTGTGGACGAGCTGTTTGAAATGGGCTATGAGGCCATTTTCATCGGCACTGGTGCCGGACTGCCCAGCTTTATGGAAATTCCCGGTGAGGAACTGGTCGGAACTTATTCGGCAAACGAGTTTTTAACCAGGGTAAACCTGATGAAGGCGTATCTTGATGAATATGACACGCCTATTATCCGGCCGAAAAATGTTGCCGTTGTGGGCGGCGGCAATGTGGCGATGGATGCCGCGAGAACCGCAAAGCGCTTAGGTGCGGAAAATGTTTATATCGTTTACCGCCGTGCCGAAGAACAGATGCCTGCACGTAAAGAGGAAATCCACCATGCAAAGGAAGAAGGCGTGATTTTCAATCTTTTACGCAATCCCGTTGCCATTCACGGTGACGAAAACGGCAGGGTAAAGTCCATTGAGTGCATTGAAATGGAACTTGGTGAGCCGGATGCCTCAGGCAGACGCAAGCCTGTTCCTAAAGCGGACTCGAATTTTGAAATACCGGTTGACTGTGTGGTAATGGCAATCGGGAATTCGCCGAACCCACTCATCCGTACTACTACGAAAGGGCTTGAGGCCAACAAACGCGGCTGTATTGTCGTGGATGAAGCTACCATGGCGACAACCCGTGAGGGTGTTTACGCTGCGGGAGATGCCGTCAGCGGAGCCGCAACCGTGATTCTGGCCATGGGCGGCGGCAAAGAGGCCGCGCGTTCCATTGACCAGTACATTCAATCCAAATAACAATCATATTTATTTTGAAGAAGCGCGCTGAAAAATCGGCGTGCTTCTTTTTCAGTTTATTTGCAATTTACCATTAAATTCGGTATGATAGAATTATATATTTTTTGATACAGCTTCATATATGGTCGGAGGATAAAGTCATGATGATGGAAATATTTAAGAATATTATCTTAAATATCAGTTTACTGGTAGTGATCGCTTACCTATTAACAAAGATAGGTGTTGTGCAGGAGTTCATCACTGCCGAACACGTGCGGCTGAAAGTTAAACTGGAGATGGCGGTCATTTTCGGTTTAATTGGTGTTCTTTCCACATACACCGGTATCCGGGTTAACGGCGCGATTGCGAATACGCGCGTTATTGCGGTAGTAGTGGGCGGAATCCTCGGTGGCCCCGTTGTAGGGCTTGGTGCGGGCATCATTGCCGGCCTACACCGTTTTGCTATTGATATCGGCGGATTTACCGCTATTCCCTGTGCTATTTCCACCATCGCAGAAGGGATTATCGGAGGTGTATTCTCCAGATATGTCAAACAATCCGAAAACAGATGGCTAATTGTGGGGTCAGTGACCATGCTGGCGGAAATATGCCAAATGGGAATCATTCTTTTGATTGCGAAACCTTTTGCTGAGGCATGGCAGTTGGTTAAGGTTATTTCCATCCCTATGATTCTGTTTAACTCGTTAGGTGTAATTGTTTTTATTGGAATCTTTGATTCGGTGTTTATTGAACAGGACCGAGAAGCCGGAAACCGTATCAGAATGGTGATGAACATCGCCGACGAATGTCTGCCGCATCTTCGCAAGGGACTTTACGACAAACAGAACCTTGACGCGGCCACCAGCATTATCCTTGAAAAAGCGGAGGCGTCCGGCGTGGTTATTACAGATACGAATAAGATCCTAAGTATCTCTCAGGGCCATATTAAGGGACTGAAACCCTGCAAATCTGTTGCGTTTCCGCAACTTGTGGTCAGGACGCTGGCATCGGGTGAAGTACAGATGGCCGACATGGCGCCTAAAGATGATGCTTTTTATGAGTGCCTTAAGCAGTTTACCGCCGTGTGCGCACCGCTGACACAAAGAGGGGAGATGATTGGCACATTAGTGCTGTTCATCCGAAAGTTTAAACTTTCCAGTGAGGTAGAATGTGAATATGTCAGCGGTCTTGCAAGGTTGTTTTCTACGCAGTTGGAACTTTCTCAGGTGGATTATCAGAAAAAGCTGCGCCAAAAAGCGGAATTTTCTGCACTTCAAAGCCAAGTGAACCCTCATTTCCTGTTCAATGCCCTTTCTACGATTACAGCATTTTGCAGGGAGAAGCCTGATCGCGCACGCGAGCTTTTGCTTGTACTGAGCAATTATTTCCGCAATACTCTGCAAACAGGACGCTATATGATCAGCCTGTCTGATGAATTGGAGCATGTAAATGATTATCTGGAACTGGAAAAAGCACGCTTTGAAGATAAGCTGCAGATTGAAGAGAATATCTCCGAAGGAATGGATTGCATGGTTCCAAGCTTTATTTTGCAGCCAATTGTTGAAAATGCCGTCAAGCATAGTGCCATGGTCAGTAAAGGATGCGTCATTGTGCAAATCAGCGTCCATCGGGAGAACAACATTTTGCATATTTCAGTACAGGACAACGGAGATGGTATACCGCCGGATATCGTACAACGGCTGTATAATGACACGATGGATCAACATTGTGTCGGACTATCTAATGTACATAAACGGCTTAAAAGCATCTATGGTGAGGAATATGGTCTTCAGATAAATTCAAGCGAGAGTGGAACCGAAATCGGCATTCGAATCCCGCTGGATATGAAAATAAACGGAGGCGAAGACGATTGAAAATTGCTGTCATTGATGATGAGCGCCCAAGCCGCAGTGAGCTGCGGCACTTGATTCAGGAATATCTGCCGGAGGCAGAAATTGATGAAGCGGACAGCAGTGCGAAGGCGATTGAATTGGCTGGAATGAAAACTTATGATGTTATGTTTGTAGATGTGCATCTTGGTGACATGACGGGTACCACTCTTTCAATCATGCTCAAACAGATGATACCGACGGTGCAGATCGTTTTTGCAACTGCCTTTGACGAATACGCCGTTAAGGCATTTGATATGGATGCTGTAGACTACATCATGAAACCTTTTGACCCCAAGAGAGTGGCACACGCTCTTGACAAAGCAGCTATGCGAATGCGCGGCCCCGTATCCCGCCAAGAGGAGCCGCCGTTGGTAAAGGGAAAGCTCTCTATTTCATGTGATAAACGGGTGTTGCTGCTGGATATTTCCGATATCGCTTATATTGAAACCGACAGCCGCTGCTGTGTTCTTCACACTGGGAAAGGCAATTACACCAGTACACAATCACTCTCCTATTTCGAAAAGAAGCTGGCCTCGGCTCAATTTTTCCGTATTCACAAAAGTTATCTGGTGAACCTTCAATATGTTGCTGAATTTTACCCGTGGTTCAATGGAATGTTCTGTGTCAAACTGCGTGGATACGAGTCGGAAAGTCTGCCTGTAAGCCGTAAACAGGCAAAATTGTTTAAAGAGATTTTTGAAATCTAATTTTGTATCCGCCTCTTATCTGTAGCTATGAAAATAAACCATGTTTTTCAACCACTTAACACCTAAAACAAGCGTTTTATACATAATTTATTTCCAAATTAAGTACAGAGTGTTAAGGTATTTATGAACAAACAGGGCGGCAGACCCCGTTAAAACAGATAAGAGGAGGATTTAGCATGGTTACTTTTTTACTTTGCATCGCACTGCTGATTGTTGGCTATTTTACCTATGGTAAAGTAGTTGACAAAGTCTTTGGACCTGATGACCGTCCAACTCCTGCAATTTCAATGGCGGACGGCGTGGACTATGTTCCAATGAACAACAAAAAAATATTTTTGATCCAGTTATTAAATATCGCGGGTTTAGGACCCATTACAGGTGCTTTGATGGGTGCACTGTGGGGCCCCGTCGTGTATCTTTGGATTGTCTTAGGCACAATTTTTGCAGGCGGTGTCCATGATTTCATGACTGGTATGCTTTCGGTCCGCAACGGAGGAGGCAGCATCTCCGAAATCGTCGGCAAGTATTTGGGCACCGGTATGAAACAGGTAATGCGTGTCTTCTCGGTGTTTCTGCTGCTGATGGTCGGTACTGTTTTTGCAGTAGGACCGTCCGCTCTGCTGGCGATGCTGACTCCCAAAGTGCTTGATAAAAACTTTTGGCTGATAGTAGTATTGATTTATTACTTCCTTGCGACTTTGCTTCCAATTGACAAACTGATTGGTAAGATTTATCCCTTCTTTGGCATTTGCCTTATCATCATGGCTGTTGGTGTTGGCGTTGGACTAGTCGTTGAGGGATATCCTCTGCCTGAACTTTCCTTACAGAACATGCATCCTGCTAAAACCCCAATCTGGCCGTTTATGTTCATTACCGTCGCATGCGGCGCAATTTCCGGATTTCATGCAACACAGTCCCCTCTGATGGCGCGCTGCCTTACCACTGAGCGTAAAGGCCGCCAAACCTTCTATGGCGCAATGGTTGCTGAGGGCATTATTGCTATGGTATGGGCCGCCGCGGGCGTTAGCTTCTATAACACCACAGGCGGTTTATCCGCTGTACTGAGCAACCCGAACGTTGGACCGAACGGTGCGGTTTATCAAATCTGCATGACCGTCCTTGGGCCTGTCGGCGGTGTGCTGGCTATGATCGGCGTTATTGCGTGTCCCATTACGTCCGGCGATACCGCATTTAGAAGTGCTCGGCTGACCATCGCTGATTGGTTTAAAATTGATCAAAAAGTTGTAAAGCCACGGCTGTTACTTACTATTCCCGTATTAGCTTTTGGTGCGATTATAGGCGGGTTCGTAGATTATTCAGTTGTTTGGAGATATTTCTCTTGGTCCAACCAGACCCTTGCTATGATGGCTCTGTGGGCCGCTGCGGTTTATCTCTGGCAGGAAAAGAAATTTTACTGGATGGCTGCCATCCCGGCTACATTCATGTCGGCGGTCAGCGCTACATATTTCTTGGCAGCGCCTGAATGCCTTGGCATGCTTAAAAATGGCATGATTAATGTAGCTTATGCCATTGGCATTTTGGTCGCGGCTTTGTTCTTGGGAATATTCTTGAAGACAACTACTTTTAAGAAAAAAGACCGGCTTGCCACACCGGCATAATAAGTTATGACTATTGCAATACCAGCCCCGCCGTCCGAACCGGACGGCGGGGCTTTGCTATGGAAAATACCGGGCCTTTTACGGCGGTTTTTTCATTGTCAGAGCATCATCCGTCGTTCTCGGACATATTATTATTAGGATTATAATGATGCAGGAGGAATAACAATGGATGAGCGGTACGAAAAAGATTATGAAGATGATTATGAAGATGATTATGAAGATGATTATGAAGAAGATGATTACGCAGGAGATCATTACGAAGATGTTTACAGCAAAAATTACGACAAGGATCATAAAAGGAATTACGGTAAAACCTATGAAAGACAAGAGCACAGAAGGAGCAAAAAATCAAAAATCATCAGCACAAGACTGTTAACAACGATCCAGATAACGGTATGTTCCATTATATTGGCAACAGCGTTTTTTGTCCGTTTTTTTGGGGGCAATGCATATATTGTTATAAAAAACTGGTATCTGCAAAATATTAATAATTCAATCGTTGCTACTGAAGATATTGATCATGTCAAACATTCCGTTGTTGAAATATTGCCGTCGGTTTCCGACTTCTTTACAAAGCCCCGTTCGCAGCCTTCCGCAAGTTCACAGACGAGTACAAGTTCGCAGACAAAAGAGAATTCGGCCGCAGAGTCACAGCAGCCAGCGAACTCACAAGCCAATGCAGCGTCACAGCAGGTCGGCGGCTGATGTCCTTTTCGATCAAAAGCTGTCACATCACCATCAGTTTTTTATTTGTAGCTGTACTGGCAATTTTTTTCTTATTTGATAAAAGCGGTATGGCCGTCCTAGGCATTTTGTCGGCTGCCATTCACGAATCCGGACATTTGGCGGTAATGCTTGCGTTTGGGGCAGCACCGTCACAGATTAAATTCACTCCGTTCGGTATTGACATTATTAAGTCAACCGGTATAAGATCATATTGGCGTGACGCCGCGATTTCGGTTGCCGGACCGGGTGCCAATATCGTCGCTGCTTTGCTTTTCCAAATCATTGACGCCCATTATTTTAATTATTTCATTCTTGCCAATCTGGTATTGGCAGGATTTAATCTACTGCCGGTTGAACCGCTTGACGGCGGTCAGGCGCTTTATTCGTTGCTTTGTATCAAGCTGAATTCCTCGCAGTCGGAAAAAATAGTATCCGTCGCCTCGTTTGCGGTTCTTACGCCTCTTGCGGTGATCGGTTTTATTTTTTTATTTCATTTGAATGGGAATTTTTATCTTTTCACAGTATGCGTCTACCTAATTTTACTGCTCCTTTTAAAGAAAGGAAGATATTATTGATTTGCATTATCCGCGCTCGGGCAGTATAATAATGGATATATGTTGTGCGGAGGATATGAATGATAAATAAAAGAATAGAAAAACTGCTTGCGAACGTGCAAAAACCCGGCAGATATGTCGGGGGTGAACTTAACTGCGTGATGAAGCATGCGGATGAAGTTGACGTGCGGTTCGCATTTTGCTTTCCTGATATATATGAGGTTGGTATGTCGCACCTCGGATTGAAAATTTTGTACAGTCAGCTGAATACAGTGCCTTATATCTGGTGTGAGCGCGTATTTGCCCCATGGGTGGATATGGAGAATGAAATGCGCGAAAATGCAGTCCCGCTTTATGCGCTGGAAAGCGGAGACAATGTTTGCGACTTCGATATCATCGGCTTTACGCTCCAGTATGAACTTAGCTATACGAACATATTGAATATGCTGGATTTGGCAGGAATTCCGCTGAAATCCTGTGACAGACATTTTCTTTCACAGCTTGTTGTAGCCGGTGGTCCGTGTGCGTGCAACCCCGAACCTCTGGCGGATTTTTTCGACCTGTTTTTTATAGGGGAAGGGGAAGAGGTAGACCTTGAAGTCATTGATCTTTACCGGGAATATAAAAAACAGAACCGCTCCAAGGAAGATTTTTTAATTGCCGCTGCGCAGATTCAGGGTGTTTATGTACCTTCCTTGTACGATGTCACTTACAATGAAGATGATACGGTTAAAGCAATCGTGCCGAAATCCGGCGCACCCATGCCTGTGAAAAAGCGCATTATGATGGATGTGGACAAGTCCTACTTTCCCGATAAATTTGTCGTTCCGTACATTGAAATTGTGCATGACAGAACCGTAGCAGAGGTTTTGCGCGGCTGCATCAGGGGATGCCGTTTTTGTCAGGCGGGCTTTCTATATCGACCGTTCCGCGAGAAATCGGTTGATGTAATCGACAAGCAATGTCATGATTTGTGCAATAATACAGGGTATGATGAAATTTCTCTTTCCTCGCTCAGTACGAGTGACCACTCAAAGCTAAATGAACTGATTGACCAGCTCCATACATGGACAGAAACGGAGAATACAGGAATATCTCTGCCGTCCCTTAGGGTCGATAATTTTTCTACTGAACTGATGTCGAAGATCAAATCCGTCCGCCGCAGCGGTCTGACCTTTGCGCCGGAAGCCGGCACCCAGCGTTTGAGAAATGTCATTAATAAGAACGTCAGCGAAGCCGACCTTATGCAAACCGTAAGCACCGCTTTTAAAGGCGGCTGGACAACGATCAAGCTTTATTTTATGATCGGACTGCCGACTGAAACAATGGATGATATCGCGGGCATTGCGGAACTGGGGCAAAAGGTGGTCGACGCTTACTATGACAACCCTGACAAGCCCAAAGGGAAAAGTGTGAAAGTTACTGTCAGTGCATCTTCCTTTGTTCCAAAACCGTTCACGCCTTTTCAATGGGAGCCGCAGGATACAATGGAGATGCTCCGCAAGAAACAGCGTCACCTGGTCGCTTCGGTCAAAACCAGAAAGGTAGAACCAAACTGGCATGATGCGGATACCAGTTTCATGGAAGCCGCCTTTGCTCGCGGAGACAGGCGCCTTTGCAGCGTTTTACTGGAAGCGTTTAACAGCGGATGTAAAATGGATGGATGGCAGGACTTTTTCTCCTTTTCCAAATGGATGGGAATCTTTCACAAGTGTGGAATTGACCCGGCTTTTTATGCAAACCGAAGAAGAAGTTTTAATGAAGTGCTGCCGTGGGACCATATTGATTACGGAATCAAAAAATCATTCCTGATTGATGAATGTAAAAAAGCGTATTCCGACACAACTACACCCAACTGCCGTGAGCAGTGTTCCTCCTGCGGTGCAGCTTGTTTTAAAGGAGGAATCTGCTATGAAGAACGTCAGAGTCTGGTTTAAAAAAATCGGTACGGCACGTTATATTTCACATCTTGATTTAAACCGGTGCATGCTGCGCGCCATTCATAAAGCTAAAATACCTTTATGGTACACACAGGGGTACAACCCCCATGCCTTTATTACTTTTGCACTCCCGCTGTCGCTCGGCATCGGCGGAGAACGCGAAAGTATGGATATAAAACTGGATGACGATAACCTTTCACGTGAAGAATTGATTGCAAGGCTGAATGCCGCCCTGCCGGACGATATCCCCATTTTTGACGTTACCGAACCGGTCATGAAGCCGGGACAGATCGCCTACGCTTCTTTTTTGATGAAGCTGGATACGCAGGATATGGACTCCGCAGAAACTGCTTTCAAAATCAGCGAGTTGTTCAGCAGCAATACGGTGGTTGTTCCCAAGCACACGAAAAACGGATTTATTGATTTGGATTTGAAACCATACCTGTATCAAACGGAAGTCGTATCCCGAAATGGCAGAGTTGAAATCGGCACCGTCCTTCCTGCCGGAAGCACCATGAACGTCAATCCGGCACTTTTGTGTGATGCTATTAAAAAATATCTTGGTTTTGATTTATATGCTGACATTCAAAGAATCAATATATTTGACGCTGATCTTAAAATATTCGAATAATCTTAAAATAAATATTGCACCTTTTAGAGTATTATGGTATTATATATAGGCATTTGGAATCCGCCGATTTATTTTGGTGGGGTTTAATGCCCGGTTAACCCGCGACATTGAAGCGGACAGTCCTCTGCCATTGCGGCATGAATGTCTGAAATTTAGGAGGAAAATATCCATGGACGCATTAAAATTAATTGCGGAAGATTCCGTAAAAAAAGAAATGCCCATATTTGAAATTGGCGATACCGTAAAGGTGAATGTTAATATCAGAGAAGGCGAAAGAGAAAGAATCCAGGTTTTTGAAGGTACCGTTATTGCACGTAAAGGCAGCGGTGTTTCCGAAACTTTCACCGTCAGACGTCTTTCCTACGGCGTAGGTGTTGAAAGAGTTTTCCCGGTTCATTCACCAAATGTAAAGAGTGTTGACATTGTCCGCAAGGGTCGTGTCCGCAGAGCAAAACTTTACTATCTGCGTGACAGAGTCGGTAAGGCGGCAAAAGTTAAGGAACAGCTCAGATAAGTAATCGGATAGTGATTGAAAGGGACATGTACGTGTCCCTTTTTTGCTATTATAATATTTTCAGGATTCAAAAAGAGGTGGCATTTTTTGAGAAATGATCCTTCTGAGGAATTCTTAGGCGGTCAATCCCCGGTAAACCGCTTTGCACTGAATTGTTATGAATGGGTTGAAGCGCTGATTCCCGCACTGATTGTCATAACAATCTTCTTCGCATTTTTATTTCGGGTTATTACTGTCAACGGCCCTTCCATGCAGCCTAATTTTAAAAACGGCTATAAGGTGTTGGTGTCTTGCACCGACAGACATCTTTCATGCGGCGATGTTATTGTGGTTGATGAACGGGGGATCGCTCTTCATGAGGTTATTATCAAAAGGGTAATTGCAACAGAAGGGCAGACTGTGGACATCGATTTTCAAACAGGGACTGTCTCTGTTAATGGAATTGCGCTTGATGAATCCGGCTATATTAAAAATGGCATTACGAAAAATCAATATGATCTTCGTTTTCCGCAGACTGTCCCTATGGGGCATGTATTTGTACTTGGGGATAACCGCAAGGTTTCGGATGACAGCCGTTCGAGCGATGTCGGCATGATTGACGAGCGATACGTAATCGGCAAAGTGAAAACAATTATGATACCTCCCGAAAAATTCGGAACTATATAAACACTTTTTTTAACAAAGGAGTTGTTTTACCTTTGAACTTAGACAACATCCAAATCGATACGGAAACTGAATCCCCTGCGATGGAAAAAAACAAGGCTGCCAATACCTGTTTTGAATGGATGGAAGCCTTAATCCCAGCACTTATCATTATTATGACCTTGTTTACATTCGTATTCAGAGTTAATATTGTGGTGAACGGTCCGTCCATGGAGCCCAATTTAATGGATGGATACAAATTATTTACGTCATGTATAGATTCACATCTGTCCGGCGGAGATATTGTGGTAATTGACGCAAAGGGAACTGCCCTTAACAAACGCATTGTAAAAAGAGTAATTGCGACAGAAGGACAGACTGTAAATATTGACTTTCAGACAGGGATTGTCTCTATTGACGGAGTGGAACTTGATGAATCTTCTTATATTCAGAACGGGATTACCAAGGATCAATATGACGTCACTTTCCCGCAAAAGGTACCGGCCGGCCATGTTTTTGTTTTGGGTGATAACCGAACCGTGTCGGAAGACAGCCGTTTTGAAGAAGTCGGCATGATTGACCAGCGCTATATTATTGGGAAAGTAGAATTCATTATTATGCCGTTTGAAAAATTCGGCAAATTATAAGGCGCAGCCTTTTAACATAAGGGAGTTGTTTTTCCATTGAATCACAACAACATCCAGTCCGGCATAGAAACAGAATTTTCCGAGAAAAAAAGAAGCTTTATCGCCAGCAGCTATGAATGGGTGGAAGCATTAATATCTTCATTAATTGCCGTGGTAATCCTGTTTACGTTTTTATTTAGGGTGGTCAATGTTAGCGGGCCTTCTATGCTCCCAACATTAAAATCCAATGACCGTGTGCTTTTGTCCAGCTATTTTTATAAACCTCATCGGGGCGACGTTGTCGTCATCACCCATACGCTGAAATTGAAGGAACCCATTATAAAGCGTGTTATTGCATTAGAAAACCAAGTGGTAAATATTGATTTTACAACTGGGGTCGTTTATGTGGACGGCGTTGCCCTTGATGAATCTGTCTACATACAAAACGGAATTACAACGCAGCCTTCGGATTACACGTATCCGCTGCAGGTTCCGCCCGGACATGTTTTTGTTCTTGGCGATAACCGTACCGTATCCAATGACAGCCGCTCCAGTGATGTTGGCATGATTGACGAAAGATATATTCTTGGAAAAGCGGAAATGATTGTATTTCCGTTTGACAGATTTGGAAAGATAAAATAACAATAAATTGTAATGATATAGGACGAATGAAAAATGAGTGAGGCACAAACAATACAATGGTTCCCGGGCCACATGACCAAAACAAAAAGGCAAATTGAAAAGAGTTTAAAGCTTGTTGATGTGGCTGCGGAAATTATCGACGCACGGATTCCGGTCAGCAGCCGAAATCCGGTTTTAAGCGAACTGATTCAGAATAAACCGCGTATAATTTTAATGAATAAATGCGACATGGCTGATCAGGTTCAGACAAACCGGTGGATTGACTATTATAGGGCAAACGGAATTCCCGCAATCGCGATTGACTGCCGTACGGGGAAGGGTCTTAATGCCTTCATACCCCTTATAAAAAACGTGCTGAGTGACCGTATCGCTTCGTGGGAAGCAAAGGGAATGGTCTGCCGGCAGATTCGCGTGATGGTTGTCGGAATCCCAAATGTGGGAAAATCCTCGCTGATTAACCGCCTTGCAAAAAACAGCAAAGCAAATGTTGAGGACAGGCCCGGCGTGACCCGGGCCAATCAATGGTTTACCATTGGCAAAGGATTTGACCTTTTAGACACTCCCGGTGTGCTGTGGCCGAAATTTGAGGATAAAATCGTTGGCGAGAGGCTTGCTTTTACCGGAGCGGTAAAAGATGATGTTGTAGACACGCAGCAGCTTGCTTCACGGTTACTTGAAGTATTGCGCGACAGCTACTCCAATGATTTAAAACTGCGGTACAAACTGGAAGAAAACGATTTATCTGCTTTAAAGGGATATGAGCTGCTCGAACTGGTCGGCAAAAAGCGCGGGATGCTGATTTCGGGCGGCGAAATTGATACGGTACGGGCAGCAATCATGGTATTGGACGAATTCAGAAGTGCCAAGTTAGGCAGAATCACTCTTGAACAGGTTGGTAAATAGTATGGACTGGTTTGCCTATGAAAACATGGCGATGAAAAAAGGATATCTTTCGATCTGCGGCATTGATGAAGCCGGACGAGGCCCCTTGGCCGGTCCGGTGTTCGCTGCCGCTGTTATTTTGCCTTCCAACCAATTCATTGAGGGCTTGAATGATTCTAAAAAACTCAGTGAGAAAAAACGGGAAGCGCTCTTTGATGTGATAAAAGAAACAGCAGTCAGCTGCGCTGTCGGTTTTGCAACCGAAGAAGAAATTGATGAAATTAACATTCTTCAGGCAACCTTTCTTGCAATGAAGCGCGCGTGTGACGGTCTCGATGTTAAACCCGATTTAGCGCTGGTTGACGGCAACCGAATGCCCACGCTTGGAGTGGAAACGCAAATCATCATCAAAGGAGATGCGCTTTCCGCCAGCATCGCCGCCGCCTCCATTCTTGCAAAAGTCAGCCGTGACAGACTAATGGTTGAGATCGATAAGATCTATCCTCAATATCAGTTTGCAAAACATAAAGGCTATGGAACAGCTTTACATACGGAACTGCTAAGGGAATACGGGCCATGTCCGGTACACAGAAGGACGTTTTTAAAGAAAATATTGGGGCAGGCCAATGAATAATGCATCGGGGAAAATCGGAGAAGACTGTGCAGCTCAGTTGCTTATCAAAAAGGGATATCGCGTTGTCGCCCGCAATTACCGTTCCCGTTTCGGCGAAATTGATATCATTGCCGAAAATAAAGAATATATTGTTTTCGCAGAAGTGAAGACCCGTGACGAGCATTATACGGTTAGCCCGTTGGAAGCTGTAACGGCCGGAAAGCAAAAGAAAATTGTAAAGACAGCCCTTTTTTATCTGCAGTCAAATAGAACGGTGCTTCAGCCGCGTTTTGATGTCATTGGAATTATAACGGCAACGGATCAATTTACTATACTTTCCGTGGAACATATTGAAAACGCATTTTCCGGAGGACAATTTCACTGAACTGTTTTGACCTGCACTGTGATACCGTCTCAGCGTGTTGTCACGGACAAAAAGCTTCGGCATAATGACAGTGAAACACTGGTCAATTCGATCCTATTTGATAATGCCTATCATTTTTTTGTTTCTCTTTGATAGAAAGTATGATATTATTAATACACAGATAACGCAAAGGGGGAAAAACCTTGAACTATCACTCCACAAGAAACAGCAGTATCAGCGTATCCTCTGCACAGGCAATCGCGCAGGGCATCAGCAGCGAAGGCGGACTTTTTGTTCCCGAGAATCTGCCTCACTTTTCATATTCTGATTTGCTGGAACTGCAGCACTGCAGCTACACCGAGCGTGCAGCCCGCATTTTAGCGACTTTTCTTTCCGACTTTACTTCAGAGGAAATTACGGAATGCGTTCATAAAGCCTATACAGGCGGAAAATTTGACCGGGACATGCCGGCGCCGATGTCTTATCTTCAGAACGGTAAAATAAGCATGTATCTGCTTGAGCTGTGGCACGGTCCAACCTGTGCATTTAAAGACATGGCATTGCAGCTTTTACCGCATCTTCTGACGAAATCACTTAAAAAAATTCAATCTTCAAAAACCGCTCTGATTTTAGTCGCAACTTCCGGCGACACGGGCAAGGCTGCGCTTGAAGGCTTTAAAGATGTAGACGGAACACGCATTCAGGTTTTTTATCCGGAAAATGGCGTCAGTCCGATGCAGAAGCGCCAGATGAATACCCAGGAGGGAAATAATGTGGCAGTCTGTGCCATTGAAGGCAATTTTGATGATGCCCAGACCGGCGTGAAGAAAATATTTACTAACCCTGAAATCAACCGTCTCCTGGAACAGAACAACATTATGTTTTCCAGTGCGAATTCGATCAACTGGGGCAGGCTTTTACCGCAGATCGTTTATTATTTTTCTGCTTACTGCGATCTGATGGCAAACGGTGAAATTGATCATGAAGGGGAAAAGGTCAACATTGTTGTACCGACAGGCAATTTTGGAAATATCCTCGCAGCTTACTATGCTAAAAAAATGGGATTACCCGTGCAAAAACTGATCTGTGCTTCTAATTCCAATAATGTTCTTACCGAATTTCTTAATACTGGTGTCTACAATCGCAGAAGGGATTTTTACACCACAATTTCTCCGTCAATGGATATTTTGGTTTCCAGCAATCTTGAACGGCTGCTTTATGACCTTACGGGCGGCGACAGTACCCGTGTAGCCGGGTGGATGAATGAGCTCGCGGCGACCGGCATGTATCAGATTGATGACGATATTCTGAATCAGCTGCACGAGATTTTTTATGCAGGCTTCTGCGATGATGATGCAACAAAAGCGACAATCAAAGAAATGTACCATACCGAAAATTATCTTTGTGACACGCACACTGCTGTCGCAATCAACGTGTATTCTCAGTATGTCAACGACAAAAATGATGCCCAAACCCCAACGATTGTTGTCTCCACAGCCAGCCCGTACAAGTTTGCCGACAGTGTTTTAAGTGCTGTTTCAGCCAATTACAGCAAAGATGCATCCGAATTTGAAAAGATTCATGAACTGCATGTAATGACCGGCACTCCGGTTCCGGTTCAGATTGCCGAGCTGGAATCAAAGAAGGTTCTGTATGATAATATTTGCTCCAAAGATAAAATGGATGAAGCTGTGCTGAAAACGGCTGGAATAAAGTATACTATCTAAGAGAGGGTCACATGTCACTATTTGCTATTGCGGACCTGCACTTATCACTTGGCTGCGACAAACCGATGGATGTATTTGAAGGCTGGCAGGACTATACAGCCCGTCTTGAAAAAAACTGGCGCGCTGTGGTCGGCGAGAACGATACCGTCGTCATTGCCGGAGATATTTCATGGGCAATGAAACTTGAGGAAACGGCTAAAGATTTTCAATTTATTCATTCTTTGCCCGGCCAAAAGCTTATACTAAAAGGTAACCATGATTATTGGTGGTCGACAAAAAAGAAGATCGATGATTTTTTGAAGCTGCATGGGTTTGACACAATCGGAATCATTCACAATAATGCTGTAACTGTGGGTGATATCGCGGTTTGCGGCACGCGCGGGTGGCTTTATAATTCTGAAACGGCTGAAGATATTAAAATAGTCAACCGCGAGGTCGGCCGCCTGAATACATCGATTGACGAAGCTGAAAAAATGGGTGTGAAGCCGGTTGTGTTTTTGCATTATCCGCCTGTCTACGATGGGGCTGAGTGCAAAGAAATTCTCGGTGTTTTAAAATCGCGCGGAATAACGGAATGCTATTTCGGGCATATTCACGGAAGTCAGGCGTCCCGCCGGGCAATAACCGGCGCATATGAAGGAATCAAAATGGTCCTGATTTCCTGCGACTATCTGAACTTTATGCCAATCCTAGTCAGATGAACAATTTTTGAATATTTTATCTTATATATAGAATATTTATTATCCATGTGCTATAATAATTTAGATAATTTGCAATTTGCAGGAGGATGTAATAATGAGTTTAAAATCGTCAAATAAGGTTGATACAAACCGCTACCAACTTGAGGTTGCAGTAGATGCTGCTATATTTGAAAAAGCGCTTGATCAGGCGTATCATAAGGAAAATAAAAAAATAGCAATTCCTGGTTTTCGCAAGGGAAAAGCTCCGCGCGCCTTTGTTGAGAAGTATTATGGCGATCAGGTGTTTTATGAGGATGCAATTAATGCTGTTTACCCCGACGCGCTGGATGCAGCGGTGAACGAGGCAAAACTTGAGATGATAGAAGACAAAATTGATTTTGATTTGGTTTCTGCCGGTAAGGAAGGCGTTGTTTTTAAGGCAACCGTAACGACAAAACCTGAAGTGGAAATGAATGAATACAAGGGCTTAACCGCAACAAAAAAGCCGGTTGACGTGACAGATGAAGATATTCAGGCAGAAATTAAAAAGGTTCAGGAGCGCAACTCCAGAATGGTTACCGTAGAGGACAGAGCGGCTCAGGACGGCGATATTACTGTTATTGATTTTGACGGTTCTGTCGACGGAGCAGCTTTTGAAGGCGGCAAGGCTGAAAATTACAGCTTAACCCTCGGCGCCGGCCAGTTTATTCCAGGTTTTGAAGATCAGGTTGTCGGGCATAAAACAGGTGACGAATTCGATGTTAACGTAAAATTCCCGGCTGACTACCAGGCGGCTGATCTGGCCGATAAGGACGCTGTATTTAAGATTAAGCTGCATGAAATCAAAATGAAGGAGCTGCCGGAAGTAGACGACGATTTTGTCAAGGATGTCAGCGATTTTGATTCCCTTGATAAATACAAGGAAGACATTAAAGCAAAACTGTCAGAAGCACAGGAAAACAAGGCTAAAGACGATGTTGAGAATCAATTGATTAATAAATTGGTAGAAAATCTGAAAGCCGAAATTCCGCAGGCGATGTATGAAAATAAAATCAACGAGGATATTCGTGAATTTGGGTATCGTCTTCAGTCCCAGGGATTGAACCTTGATACATACCTGAAGTATACGGGTATGGACAAGGATTCCATTCGCCAGCAGTTCCAGCCGCAGGCTGAGCGTGAAGTAAAAGTTCGTCTGGCACTTGAAAAAATTGCAAAGCTTGAAGAAATTCATCCGACGGATGAAGAAATTGAAGAAGAGTTTGCGAAACTTGCCAAGAGCTATGAAATTGACCTTGAAAAAGTAAAAACATTTATTCCTCAGGAAGAACTTGTAAAAGACATTTCTGTTGAAAAAGCAATTAATCTGGTTCGCAACAATGCAGTAATTACAGAAGCAACAGAAACCGCTGAATAATAAAAGTTTATCCTGCCAATCATTATTTTATTGTTTAGTTTTATTGGAGGTACGCAATAATGAGTTTAGTCCCATATGTTATTGAGCAGACAAACCGAGGAGAACGTTCTTATGATATTTTCTCGCGCTTGCTGAATGACAGAATCGTAATGCTTACAGAAGAGGTTAACGATACCACATCCAGTTTGGTGATCGCCCAGCTTTTATATCTTGAGGGGCAGGACCCGTCAAAGGATATCAGTCTTTATATCAACAGTCCCGGAGGCTCCGTAACCGCTGGCTTGGCCATTTATGACACGATGCAGTATATTAAATGCGATGTTTCTACAATCTGCATGGGCATGGCCGCCAGCATGGGCGCGTTTTTGCTTGCGGCAGGTGCCAAGGGCAAACGGTACGCTCTTCCCAACAGCGACATTATGATTCATCAGCCGAGCGGCGGCGCGCAGGGTCAGGCAACAGATGTTATGATTCATGCCGACCACATTATTGCCACTAAAAAAAAGCTGAACGAAATTCTCGCTGAAAGAACAGGTCAGCCAATAGAAATCATTACAAAGGATACTGAACGTGATAATTTTATGACGGCGGAAACTGCCGCTAAGTATGGCCTGATTGACAAGGTCATTTATAATCATTGAGGTTGGTGATTGATTAGATGCCTAATAATGACGATACCAAGGACAGGGGAATATGCTGCTCGTTCTGTGGTAAACCGCAGAACGAGGCGCGTCGTCTGATAGCCGGACCCGGCGTATATATTTGTGATGAGTGTATAGAACTATGCATGTCGATTTTAGACGACGAAAAAAACTTATCCAATCGGAAATCGGGCTATAACGAATCTTCAGCTGAACTTCCCAAACCACATGAAATTAAAAAATTGCTTGATGAATATGTAATCGGTCAGGAAAATTCGAAAATTTCGCTTTCTGTTGCTGTTTACAATCATTATAAGCGAATATATTACGGCAAAGATGATGTTGAACTGACAAAGAGCAATGTAATGCTGCTTGGTCCAACAGGTGTTGGCAAGACTTTACTGGCACAGACGCTTGCTAAGATACTGGATGTTCCGTTTGCAATTGCAGATGCTACCACGCTGACGGAAGCCGGCTATGTCGGTGAAGATGTAGAAAATATTTTGCTTCGTCTGATACAGGCCGCAGATTTCGATATAGAAAAAGCCGAGCGCGGTATCATTTATATTGATGAAATTGATAAGATTGCGAGAAAGTCCGAGAACCCTTCCATTACGCGTGATGTTAGCGGCGAAGGGGTTCAGCAGGCGCTTTTGAAAATCTTGGAAGGCACTGTTTCCAATGTTCCTCCGCAGGGAGGAAGAAAACATCCGCAGCAGGAGTTCCTGCAGATTGACACCTCCAATATTCTGTTTATCTGCGGTGGGGCTTTTGACGGATTAAACAAGATTGTTGAAAAGCGAACTGCATCTTCCTCCATGGGTTTTGGCGCGGATATCAGAAGTAAAGCGGAACTTGATTCCACCGCATGGATGCAGAATGTTGTTCCGCATGATTTGGTTAAGTTCGGACTTATCCCTGAACTGGTTGGGCGATTGCCCGTCATTTCGGCACTCAACGGGCTTGACGAGGACGCTCTCGTAAGAATTTTAACAGAGCCTAAAAACTGTTTAATTAATCAGTACAAAAAGCTGTTTCAGCTTGATAAGGTTGAACTGGAATTTGAGCCGGATGCACTGAAAGCAATTGCCAAAAAGACCATTGACCGCCGCACAGGCGCAAGAGGTCTGAGGTCTATCATGGAGGATTTGTTAACCGATCTCATGTACAAGGTTCCGTCTGATTACACTGTTGAAAAGGTTACAATTACCGAAGATACAGTGAATAAAGACACAGAACCGGAGATCGTGTATAATCCGGATCGCAAGCCGGTAAAGATAAAGATAACAACTCCAAGAAAGCGTGGCCGCAAAGATACCGCGTCATAATTATAGAAATCTTGGCTGTTGCACGTGGTAGACTTTTTGTTGTCCACTTGCAACAGCCTTTTCTGCTAAGGAGCAAGCTATGAATATTAATCAAGAACTGAAGAAAACTGAAACTGTTTCCATCCCTGTGCTTGCACTCAGAGGATTGGTCATTTTTCCGGGCATGCTGCTGCAATTTGATGTAGGAAGAAAAAAATCCATATTGGCCCTTTCCAAAGCGATGGAAGAAAATCAGCAAATTTTTCTTGTTGCCCAAAAGGATTTAAACGATAATGAGCCTAACGGCGAAGAAGTCTATCAAATGGGCATTGTGGCAAAAATAAAGCAGGTCATCCGCCATACCGACGATGGTGTGCGGCTTTTTGCAGAAGGGATGTATCGCGCTGAAATTTCGTCTGTTACCAGCGAAAGCCCGTTCATCCTTGCTGATGTTTCTCTCAGTGAGACTAAAACGTACAGAGAAACTCATAAAACCGAAGCATTAATCCGCTATACGCAGACGCTGTTTGAAGAGTATATCCAAAATTACAGCCGTATTCCGCCGGATATTATCATTGGAGTGGTGCAGAAGAAAAGCTGCGGAGAACTTGCGGATTATATTACATCCAACATCATGCTGGATTACGAGCAGAAACAGCTGATCCTTGAAGAACTTCATCCTGTAAAAAGACTGGAAAAGCTGAATGAGATTTTAAAAAATGAAATTCAAGTTCTTTCCATCGAAAGTCAGATCAGTGAAAAGGCGAAGGAACAAATTGATGAAAACCAACGCGAATATTTCCTTCGTGAACAAATGAAAGCTATTTCAAATGAACTTGGCGACGATGATAACCCGCTGGGGGAAGCTGATGACCTCCGTGAGCGCATTGCAAAGATAAGACTTCCCAAACTTCAAAACGATAAGCTTCTAAAAGAATGCGACCGGCTTTCTAAAATGCCATACGGTTCACATGAAGCAAGTGTCATTTTAAGCTATGTGGAAGCCTGCCTTGAGTTGCCATGGAATGCTTCAAGCCACGAGCATATTGACTTGAACAAAGCACAGAAAGTGCTTGATCACGACCATTTCGGCTTGACGAAGGTAAAAGAACGAATCATAGAGATTTTGGCGGTTAAAAAACTTGCTCCCGATATTAAGGGGCAGATTATCTGTCTGGTGGGACCTCCCGGCGTAGGAAAGACTTCAATCGCCCGTTCCATTGCAAAAGCCATTGGCCGTAAATATGTGCGCGTGTCACTCGGCGGGGTTAGGGACGAATCAGATATCATGGGGCACAGAAAGACTTACGTCGGATCCATGCCCGGCAGAATTATTGCCGCTATGAAGCAGGCTGCAACGAACAATCCTTTGATCCTGCTTGATGAAATCGATAAATTAGGCAACGATTTTCGCGGTGATCCCGCTTCTGCTCTGCTTGAAGTGCTCGACTCAGAACAAAATTCGGCGTTTTTTGACCACTACATTGATATGCCGTTTGATCTGAGCAAGGTCATGTTTATTACGACCGCAAATGATTACAGCGCAATCCCGGAGCCTCTGCTTGACAGAATGGATGTGATTACCCTCGGAAGTTATACCCACGAGGAAAAATTCAATATTGCGTTAAAGCATCTGATTCCAAAGCAGTTTAAGAAACATGGCATCAATTCTAAAATGCTGAAACTGACTCCTGCGGCAATCCACGAATTGATCGACGGGTACACCAGAGAAGCCGGTGTCAGAAATCTTGAGCGCCAAATTGCGTCTATATGCAGAAAATGCGCTAAGAAGATTGTTGAAAACAACGATACAAAAATCACTGTAACACCGGGAAACCTCGAGGAGCTTTTGGGGCCAAAAAGGTTTAAGAAGGATGAACTGGTACAGTTTGATATGGTCGGCCTCGTGAATGGGCTTGCATGGACCAGTGTCGGCGGCGAAATTCTGCCGATTGAAGTGGCGGTCATGGATGGTACGGGGAAAATTGAACTTACCGGTTCATTAGGCGACGTAATGAAAGAATCGGCAAGAACTGCAATAAGCTGTATCCGAACCAGAGCCGACTCCCTTGGAATCAGCCATGACTTTTACAGTAAATATGATATTCATATTCATGCTCCGGAGGGAGCGATTCCCAAAGACGGCCCGTCGGCGGGTACGGCGATGGCGACTGCAATTACTTCGGCACTTACCAATATTCCGATTAAGCATGATGTTGCAATGACAGGGGAAATCACTTTACTGGGCAGGGTCCTTCCCATCGGCGGTCTAAAGGAAAAAACAATGGCAGCTTATCGTTCTGGCATTAAAACGGTGATTATACCGGCTGAAAATGTATCAGATTTAGCTGAAATTGACGCTGTGGTGAAAAATGCGGTTGATTTTTTACCTGTTGAGAAAATCGATCAGGTGCTTGAAGCTGCATTGAGCAGACTGCCGGAACGCAAAACAGATGAGAAAAAAGATTCCATCCCAATGAATGCACAAAAACAGCCGGCGGTTTTTACGCCCGGCATTCCTCAGTAACGGGGTGAAAAATTGAATTTTGATAAAGCGACCTTTGAATACGCAGCAGGCAGACCCGACCAGCTGCCCGAATCTACAGTTCCGGAAATTGTTTTTTCCGGCCGGTCCAACGTTGGAAAGTCTTCACTGATTAATAAGCTGATCAACCGTAAATCGCTTGCCAGAATCAGCGCAAAGCCCGGAAAAACCGGTACGATCAACTTCTACAATCTGAAAGATTGCAGACTTGTTGATCTACCCGGTTATGGCTATGCAAAAGTTTCCCAGTCGGAAAAACGTCGCTGGTCTGAATTGGTTGAGGGATATTTAAACGCACAGCGCAATGTCAAGCTTGTCATTCAGATTATTGATATGCGGCACAGCCCGTCTGCCAATGATTTGGATATGATTGATTATCTTTTGAATTCAGGCTTGTATTTTCTTATTGCCGCTACAAAAAGTGATAAGCTTAACAAAACGGAACGGCTAGCTCAGCTTGAGCTGCTTCATGAAATGTTTAGCCAGGTTGAGGGGCTGAAGGTGATTCCCTTTTCGGCGGTGAACGGCGAAGGAGTGGAGGAAATTAAGAATGTTATTTTAGATCGATGTGATAATCCATTATAACGGAGTGAACAAAATGCTGAACGCAGAAAGCTTAAATACAAATACACTTGGACATCTGACCATCGGCGAATGCGATACGGTTGAGCTTGCTCAAAAGTTTGTTACTCCGTTTTATGTGATGGATGAAAGCTCCATCAGAACGGGGGAATGACCGACAATCCCCGTTATGTCCTTTACCAATCCAGTTATACCGCGTTGGTTGCAATAAGGCGGCCCTTGCTGCAGACGAAAAGGTCACTATTACTGGGAAATACTGGCCTGATTCAGGAAAATGCGATGATTCATACCACGCAGGCCGGCGACACGCTGGCGGTACTTTCTACAGGTGCATATAATTATTCCATGGCTTCAAACTATAACCGCATTCCAAAACCTGCCGTCGTTATGGTACATAACGGAAACGCAAGGGTTATTGTAAAACGCGAAACGTATGAAGATTTAATTCGGAATGATATTTAGCAGACTCTCTTTTGCGTCCGCCATTTCGCTTTACTTTTGAACTTTTGTGTGCTAAAATTTTATTCTATTAATTGAATAAGGAGTGAAACCATTTGAATTCAAAAATTAAAGATGAGAGTGTGGATTTTTTGTTTAAAGCAATTCTTTCTTTGAATACAGTTGACGAATGCTATAATTTTTTTGAGGATTTGTGCACAGTACCGGAAATAAAAGCGATGTCGCAGCGCCTGCTTGTAGCACATATGCTGAGTACAAAACGAGTTTACAGCGATATAGTCGCCAAAACCGGTGCTTCCACAGCAACAATCAGCAGAGTCAACCGTTCGCTGAACTATGGCTGCGACGGTTACGATCTGGTATTTAACCGAATCGATAACGGCGAAAAATCCGAATGAGTTATTCGTCGTTTGCCCTCTATTATGACAGTCTAACGCAAAATGTCGGTTATTCAGAAAGGGCAGATTATCTGATCGGCCTGTTCGACAGAATGAATCATAAAGCTGGTCTGACACTTGACCTTGCCTGTGGTACGGGCAGCTTCACGATTGAACTTGCGAAGCGCGGAATCGATATCTATGGAATTGACGGCTCCGAATCCATGCTTTCAGTTGCAAAGCAAAAGGCGGCTGACTGCGGATTGGATATTCTTTTCCTTCGCCAGCAGATGCAAAGCATTGACTTGTATGGCACGGTTGACACTGCCATCTGCATGCTGGACAGCATCAATCATTTGACACGGGAAAGCGATGTAATGAAAACTTTCTCGCGTGTCTCGCTTTTTTTGAATCAGGGCGGATATTTTATCTTTGATATGAATACCCTATATAAACATCAGCATGTCCTCGGAAATCACACATTTATCTACGATACCGATAAAGTATACTGCGTTTGGCAGAACAACTTTGAAGAAAAGACCAGCCGCGTCAGCATTACGCTGGATTTTTTTGGCCGGGAAGGCAGTTTTTACAACAGAAGTTCCGAACATTTTTATGAACGTGCATATGAAACGAAACTGATTATTTCCCTGTTATCCAAAGCAGGGTTGGAAACTGTCGGTTTGTTTCGTGAACTCAGTTTTGAAAAACCGGATGATCAAACGGAACGAATAGTTGTTGTAGCAAAAAAGGTATAAATAGAAGGATTTATTGAAATATGGACAAAATTATTAGATGTATTACTTCTGACGGCAGTATTATGGCGTCTGCTATAGATTCAACCTATCTGGTTGCAACGGCACAGCAGATTCATGGCACCAGTCCGGTCGCAACTGCGGCTCTCGGCAGATTGCTTACAGGAGCTTCCATGATGGGCTCCATGCTTAAGAAGGAAAATGCTGCTGTAACGCTGAAGATCAACGGAGGAGGGCCACTGGGCACTGTTATCGCCATTGCGGACAGTCACGGCAACTCTCGGGGGTGTATTGACAACCCTGCTGTTGAATTGCCGCTCAAGTTGAACGGTAAGCTCGATGTCGGCAGGGCAGTAGGCAAGAATGGCATTTTGGGCGTTATGCGTGATTTCGGCGAGGGAAATCCTTATATTGGACAGGTTGAAATTAAATCCGGAGAGATAGCCGAAGATATTACAAATTATTATGCTGTCAGTGAACAAATACCAACTGTTTGTGCGCTTGGGGTTCTCATTGACAAAGCAGATAATCGTCAAATTCTTTCCGGCGGCCTTTTAATACAGATATTGCCGGGAGCTGACCAAACTGATATTGACAAGCTTGAAAAAAACGTTGCCGAACTTGAGCCGGTCACTTCTATGCTGGCCAAAGGAATGTGCATTGAAGAGATGTGTGAAACAGCACTTAAAGGCTTTGAAATGGAAATTTTGGACGAGTTTGAAATCGGCTATGTCTGTAATTGCAGTAAAGAACGCGTGGAACGTGCCCTTTCAACATTAAAGCCTGAAGATCTTCTTTCATTGGCTGATGAAAAAGGCTTTGCCGAGGCAAAATGCCAATATTGCGGCCGTACGTACCAGCTGTCAAAGCAGGAATTAAAACAGATTAGTGAATCAGCACAATTGAAATAATTGGCACGAAAATGAAAAATTTGTAATTTTAGTGTTGACAACTGATACAATATATAGTATTATATAACACGTCGCCAATAAACGCGGCACACGCGAATGGGAGCATAGCTCAGCTGGTTAGAGCACCTGCCTTACAAGCAGGGGGTCATAGGTTCGAGTCCTATTGTTCCCACCATTTAAGTTGGCTCGGTAGTTCAGCTGGTTAGAACGCTAGCCTGTCACGCTAGAGGTCGTCGGTTCGATCCCGATCCGAGTCGCCATTTGCCTCTGTAGCTCAGTCGGTAGAGCAGGGGACTGAAAATCCCCGTGTCGGTGGTTCGATTCCGCCCGGAGGCACCATTATCTTGCGAATGTAGCTCATCTGGTAGAGCGCCACCTTGCCAAGGTGGAGGTAGCGAGTTCGAGCCTCGTCGTTCGCTCCATTTTTGGCGTCATAGCCAAGTGGTAAGGCATGGGTCTGCAAAACCCTGATCCCCCAGTTCAAATCTGGGTGACGCCTCCAAATTTAAATGAAAAAGTCCGTAAACAGAAAACTGTTTTACGGACTTTTTTAATTTCAAAACATAAAAATAGGATTCAACATTATAACAATATCACCCCATGCATATAGATTGCATGGGGTGATTGCGTTGAAAGAAACCAAAACATATTTTTTACCGATAACAATCCTTATTTTATGCTGCCTTGCATTTTTGATGCTATCCTATATTTCCTACAATAAAATCGATAAAATGGCTTCAGCGTTGGCAGAAAAACGCAATCCTGTCATTGTAATAGACCCCGGTCACGGAGGAGAGGATGGGGGAGCTACAGGAAAATCATCCTCACTAGAAAAAGATATCAATCTTGCCATTGCTTTAAATCTTGAAAAGCTCCTGAAAAGCTCCGGATTTCGTGTTGTAATGACAAGAACCACAGACATATCGGTTTGTGATGATCATCTTGGAACTATACGAGAAAGAAAGGTCAGCGATATTCATAACCGTTTAAAGATCATTGAAGAGCAGGGAGACTGTATTTTTATCAGCATACATCAGAATTTTTTTACAGACAGCCGCTACAGTGGCGCACAGGTATTTTATTCAAAAAAGAATGATAGCAGCAAAGATCTGGCCGAAAGCATCAAAAGCCGTGTAGTAGGACTTATACAGCCGAAAAACACACGGGAAACGAAACCAGCCACGAGTTCTATTTATCTGTTATGGAATACAAACGTTACCGCCGTAATGGTTGAGTGTGGTTTTCTTTCAAATGATTCCGAAGCCGTAAAGTTGAATGATAAAATTTATCAACAGCAAATGGCATTTTCAGTTTACAGTGGTTTGTTGGATTACCTGCATTCCATCGCATAGTATCTTGTATTCGTTCACATGTTAAGCTATAATTTATAAAACAGATGAAATAAGAGGAATTTAAATATGGCTTCCAAATCAAAAAGCATTTATATATGCTCCGAATGCGGTTTCGAATCTGCAAAATGGTTCGGTAAATGTCCGGGATGCGGCCAGTGGAACTGTATGAATGAAGAAATCAGGGAAACATCCACCCAAAAGAATATTACGGCGGCAGTACATAACAGCGCAGGCCCTGTTTCAATTAATGAAATCAGCACCTCCGAGGAAGCTCGTTACCAGACGGGACTGAGTGAACTGGACAGAGTTCTTGGCGGCGGTATTGTGAAGGGTTCCCTGATTTTAATCAGCGGAGAACCCGGAATCGGAAAATCAACGATTCTATTACAAATATGCGAATATCTGGGAAAATCGTTAAAGATCCTGTATGTATCGGGTGAAGAATCAAGCAGGCAAATAAAGCTCCGTGCGGCCCGTCTGGGCGTTCAAAGCGATAACCTCTATATTTTAACTGAAACTGATATTCAGTGCGTTATAGAGCAAATAAGGGCCCATAAACCTGATTTGGTAATGATTGATTCCATTCAGACCATGAATTATACAGACATGAATTCATCACCCGGAAGCGTCACACAAGTGCGTGAATGTACAAACGCCGTAATGCGTACCGCCAAGTCGTTGGAAATACCAACCATACTTGTCGGTCATGTCAATAAAGACGGCGCCATTGCCGGCCCCAAAGTACTGGAGCATATTGTGGACGCGGTTCTCTATTTTGAAGGCGACCGCCAAATGTCCTATCGAATTTTGCGTGCTGCAAAAAACAGATACGGTTCAACAAATGAAATCGGCGTATTCGACATGGGCGACAATGGCCTGCATCAAGTGGACAACCCTTCACTTGCTTTGCTTTCCGGAAGACCAAAAAATGTTTCGGGAACCTGTGTTACCTGCGTCATAGAAGGCTCACGTCCGATTTTGGCTGAAATACAGGGACTTGCCACAACAACAGGATTTGGCAATCCCAGAAGGATGGCGACCGGGTTTGACTACAATAGAATGTCATTGCTGCTTGCCGTACTTGAAAAACGTTCGGGGTATTATTTTTCAAATCTGGACGCCTATGTCAATGTCGTCGGCGGGCTGAGGCTGGATGAGCCGGCGGTTGATCTGGCGGTTGCCATGTCGCTTGTATCCAGCCTGAAAGATGCCCCAATCAATGATGATGCGATTGTTTTCGGCGAAATCGGTCTTGCGGGAGAATTACGCTCCGTCACTCACATTGATGCCAGGATCAACGAAGCTGCGCGCCTTGGATTTACAAAATGCATTATGCCATTTCACAGTCTGAAACAGGTAAATGTCAAAACAGACGACATTCAACTAATCGGCGTTAAAAATGTGAGGGAGGCGTTTGAGGCTTCATCTGGCTGCTGACAGGAATCCGTGGTGTGACCTTAATACAGTGTACACAACCATCGCCGGTATAATTTGTAATTGCTGAGGGCATTTCTAAACTACAATAGCCATCATGCTGATAAATACAGTCTTCGTCACATTGTATGATACTCATTTATGTTCACCTCAACAATATTTTTGGGGATAAGTGTAAAAATTATTCATTGATTTGCGCAAAATTTAACTAATATTTTCCCTCATCTATCACAGAATAAGCAGGAATGGGGGAATGAGAATGAAAAAATACGTAATGCTATTTACCTTTACATTACTGGCGGTTGCAGGAATGTTCACATGGGGTGTTTTTTCCCGGAATTCGGTTGTTCAAGTCAGTGTTGTAAAGTTAAATCCACTTACGGTTGAAAATTCAGTAACATGCAGTGGCAGAGTGGAGCGAATTTCAACTCACAATGTTTATTCACCGTCGGCGGCCTTTGTCAGTCAAGTCTACGTCAAGCTCGGAGATAAAGTCACCGCAGGACAATCTTTAATGGAAATTCAAGTGCCTTCAGCAAATACCGACACATCTAACTCAGACGGAACTTATCAAAGCCTTCTTGACCAATACAACACACAAAGCCAAAATCAGGTTACAACGAAGACAATTACTTCGCCATACGCAGGAGAGATTACATCATTATCGGTTACCAATCAGGGCTACATTGAATCCGGCAACCCGGTTGCGGTAATTTCGGACAGCTCTGAAAAGCTTCAGGTTAGGCTTTCGGTAAATGAATCTCAGATTTCTGAAGTAAAAGTAGGGCAGAAGGCGGTCATAACCGGTGTAGGATTTAAAAATACATCCTATTCCGGTATCGTAAAAAGTATTTCTTCCGATGCGAAACAGATTGTTTCCGCTACTGGGCAGGAAACGGTTGTCGAGGTTATCGTCAGTGTTGAAAATACAAATCTCGATATAAAACCGGGATATACAGCAAAAGCGAAAATTATCACTTCAGAGAATCCAAATGTGCTTATTGCGCCCTACGACGCCGTCAGAGCCGATAAAGATGGGAACGAGTATGTATTCAAATTAAAAGAAAAAAAGGCTGTAAAAACCCCGGTAGTGACCAACAGAGAATTTGACAACGGCTTTGAGGTGACTAGCGGTCTATCAGTAAATGATCAAGTTATTGCTGACCCGGATTCAGTATCCAATGGTACTCACGTTATTCCAAAAGCTGGGACGGTGAGTTCGGATGATTGACTATATGAAATCGGCGTTTCAAAATTTGGGGAGAAAACGTGTAAGAACAGCGCTTACCATATTGGGAATTGCAATTGGCGTGGCTTCTGTCATTATTATCGGCAATATCAGCCAGTGCGGAACAAATGCGCTTAGCGATGAACTTGAAAGCCTTGGGTTAAGCGGTCTTACGATCTCCTCTTCGTCGGATGCAGCTATGGTTTCTTTAAACGAGAATGACCTCAAAATTATAAAAAGATGCGATCAAGTGGAACAGGCGGCTCCGGTTTTGGTAGAAAACACGGATATTTCAGCAAGAAAACTTAGTTCAAAGGCACTGGTATGGGGAATTGATACGAAGGCCAGCCAGATCATTTCCATTAATCTGCTGTATGGCCGGTTATTCAGCAATGAAGATATTAATACGAATGCAAGCGTATGTTTAGTAGACGAAGCTTTTTCAAAAAGCACTTATCTGAGAAGCAATATCATCGGAAAAAATATATCTATTATGTGCGGCGGAGTCGAAGAAAGTTATAAAGTGATCGGTATTATTAAAACAGGCAGTGGCCTCTTACAGAATATTATCGGCAACTATATTCCCACATTTGTTTATGTTCCGTATACAACAATTCAGACAGCCTCCGGACGAAATGATTTCGACCAGATTGTGGTCAAAGTCAAATCGGGCGGGAATGTAGAGAGCATCGGAAAGACCATTGTAGAATCTCTTAACCGGAATAATGGTACAACAGATGCGTTTATATCCAATAATCTTGCAAAGCAAAAGGACAGTCTTACGAACATGCTGGGTATTGTGACGCTGATTCTTTCAGCAGTGGGTTCTGTTTCTTTATTGGTAGCCAGCCTGAGCATCATGACCGTGATGCTGGTGTCGGTCAATGAACGAACCAGAGAAATCGGGATAAAAAAAGCAATAGGGGCAAAGCGAAGTTCCATTATGCTGGAATTTATGTTCGAGGCGATCCTTATCTCTTTGATTGGCTGCGCATTTGGCATTGCTGCCGGATATTTAATATCATTTGCAGGTGCCAAATATTTCGGAGTAGAGTTAAGTACAAGGGTCGATATTATGATGCTTGCGGTAGAATTCTCCATTGTATCCGGTACGGTATTTGGTGTCTATCCGGCTTATAAAGCGTCAAGGCTGAAACCGGTTGACGCACTCAGACAGGAGTAAAACATGTGCTTTATTAAAACGCCGAATTTACCGGAATCGGATGTGGCTTTAGTTGCCATGTCCGGTACATATCCTAAAATACAAGATGCGCTCAGCACTCTGGGCGTACAAACCATTTTAACCAAGCCATGCAAGGGTTTAAGCGAACCGGTGTGCAGTCATGCGGATATGCTTTGTCATCATTTAGGGCATAATCAAATGATTGTGGCAAGTGGGGAAGAGTATCTTAAAACGGAACTGGAGAACTATGGATTTAAAGTATTCTACTCGAACAAACGTATTTTAGATTTATATCCAGGTGATGTGATCTTAAATTGCGCCCGAATTGGTGATAAACTCATCGCCAACAGAAACACTTTAGATGACACAATCACTGATTATTGCAATACGAATCGTGTGGAGATTATTCCAACAAATCAAGGATACGCAAAATGTTCGACTGTGATAATCGACAGCTGTTCCATTATCACAGCAGATTCATCGATAGCGGAGGTAGCTGTAACAGCAGGAATAGAAACTCTAAAAATTACACCGGGTCATGTGAATTTAAAAGGATATGAGTACGGTTTTCTTGGCGGCGCGTGCGGAATGATCGGAAAAGGAAAACTTGCGTTTTCCGGCGATATAAAAAAACATCCGGACTATTATAGAATAAAATGTTTCTGTGATGAAAGGAATGTGGAATTAATTTCGCTGAATAACGGCCCGCTGACAGATGTGGGCGGAATCCTTCCGCTAAAAATAGTACTTTAATGATTTGGAGAAGTAGACTCTCGACATCTCCTAAAAAATGGAATACAATTATACAAAATGAATATTTTGTATAATTGAGGGGACGAAAATATCTAAGAAAGGGTTTGAATTGAATTTATGAAATCTGAATTGTTATCTGAAGCGCCTCCAATAATAAAAGAGTTTTTGGGATATGTTGGTACCATCAAAGGTAAATCCCCTAAAACCGTTGAAGAATATTATCTTGACCTGCGCACTTTTTTCAGGTATATTAAAAAATCACGGAATCTCGTATCGGCTGATTTCGACTTTGAAAAAATCAGTATATCCGACATTGATCTTGATTTAATTAAAGACATTACTCTTACCGACGTTTTTGAATATATGAATTATCTGGCTACCGAACGTCATAATAAAGCGTCGACCCGATCCCGAAAGGTCTCAAGTCTTCGAACCTTCTTTAAGTACCTGACAAATAAGACCGGTAAACTGGCGGTGAATCCTGTTGAAGAACTTGAAACGCCTAAGCAAAAAAAATCTCTTCCTAAATATCTTACGCTTGAACAAAGTCTTGAATTATTATCTAAAGTTGATGGTCCTACAAAAGAACGCGATTACTGCATTTTAATCTTATTCTTAAACTGCGGAATGCGTCTTTCCGAACTTGTAAGCCTAAATTTGAGTGATGTTCGCCACAGTACCGCAACTGTCAGAATTGTCGGCAAGGGCAACAAGGAGCGGATCATTTATCTGAACGATGCCTGTATTGACGCAATAAACCGTTACATTGCGGTACGTCCAAACAATGCTTTAATTGACAAGAATGCGCTGTTCATCAGCAAACAGAATAAAAGAATCAGCCCCAAAACTGTGCAGTATATCGTTAAGAAATACCTGTCAGAAATCGAACTTGGAAACCTATCCGTACATAAGCTCAGACATACGGCGGCAACCTTAATGTATCAGCACGGGCATGTCGATATCCGCGTTTTAAAGGATATTCTGGGCCATGAAAACTTGGGTACCACTGAGATTTACACACATTTATCCGATGAACAGATGGCTAATGCTGCAAAAGCAAACCCCCTTTCAAATGTTAAACAGCGGGAATCCATAAACTTTAAAAAGGTCATAAAAAAAGAACCGGAATAACCGGTTCTTTTTTTATGGAACAACACTAACTTGATTTTGCACGGGGATGACAGTTGTTATATACCTTTTTAAAATGATCATTTAACAAATGAACGTAAACCTGTGTGGAAGAAATATCGGCATGGCCAAGCATCAGTTGAATATCCTTTAACTCGGCACCGTTTTCAAGCAAATGAATGGCAAATGAATGGCGAAGCGTATGTGGCGTGATTTCTTTGACGATCCCCGCTTTTTCCGCATATCCTTTTACAATTTTCCAAAATCCCTGGCGCGTAAGCCTTCTTCCGTTCAAATTGGTAAACAGTGCCTGTCCCCCATCCGGCGTAATAATTAGATTTCTTACTTTTAAAATATATTCTGATATGGCACTAACAGCAGTTGGGTATACCGGTATCATCCGCTCGCTCTTTCCATTGTTGCAGTTCAGCATACCCGTATGTATATTGATATCCTGAACATTTAGATCAACCAGTTCGGAAGCTCGGATTCCGGTCGCATACAGCAGTTCCAGCATGGCCTTGTCCCGACAGCCTTTCGATTCCTGAATATCCGGCTGCGCAAGCAAAAGTTCAATTTCCTTACCGCTTAAAATCTGTGGCAGCTTTTTGACTGTTTTTTCCAGCTTAATGGCTTTTGCTGGGTTGCTGACAGTCTGATTGCTGATAATCAAATATTGATAGAAGCATCGGATGGAAGCAACATTGCGGGTGATTGTGGCATTTGATTTTTTTGATTCCGTCAGTTTTAAAACATAAGAATTCATAAAATCAAGGTCAACCACGTTCGGATTATCCAATCCTCGTTCACCCAAAAAAATCAAAAAATGCTCAACGTCGCGGATATAAGAATCCAGTGTGTTCGCAGACACAGCTTTTTTATTGACCAGATAATTGCTAAAATCCGAACAGTAGTCCTTCATTTTGTTCTATCCCCTCTATTTAAAAAGAAAACATACCCGCAAAGCATCCTGAAAACATAACATCGAGAATCGCCGCCAGAAATGCAATCATCAGAATCGCGCCAAAATGCAATAAATATGGTTTCATTTTAGGCGGGCTGATTGTCCCTCTTTGGGACACAGCGCTGCATGACGCAATAATCCGAGAAAATCGTGAGCCTTCCTTTGCTGCAAGAAGGATAGCAAGGCAGCACACGAATGCCCCGGGGAGAATAACAACTAAATTAAACAATACACCCATAAACCCATATGCCGCATACAAATATCCAGATGTCAGTCCCAAGCCAAAACCGCGGAAAAATAGAACAGCAGGTATGATAAACATTCCCCACATGGAGAGTCCGCAGAGAAAACATATAAAAATAAAAATAAAGGATGAAGCAAAAGATGCAGAAAAAACTGAAATAATCGGTTGTGCAGCTCTCGCTTTAAAATTGCTGTAAAAAAGAAAATCAAGTTTATTCAATGCGGCAAAATCGGCATTTCTGGCGAAAACCGCTCCAAAAATCATACCGCAGATCAAAGAAAGCGAAAACAGCACCAGAACATAATTTTCACGCAGAGCATCAACGACAATTTTACTGTTTACAACGGGTCTGTGTTTAAAGCTATGTTTAACAACAATCATACTCATACATCCCCTTCAATAAGGATCCCTTAAAATGTATGAGTAGGATTTGTGTTATATGATTATTTGCCCAGCTCTTCCGCTCTTTTTGTACAGGCTTTCATCGCTTCATCGACCATTTGTTCAAAATGATGCTCATAAAAAACATCCAGTGCTTTTAAGGTAGTGCCGCCGGGCGAGGAAACCATTTTTATCAACGACTCCGGAGTCAAGTCCGGCTGACGAAGCATTTTCGCACTTCCTTCAAATGTTTGACAAATCAGCTGCAATGCAACTTGAGCGTCTATTCCTTGATTGACGGCACTGTCCAGCATTGCTTTGGCAAACAGATAAACGTATGCAGGGCTGCTGCTGTTCACTGATATTACAGCATTCATCTGGCTTTCATCCAAAACAGTCACCGTACCGCAGGCGCCGAATAGGGATAGAACCAGCTGAAAGTCTTCCTCCGTTACATTTGCAGTTTTACTTAATGCGGTAGCACCCTTCCCTATCAGCAGCGGCGTATTGGGCATGGTTCTGATAACCGGACAGCCACAGTCAAGACTATCCATTATATACTTGGTTGATATGCCTGCCGCAATGGAAACAAAAAGGGTTTTCTCATTCACTACAGGTTTGACTGAAGCCAATACTTCAGCAAAATTCTGCGGTTTGACCGCAAGAAAAATAATATTGCAGTTCCCGGTAAGTTGTTCAATGGAAACTGCGGATTGAATCCCCGCTTTTTGTTCCAGTGCTTCACATTTGTCTTTGTTGATATCGTAAACATAAATTTGCTTTGCCGGAAACGTTTTTGTACCGACTATCCCGTTAATTATAGCGCCTGCCATATTGCCGGCACCAATGAATCCTAATATTTTATCACTCAAAAAACACACCTGCCTTGTAAATATATACTATAATACATTTCGCGCTGCTTATCAATATAAAAATATACGCAGAAAGTAATTTTATGCATTTTCGTATAATATTATGTCAATTGCGTTATGTAAACTGAAAAATATTATGTAATGAACATTATGTAAACTGAATGTATAAAAATACGCACGCTTACATTTTTAAAGCAAGCGTGCGCCGCTTAATACTATATTCGGTTAATCAGCCATAGCCGCTTTTATCATAATGGCACATTCCAGACGTTTTTTCTCAAGATCGCATGATATTTTATGAGCCTTATGAATATCCCCTTCATATTGCCGACTGTTCGCGTTGCAGCCACCGCTGCAATAAAATTTTGCCCAGCAATTTTTGCATTCCGGCTTTGAGTAGACATTAGTCAGAGCAAAGGAGTGCTTCATCTCAACATTCAAAGTTCCATCAAGCACATTTCCCATTTTAAAACTGTCGTCTCCTACGAACTGGTGGCACGGAAAAATATCGCCTTCCGGAGTTACTGCCACATACTCATTGCCGCAGCCGCAGCCGCGCAGGCGCTTGATCGCGCACGGCCCCTGGTCAAGGTCAAGCATGAAATGAAAGAAATTAAAGCCCTTCCCCACTCTTCTGCGGTCAATGATTGTTTTTGCAAGGCGTTCATATTCCTCAAAAACACGGGGTAGGTCCTCTTCTTTAATTGAATAATCAAGTTTTACATCTGATACGACCGGTTCAACGGAAATTTGCTCAAAGCCAAGGTCAGCCATATGTAGCACGTCATTTGTAAAATCAAGATTATGTTTTGTGAATGTCCCCCTGGCGTAATAGTCCTTATCACCGCGCGAGGCAACAAGCTTTTGAAATTTCGGAACAATCGAATCATAGCTTCCCGTACCATCGGCTCTGACGCGCAGCAGATCATTAACGGTTTTTCTTCCGTCAAGTGAAAGCACACAGTTGGACATTTCCTTATTGATGAAATCGATTTTGTCATCTGTTAACAAAATGCCGTTTGTCGTAATGGTAAATCTAAAATTCTTATTGTGTTCTTTTTCAATACTGCGGGCGTAAGTTACAATTTGCTTGACCACTTCAAAGTTCATCAGCGGTTCCCCGCCGAAGAAATCCACTTCAAGGTTATGTCTTCCTTCCGATTTTTCAATCAGGAAATCAATCGCTTGTTTACCCACTTCAAATGGCATCAGCATTCTGCCGCGGCCAAAGTCACCCTTGGCGGCGAAGCAGTATTCACACCTTAGGTTACAGTCATGCGCAATATTAAGGCACATAGACTTAATAGGGGCATCTTCCAGCATTTTCGCGAATTTCTCATATTCGTCCGCTGAAAACAGTTGGCCGATTCGGAAGAGCTCTTTCAGTTCTTCGTAAGCTTCACTGATTGTCTGCGCGTCATATCTGCCGCGCAGATCATTCAGCATTTCTTCCGGCGGATTTTCCGGTACACTGTCTTTGAAATAGTCCAACATATCAAATGGTGCATCGTCAAAAAGATGAACGGCACCGCTGTTAGTATCCATGACGATATGATAACCATTTAAAGAATACTTGTGAATCATTTGTTTTCTCCGTTTGCACAAAATTTAAGGGACATTTCTGTCCCTTAAGGCTTAAATTCAATTAAGATTATCTTATCTGTTAGCGTTTTCACACTTCTGATTTGCAACGGTACAGGAAGTTTTGCAAGCTGACTGGCAGGATGCCTGGCATTCGCCGCAGCCGCCCTTTACTGCGCTCTCTTTTAAATTGGCTTTATTCAAAGTCTTGATCTGTTTCATTTTAAAAACCTCCGTTTCATATATTAACTTTTGCCTTTCATGATTATATCACATCAATATTAATAATGAAAGTGTTATTTCACTTTTGACTTCTTGCTGACTGCAAGCAGACCGCCAATCGCACCCGAAATAATCATTACAATCATCCGAATTCCGGCCGTGAAGGAAATTGCTTCATTGGAGGCGATCAACCCGGACACAAGGAACAATACAAACAGCAGCAATCCGGAAAGCGCACCATATGCCAGACCGCGTTTTCGGGATATTTTAGCCGTGGCAAATCCCGCGGTAAATGCACTAAGCACGGACAATGCGAGCATCATGGGAGAAATCAGGTTCTGTGGAATATGTCCTGCCGATACAAATGCTAAAGCGAAAGCGCCCAGCAGGGTAGCACACAACACGGCTCCTGCGACAGAACCGATGACTATGGAACGCAGTGCCCCTAATATCGGATTTTCAGTCAAATGCTTTTTGCTCTTCATAACCAGCGCCCCCTCAAATATCTAATAATAGATATTCAGAGGACGCTGAAGATATACTAATTATTCAGCGTCTTCGTGAATTGTATCAATACTGCCGATTGCCCAGCGTTTGATACGCATTTTTGCTCGGTCCGTACCGGTTTCAATAACGATGGTATCCGCATCCTCTTTTATACCGACAACACGGCCGACAACTCCGCCAATCGTGGTAATTTCATCACCGATTTGCACATTGTGGCGCATTTTTTCCTCGTTTTTCTTCTTCTTGGACTGAGGACGAATGACAAGTAAATACAAACCACCGATAACCGCCGCATAAAGGATAACGATTGTCCACATGTTTCCTCCGGTTGCGGAACTGGTTCCTGTTAAAATGTTAAGATTCATTATAGAACTGCACCTCCATATTAATATTATGATTATAGCAACTAATTAGTCGTCTTGCAAGGATTTCTTATATTCTTGCACCCAATTTCAAGATATTATTACTATAAAACTCCTCAAAGCGATCATGATCCATGGAAAGCCGGATTCGTTCAAGCAGCGTATTGTAAAAATAGATGTTATGCATTACGCAAAGCCGCATGGCCAGAATTTCTCCGCTTTTGAACAGATGGTGAATATACGCGCGGGTAAAGTTGCGGCAAACAGGACAATCACATTTTTCATCCAGCGGGTTCTCATCAAGCGTATATTTTGCGTTCAGCAGATTCCGGCAGCCTTCCCATGTAAAAGCATGCCCGTGGCGCGCGTTTCTTGACGGCATAACACAGTCGAAAATATCGACACCGCGTTTCACCGCTTCAAGAATATTGGCAGGGGTTCCAACTCCCATGAGATAACGGGGTTTGTCTTTTGGCATTTCAGGTTCAACCGCCTCAATGATACGGTACATCTCTTGTGCACTCTCCCCTACTGCCAGACCGCCGATTGCGTATCCATCCAGGTCGAGTTCCCGAATTTGTCTCATGTTGTCAATCCGCAAATCCACAAAGGTACTTCCCTGATTAATTCCCCACAGCATTTGCTGTTGATTGATCGTTTCCGGCAGCGTATTCAGCCTATCCATTTCTGCTTTGCATCGGTAGAGCCAGCGTACTGTCCGCTGACAGGAATTGCGCGCGTAGTCATATTCCGCCGGATTTTCGACACACTCGTCAAACGCCATTGCAATTGTGGATGCAAGATTGGACTGAATTCTCATGCTTTCCTCCGGACCCATAAAGATCTTGTGTCCGTCAATGTGAGAAGCGAATGTTACTCCTTCTTCTTTGATATTTCTGAGTTTTGCAAGGGAGAATACCTGAAAACCTCCGCTGTCGGTAAGAATCGGGCCGTCCCATCTTGTAAACCGATGCAGTCCGCCGAGCTTTTTGACATTATCATCTCCGGGTCTCAGGTGAAGGTGATAGGTGTTGCAGAGCTGAACCTGACATTTCAGATCTTTAAGGTCCAGCGCGGAAAGGCCGCCTTTAATTGCACCGCAGGTAGCTACATTCATAAAGGCCGGAGTCTGTACTGTGCCGTGAGGGGTTGTAAATTCTCCGCGCCTTGCCGTTCCTGTATTGCTGATTAGTTTGTACATTATGTTGTATCCTTTCAGTAGATGAACATGGCGTCGCCGAAACTGAAAAATCTGTATTTTTCTTCGACTGCTACTCTGTAAGCATTCATAATGTGCTCGTACCCGGCGAGAGAGGAAACCAGCATGATTAGGGTACTTTCAGGCAAATGAAAATTAGTGATTAAGCCGTCAAGCACTTTAAACTGATAACCGGGATAAATGAAAATATCCGTCCAGCCGGCGCTTTCTTTGATACAGCCTTCTTTTGTTCCGACTGATTCCAAAGTACGGCAGCTTGTTGTGCCTACCGCAATTACACGGCCTCCGTTCTTTTTCACTTCATTGATGATATCCGCCGTTTCTTTCGGTAGGTAATAATGTTCCGAATGCATTTTGTGATCCAAAATCTTTTCTGCCGTAACCGGCCGAAACGTACCCAGGCCAACATGCAGCGTAACAAACGCAACTTTTATGCCTTTCTTTTGAACTTTTTCGAGCAGTTCCGGCGTAAAATGCAGTCCGGCTGTCGGTGCCGCAGCGGAACCAACTTCTTTCGAATAAACCGTTTGATAACGTTCATTATCTTCTAGGTGTTCAGTAATATAATGTGGAAGCGGCATTTGGCCGATTTTATCCAAAATCTCATAAAAATTACCTTCATAGGTAAAACGGGCCAAACGGTTGCCTTCATCAATAATTTCAAGTACCTCCGCCTCTAGAAGGCCGTCGCCAAATACAAAACGGGAACCGGGTTTGGCACGTTTCCCAGGGCCGCAGAGCACTTCCCACACATCACCTTCGCGGTGAGTCAAAAGCAAAAACTCGACTTTAGCGCCTGTTCCCTCTTTTATGCCGTAAAGTCTTGCCGGTAAAACACGGGAATCATTTAATACAAGACAATCGCCGGGATCTAAACAGTCAATGATATCGAAAAAATGCTTGTGAATAATTTCTCCTGTATCTTTGTTCAAGGTTAAAAGCCTGGATGAATCACGAGGTTCAAGCGGTGTCTGTGCAATCAGTTCCTTTGGCAAATCATAGTAAAAATCCTTTGTCTGTAAGTTTTTTAAATCTAATGTCATTTTAATATCTCCTACATAATATACTACCAATTGTTTATTATAAATAAATTGACAAGTAATAGCAACCCATGTTATTATTAATTAAATTATTTTGGATAGAGGCGCGATTTTAAAGAGTAACGGGGTGTAGGCTGCCAAAGCTGTTAATTACCCGTGAAAGGTAAACTCGCCGAAGGGGATTCCGCGGCAGGGACTCGCCTGGTTGTCATTGTGAACAACAATACGACTGTCATCATGTTTATGTGATGGAGCGCTATCGGCTTACACTGACTTGGCTTGCGCCAGGCCCCGGTAAATCGAACAGTTTCTATTATATTTACTTGATGACCGGTTTTTAACCGGTTTTTTTATTATGCTTATATTTTTTTCACCAATTAAACATATATATAACAGGAGGGTTACCAATGAAAAAGTATAATGTAGGTATTATCGGCGCGACAGGCATGGTTGGCCAAAGGTTTGCTACGCTGATCGAAAATCATCCGTGGTTTACAGTTACCGCGCTCGCAGCAAGTTCGCGTTCTGCCGGTAAAACATATAAAGAAGCTGTTGGAGACCACTGGCTGATGACAACACCAATGCCGAAAGCACTGGAAAATATGGTCGTATTAAACGCTGAAGAGGACATCAAAAAAGTTACTTCTTTAGTTGATTTTGTGTTCTGTGCCGTCAATATGAAAAAAGATGAAATCAAATTGCTGGAAGAAGCTTATGCCAAAGCTGAATGTCCGGTCATGTCCAACAACAGCGCAAACCGCTTAGTGGCTGATGTGCCGATGATTATTCCTGAAATCAATTCCGACCACGTAGCAGTCATTGACGCCCAGCGCAAGCGGCTTGGCACAAAGCGGGGTTTTATCTCCGTAAAATCGAACTGTTCTCTGCAAAGCTATGTTCCGGCCATTCATCCGCTGATGGATTTAAATGTAACAAAAGTTCTCGCCTGTACCTATCAGGCAATTTCCGGCGCCGGTAAAACATTTAAGACCTGGCCCGAAAGTGTTGATAACGTGATTCCTTTCATCGGCGGTGAAGAGGGAAAGTCCGAAAACGAACCGCTTAAAATTTGGGGGCATGTTGAAAACGGAGCAATTATCAATGCAACTTCCCCATGCATCACATCACAGTGTCTTCGTGTTCCGGTTTCTGACGGGCATACTGCCGCAGTCTTTCTCTCCTGTGAAAAAAAGGTTGAAATGGAAGAAATTATTTCAAGATGGGAAAACTTTAAAGGAGTGCCTCAGGAACTTCAGCTTCCCAGTGCGCCAAAGCAGTTTTTGCATTATTTTCGCGAGGAAGACCGTCCTCAGACGAGGCTTGACCGCAATTTGGAAAACGGCATGGCTGTTTCCATCGGACGCTTACGCCCGGATACGCAGTACGACATAAAATTTGTCTGTCTTTCCCACAACACCCTGCGCGGCGCGGCGGGCGGAGCTGTTTTAATGGCGGAGCTTCTTTGCGCAAAGGGATACATTGATTAAAATGTTTGCGAATTTGGAGGTAATTCATCATGAAAAAGCTTATTTTTAATGGCTCGGGCGTTGCGCTGATAACGCCTATGAAGGAAGACGGCTCAATTCATTATGACGTTTTAAGTGAATTGATTGAATTTCATATAACGAATGGAACAGATGCCATTATTGCTTGTGCCACAACGGGGGAATCTCCCGTTTTAGACCACGATGAGCACTGTAAGGCAATTGATTTCGTTGTCAAAAAGGTAAATAGAAGAATTCCGGTTATTGCGAGTTCCGGCAGCAACGACACCCGCTACGCTGTTGAACTATCCCTTTCTGCGCAGGAACTGGGTGCAGACGGACTTTTAATGGTAACTCCTTACTATAATAAAACTTCGCAGGCAGGGCTTGTAAAGCATTATCACTATGTTGCCGACCGGGTTAATTTGCCGATTATTGTTTATAACGTGCCTTCCCGCACGGGCTGCAATATTAAGCCGGAAACCTATTTGGAACTGTCAAAGCATCCGAATATCAATGCGACGAAAGAGGCTAACGGAGATATTTCCGCCTTGGCAAAAACAATTTCCCTTTGCGGCGATAATTTATATGTTTATTCCGGAGAAGATAATCAGACATTTCCCATTCTGTCTTTAGGCGGAAAGGGCGTTATCTCTGTATTCGCTAATATTTTACCAAAGGTAATGCATCAGATTTGCGCTGATTACTTTGCAGGTGATATCGTATCAAGCCGCGAAATTTTCTTAAAAAACATTGAATTAATGGATGCGCTATTTGCAGATGTAAACCCCATTCCGGTGAAAACCGCCATGAAGATGCTCGGGTTTAACAGCGGTGACTGCCGTCTGCCGCTTACAACAATGAGTGATGAAGCGGAGGCAAAGCTTGCTTGCGTACTTAAAAAATATAATTTGTTGAAATAAATTCACCTTTTCGGAGGAAATGTTAAAATGACTAGGATGATTATCTGCGGATGCAACGGCAAAATGGGTCACGAAGTTTCAGCCTGCGCGGCTCTTCGGGACGACTGCAAAGTCGTCGGAGGAATTGACATCAGCACAGAAGCAAAGTGCGATTTTCCAGTTTTCGCTAAGCCGGCGGATATTACAGTAGAAACCAATGTGATTATTGATTTTTCCAATCCCGCCCTTCTCCCCGCCTTACTCCAGTATGCGCAAATCAATAAAACACCGCTCGTTTTATGCACTACCGGTTACAACAAAGCACAAGTGGACGCTTTAACGCGTGTTTCGGCTGAAGTGCCGGTTTTTTATTCAGGCAATATGTCGCTTGGAATAAACCTGCTGATTGAACTTACAAAAAAAGCGGCCAAAGTGCTGGGCAACGGCTTTGATATTGAAATTGTAGAAAAACACCACAACCAAAAAATCGATGCGCCAAGCGGCACTGCATTGATGATCGCCGACGGCATTTCATCCGTCATGGATGAAAATGTTCACTATGTTTATGACCGACATTCCCAGCGTAAAAAACGTGAATCAACGGAAATTGGGATTCATTCCATTCGCGGCGGGACAATCGTCGGCGAACATGAAGTGATTTTTGCCGGACATCACGAAGTAATTACACTTTCTCACTCCGCCCAGTCAAAAGAGGTCTTTGCAGCCGGAGCGGTTAACGCAGCTGTTTTTTTAGCAGGTATGCCCGCAGGACTATATAACATGGCTGATTTATTAAAATAGGAGGTAGAATGATGAGCATGGAGCCAATGATCACCACTTCAAATGAAATAACCCTTATTACCCTTCAAAACTGTCCTTCCGAATTAACTTTTATTGCGAATGTTTTTCAGAAAATATCGGGGTTTGGGGTCAATGTGGATATGATTTCGCTTGCACCGACGCACGGCGCTTATACTTCAATTTCATTTACTATCTGCGACAATGATTTAGATAAAATTCTTACTTTTACATCCGATCTGCATGATAATTCTAACATTAAAACAATTGTCAGCAGCGGGAACTGCAAGATTTCAGTGTATGACCAGGGAATGAAAAATACTCCGGGCGTGGCTGCAAAGGTTTTCGCAGCCGCGGCAAAAATTGAAACAGACATTCGAATTATTACAACTTCTGAAGTTGATATTTCTCTGCTTGTCACAGCGGCGGATTTTGACCAAACCTTGAATGAAATAGAAAACTGCCTGAAATAAAACACCATCAGTTAAACAGCCCGCATTGAACGATGCGGGCTGTTACCTATTTAAAACAATAAACAATGACCGGAAAAATGTAAATTCCTATAAAAACACCAATAAAAAGCAATGCAAAAACGAATGAAGCCGGAGTTTCGAGAAATTGAATTTTCTTATACAATCCTTTTTGCAAAAATACCAGAAAACAAATAAAGAGAAAAATTCCTGCTGCTGACAGGCAGATTCCCATAGTAAAGCCGGACGGGATATAAGCGATAGAGATTTGGTTTTTCCCTTTTTCAAGTTTCACCGCCATTAAAGAATCGAAAACAGTGTTAATTTCAGTTTTTTTGCCATTGATCACTGCCGTATAACCCTTATCATCTGTAATCGGAAGAAATAAATAAGATTGATCATCAGCAGCGTTGGCGGTTCCGATAATTTTATTTCCGGATTGCTTTAACTGTGCGACAGAAGTACTGCTGATTGCTTTTTCCAGAACATTTTCTTTCAGACCGGCAACGCCGAAGGACTTTGCGTCTACTTCTTTTAGAACCTGAACCTCTACCTCTACAGTTTGATTATGAAAAGTACCAAGATTCAAAATGCCATTATTGTTTTGATTTGGATAATCGTTCTGCACCGTTTCTCCGTTTACCAGCACATTAAAGCTTGAGTTGATATGTTCAATTAAACTGTTTGAAAGTTTGTCAAAGCAATCGAAATACAAGGTCTCTGTACCTTCAACCGGAATTTTATAAATCACCGATCCGTTGATGCTGTTGTCCGTAAAAGTAAGCGTATATCTGTTGCCGGAAGTATAGGTGATATTGTTGCAGAGAGTCGGCTCATAATAAGTGAAAAGCTTTTCTTTCGTGTTAAATATGGATTCAAAAACAGACTGCTGTATATTGAGGCGGGTTGTATCAGGAAGACTGCTGAATGCTTTCATTTGATCTGCATGCATCATGAACCCGATGGGAAGTGATGGGTCAATTCTTTTAATCTCATATTTTTGATTTTGATAAATCAAGTTTTCTGCATATGTCGTCATACCTTTTTTGAGTATACTGTATCGATTGCCTAAGATCGCATCGGTCAGTTTTGTCCCTCCGTTTGAATTCACTTCCATCCAGTATGATGAGTAGCCGAGTTTTTTCATGGTGTACATAAACTTTTCATTTGTCAGCGAGGTGTAATGGCTCAGCGTGTTGTATCCCAAACTCCCCGTAAGATTCACATCAAAATACTTTTCTTCGGATTTTACTCTATAAAAAGTATCATCTTTAATCTTATCGCCTAGATCAATTACAGATTTTTCGTTTTTTGCGTTATTGGCTGCAGATGCCACATAGACACTGGAATTAAAAATACATTCAAGTAAAACCATCACACATAACAGGACGGAAAAAGCTGTTTTACTCAATTGCTTGAATTTATAGAGCAGTAAAAGAATAAGATAAGCAAGTCCGGCTGTCAGCGAAAATAACAGCAGAAGACGAAAACTGTCACTGCTCCCCCACAATGTTCTTGTGTAAACTGTGATAACATCATAATCCTTGTAAAGAATCAGACATTCAGCAAGGAATACGGCACTGACGGCCAGCATACCTCCAAATACAGAAAGTGTGCTGCTGGAGGTAAGATGATTCTCATCATTGACGCCGGATACGATTGCAGCAAAAATAATCAAGCCAAAAAAGATTGTGATGTATCCGTAGCGGACAGGAAATGCCTGATAATTTCCTGTCTGCCACATTTTATTGATCGGTTCTATGAATACCGGTATAATGGTAAAAATGAACATCAAAAATGCAAAAGCCATCCTTGCAGACTGTTTTTGAGTAAAAAACAAATAAATGATGAACGCGGCGAAAATTGCACCGGAACAAATAATAACAGCAAAGGTGGTGTCAAATCTTGAAATAAGCGTGCCTACCTTTAAACTGGCAATCAGATTTCCTGTTCTGGCAGAAGAAACATACTGTATGAGGGAGGGAAGCCAAACCACAGCAGTAATCAAACAGGTGATCAGGGTTGAAATTCCAAGAAGCAAAATGTGTTTCCGACGGCATTCTTTTGTCGAAAAAAGCCATACATAGAGGCCGGACGATAGTACAAGAAAAATTGATACCATATAACTTAAATAAAAATTGACCGTTAGTATCGCTGAGAAAGAGACCACATACAACAGGATTTTTTCTTTATCAACCAGCCTTATCAAGCCAATGAATAGTATTGGGAAAAGATACATTACATCCAGCCATACCTGGTTTTGATAATAAAACATTGTATATCCGCAAAAAGCATACATCACCGATATTGCCGTATTCTGCAGCAGCCCGAGATTTTTGAATTGATAACGAAAAAAAATGCTTGCAGTAAGAGCGCATGCCATCATTTTCAGTAAGACCATAATATTGACGAAAAGATATAGATCCGCTTTATCGACAAATGCTACTAAAAGACTAAATGGACTGGAAATAAAAAACAGAAACACGCCCCAAAAGCTCATGCCTCCGGAATTTTGCATATTCAAAAACATGTTTGCTTTACCGGACAGAATATCTTTAAAGTCCATGAGAAAAGGAATAACCTGCTGGTTCATATCACACCATGAAAGGGTATTATATCCAAAAGGAAACATCCTGCAAACCCAAAATACCGACAGCATAATCACCATTACCGCGGCAGGGGCAAACAGTAAAGAACGGGTTTTCTTCATCTGTATTTATCCTCCATCAATCGTCAATGCTCTTATTATAAGGAATTGCATGATGAAAATCAATCAAAACAGCCCGCAGCCGAAATTTCAGCTGCGGGCGAAACGGATTTATAAACCTAACCGATCAAGTTCACTTTATGAAATACTTTTTTACCTTTTTTTATAACGACGTATTTCTTATCAAAATTCTTGATTGAAATCTTTTCCGAAATTGACAAAACCTTGGCGTTATCAATAGCAATACCGCCCTGTTCGATTAAACGTCTCCCCTCTCCTTTGGAAGGCGTCAGCTTTGTCAGAACAAGCAGATCAAGCACACCTATTTCTCCATCCGGCAAATCCGCTGCAGTAATATCCGTTGAAGGCATGTTTTCGGTGTTTTCACCGGTTCCGAACAGTGCACGTGCGCCATCCTGAACCTTTAGCGCTTCCTTCTCCCCGTGAATCAGTCTGGTAACCTCAAAAGCAAGAATTTCCTTGGCTTTATTCAGTTCTCCTCCTTCGAGTTTAGCAAGTTCATTGATTTCAGACAAAGGTAGAAAGGTAAGGATTTTCAAACATTTTATAACGTCGGCATCACCAATGTTGCGCCAGTACTGGTAAAATTCAAACGGTGTGGTTTTTTCCGGATCGAGCCAAACAGCTCCTTTTTCAGTCTTACCCATCTTTTTTCCTTCACTGGTGGTAAGAAGCGTGAATGTCATTCCATATGCCTCTTTGCCTTCCTTACGACGCAGCAGCTCGACACCGCCGATGATATTGCTCCACTGGTCGTCACCGCCAAGCTCCAGCTGACAGTTGTACCGGTGGTTCAGTTCCAAGAAGTCGTAGCTTTGCATAATCATATAGTTCAGCTCAAAAAAAGAAAGACCTTTTTCCAGACGTTGTTTGTAGCATTCGGCCGCAAGCATACGGTTAACGGAAAAATGAACGCCTACCTCGCGCAAGAAATCGATGTAGTTCAAATGTAACAGCCAGTCCGCGTTGTTTGCCATAATTGCTTTTCCTTCGGAAAAATCAATCAGACCCGACATCTGCTTTTTAAAACAGGCGATATTATGATCGATTTCTTCTTTTGTCAGCATTTTGCGCATGTCGGTTTTCCCGGAAGGGTCACCCACCATTCCCGTACCGCCGCCGAACAGAGCAATTGGCGTATGACCGGCTCTCTGCATATGAGCCATGACCATAATCTGCACAAAGTGACCGACGTGCAGACTGTCGGCTGTGGGATCAAAGCCGATATAAAACGTAGTCTTATGATTGTTGAGAAGGTCTTGGATTTTTTCCTCATCCGTCATCTGGGCAATTAAGCCCCTTGCTTCTAATTCTTCAAAAACTCCCATTATTAAATCCTCCAGTTCAGGGGGAATAAAAAACGCCCCCTGCATATTTGCAGAGGGCGGAATAACCGCGGTACCACCTCAGTTTACCGTAACCTCACGGATACGGCCTTACGGGTACATTAAATACCCAAGCGCTGTAACGTGCGCTGCCACGGCCAGATCTAATAGAAACCGTTCAATCTGGCGACTCCGGGATGTACTTCAACTAATTTACGCCCCCGCTTACACCAACCGCAGGTTCTCTTTGCCGATTCGTTAGTTTACTTTTTCCCATCAATGTCATTATACTGCATTATACCCAATTGCCCGCAGATTGTCAAGCTTATCCTTTATTCTGAGCGAGCTTCAGCATTTCAGCGGCGTTTTCAAGCAAAAGCGGAGTGATTTGCGATCCGCCCATGATTCTTGCCAACTCCTGTTTTCTGCCCTCATAATCCAGCTGATCAACATCTGTGAAGGTTTTATTATCCTTCACATGTTTTTTGATTAAATACTGTACATCGGCTAAAGCGGCAATCTGCGCCAAATGGGTCACACAGATAACCTGTCGGTTGCCGGAAACCTCATGCAGTTTTAAGCCGACTTTTTGCGCTGCGCTTCCGCTGATTCCGGTATCTACTTCATCAAAAATCAGTGTATCAATATCGTCTTTGCCGGCAAGCACTGTTTTAATCGACAGCATAATACGGGACAGTTCACCGCCGGACGCGATTTTGGCAATCGGCTTTGCAGGTTCGCCTGCGTTAGCTGAGATCAGGAACTGCAGTTTATCGCAGCCAAGAGGATTCAGCGGGCAGTTCTCCTGCTGCACCTGAAAATCAATATTTGGCATGTCAAGAAACTTTAGTTCCTCTTTTACCTTTGCCGAAAATTCTTTCGCCGTCTTTTTCCGGCAGACAGAAATTTCATCTGCAAGCTTTGTTGCCAAAGTCTTCGCTTTTTGATATTCCTTTGTCAATTGCGTGATTCTTTCATCTGAAAGTTGAATATCCTCCAACTGCTCTTTCGACTTTTCCAGAAAAGCGAGCATGTTTTCTGCCGAACCGCCGTATTTAAGGCCAAGACGATATAGTTTATCCAGCCTGTCTTCTATTCTTTCAACATCTTCGGGATCATATTCAAGCTCTGAGGAAAAATTACGGATTTCTTCCTCGCAGTCCTCCAGATCATAACGGATGTTTTTTATTCTCTCAGACAATGGGTGTATTTCCGGCAGATATTTTTCCGCATCGGCCAATGCATCCGATGCGGAAACGACAGCGGACAGAGCTCCGTCAAAGCTTTCATCACCGTTGAGAGCCGATTTCGCAGTATTAATCGAAGCGGCAATTTTTTCGCTGTTAATATATCTTGTACGAGTTTTATTCAGTTCTTCCTGTTCGCCAACATGCAGATCGGCAGCTTCAAGCTCCTTGATTTGATAGGATAATAAATCAATTTGCCTTGCTTTCTGCGCTTCATCCATATGATAGGAATCAAGAGTATTTTTAATATGCTGCATATTGCCGAAAGCGGCACGGTAATCCGTCAGTAATTTTTCAGGTACACCCATACGGTCAATATACTGGATATGTAAATCAGGTGAAAGCAAATCATAACTATCATGCTGGCCATGAATACTGATCAGCAAAGACCCGATTTCTTTCAGAACGGATACCGTTGCAGGACGGCTGTTGATACGGCATACGGCCTTGCCGTCCGCGTGAATCTCTCGCTGAATCATGACAGTGCCGTCCTCTTCCGGAGCATAACCAAGTTCATTCAGCTTGTCTATAGCCTGTGCCCCCAAATCGAAAAAAACAGCGGTGACAAAAGCAGCACGCGCTCCTGTTCGCACAAGCTCACGTGATGTTCTTTCGCCCAGAACAGCATTAATGGAATCAATAACAATGGATTTGCCTGCGCCGGTTTCACCGGTCAGCACATTTAAGCCGGAATGAAAATCAATTCCGGTTTTCTCAATCACAGCAATATTTTCGATGTATAGCTGAGACAGCATTGCAATCACCCAACCATTTTTTTAAGTTCAGCAACCAGCTGTTGTGCATGATCTTCATTTCTCAGAGCAATAAAAATTGTATCATCCCCGGCCAAAGTACCAACCACACCCTGCCAGTGCATCGTGTCCATTGCCGCGCAGACAGCCTGTGCCATTCCGGCATGACATTTTATAACGACCAGATTGCAAGCATAATCAATTTGAATCGCTGAATCCGAAAGGAGAGCATAAAATTTAGAGGAGTAATCCATTGAACTGTTTCTGCCGGTGGAATATCTGTATTTTCCGTCATGAGACAGTGTTTTTATCAATCGGAGTTCTTTAATATCGCGGGAGACAGTCGCCTGAGTCACCTCAAAGCCGTCTTCGCGCAGGCGGCGCAGCAGTTCTTCCTGTGTATCAATCGCGTATTCATTAATCAATTCAAGGATCTTTGCGTGTCGTCTTGTTTTCAAATCAATTTCTCCTTTCAGCCAGTTTTTCATTTACAATCTCATAAAAATTATCGTCTTTTAATTTAATTATTGTTACCACACGTTCTGAACGGCAAAAATCAATTTTTTGATTGTCGGCAATCTGAATAAATGTGTCTCCGTCAATCGTCAGGAATATTTCACTGTTATAATTTGAGGATGCCGTAACGCTCAGCCTTGCATCCGGACCAAATACAACCGGTCTTGTCAGTAAAGAATGAGGACAAATCGGCGAAAGCAATATGCAGCTGATGCTTGGGTCAATAACGGGGCCCCCTGTGGAGAGGGAATAAGCGGTCGAGCCGGTCGGCGTGGAAATAATCAGGCCGTCGGCCCTGTATTCACAAACATTTTTATCATTGAAATGGACGGTGAGATCCAATATTCTCGAAAGTGCGCCCCTCGCCATAACAGCATCATTTAATGCAAAATATGTTTCCGATTTACCGTTGTTCTCGAGATGAACTTCAAGCATCATTCGATTTTCGACAGTAAAGTCACCTTTGATTAGATTTTCGAGTAAGTCAAGCTCATCCGTTTCCAGCCCGGCAACAAAACCGAGTCTGCCGACATTGATGCCCAGAATGGGTTTTTCTGCCGCCGCCGCGTGACGGGAGCAATGTATAATTGTTCCATCCCCGCCCACTGCAATGACAACGTCGCAGTCAGACATCATTTTATCAAAATCATCATAAAAAGCGATTACAGAATCTTCAAAATAGCTCTTTAAATTCGAACGCATGCATACCTCTGCTCCGAATTTCTGCAGTGTATTGACAACTTCCAATGTATGAAGCTGCGCGTTATGCTTACTTAAATTCGGCATAATGGCTATTTTCAAATTATTCACCACCATTTAGTTGATTATGTGATTCTTTCACTAAATTTGTAATATCCAAAACAGCACTTTGAGGTTCGTCGCATTTTTGCAAATAAATGAGATACTCAATATTGCCTTCCGGCCCTTTGACCGGTGAAAATGTCAGGCCTAAAATTGAAAAACCATGTTCCAACACAAAACCTGCAATTTTCTCAATCACTTCGACATGAATGGATTGTTCGCGAACCACGCCTTTTTTACCGACTTTACCCCGCCCCGCTTCAAACTGAGGTTTTATAAGACAAACAGCCTGCGCGTTTTCCGACATAAAATTCCTTGCGACGGGAAAGACAAGACAAAGTGAAATAAAAGAAACGTCAACACTAAAAAAGTCTACGTCATCCGGTACCTGCTCCCTCGTAATGTAACGTATATTGGTTCGTTCCAGATTCACCACCCTCGGATCTGTCCGCAATTTCCATGCGAGCTGTCCGTAACCAACATCAATGGAATAGACTTTTCTTGCACCGTTTTGCAGCATGCAATCGGTAAAACCCCCAGTTGAAGCCCCAATATCCATTGTAATTTTATCTTTCAGTTCAATTGGAAAGACCGACATTGCTTTTTCAAGCTTCAGACCGCCGCGGCTTACATAAGGCATTGTTTCTCCGCGGATTTCGATGTTTGTATCTGTCGGAAGCATGGTACCAGGTTTATCCGACTTCTGGTTATCAACATATATATTGCCCATCATGACCATTGCTTTAGCCTTTTCCCTGCTTTCAGCAAGTCCACGGTCAAACAACAGACAATCGAGTCGCTTTTTCTCTATCACTTTTTGCACTCCGTCATTATCATATTTACCATTCCCTTGTCATCCAGCCCAAGGGCGTTCAGCGATTGCAGCATTGTCGCTTGCGGAACAAAGTTCGTGATGGCACGCAAATGAAACTCACAGTGATATCCGATTTGGGCCAGCAAATAGCTGAAGTGTTCCCCTATTCCCCCCTGCTGTATGCCTTCTTCAAAGAAATAGATTTCTTTTGCAGCCGCAGCTTCTGCAGCCGCATCCATATCGACAGGTTTAATTCGATTTAATTTTATGATTCTTACCGAAACTCCCAATTCTCTCAGTGAAGATAGTGCCTTGCATGCAAACGAAAACAGCCGGCCGTAGGTCACGATAACCAGATCGGCATCATTCGGTCCGTAAGTATCATAAGCTTTACATGTGCTTTCAAAATCAAAGGGTTTAAACATTGGTTTTCCGCGCGGATAACGCACAGCGGAAACACCTTCACACTGATACAGCGCCTGATTGAAATCGGCGTAAAGCTCATCATAGTAGGTGGGAGAATACACTGTTATATTTGGAATCGTGTTTAAAAATGCTGCGTCGAAAATTCCCTGATGTGTCTCGCCGTCTTCCCCAACAACACCTGCGCGGTCAATGGCAAACGTTACTTTTACCCTCTGAATGGCTGCGTCATGAATAATCTGATCGTAGCCTCGCTGTAAGAATGTAGAATAAATTGCACATACGGGGAGCATCCCACCCACGGCAAGTCCGCCGGCAAAAGTTACCGCATGTTCTTCGGCAATTCCCGTATCAAAAAAACGGTCAGGAAACTGTTTTGCAAAACCTGCTAAACCGGTTCCCGTTTGCATAGCGGCTGTTATCGCACAGATTCTATTATCTTTATCGGCCAGTGCACAAAGATTGTTACCAAACACACTGGAAAAATTTTCGCCCGATGACGCTGATTTTCCTGTTTTAATATCAAAACTTGATATACCGTGAAAAGCACCTGGATTTTGTTCTGCAAAGGGATACCCCTTTCCTTTACGGGTGAGAACATGGAGCAAAACCGGATGATCAATATTTTTTGCATTTTCCAGAACATCAATCAATTTTTCTAAATCATGGCCGTCAAACGGCCCATAATAGTAAAAACCCATATCTTCAAAAATCGTGCTGTTGTATAACATCTGCTTTAGCGCAGCTTTTGATTTCGAGAGAAAGTGATGAAGCGGTTTACCAACGTGAGGAAGCCGGTCAAGAGCTGTTTCAACATTGCCTTTTACCCTGAAGTAGCCGGGCTTAGTGCGAATGTGGGCAAGGTAACGCGCAATGGAACCCACATTGCTTGAAATAGACATTTTATTGTCATTTAAAACAACAATAAAATTCTTCTTAAAACGTCCTGCATTGTTTAACCCTTCATATGCCAAGCCACCGGTTAAGGCGCCGTCGCCAATCAATGAAATGACATGGCCGGGCTCTCCGGTAAGAATTTTCGCATTTGCAATTCCAAGTGCCGCAGAAATTGAAGTGCTACTGTGGCCTACATTAAAGGCATCATACTCGCTCTCCTGACGATTCGGATAACCGGAAAGGCCGTCTTTCGTGCGGATTGTAGAAATCGTATCCCGTCTGCCGGTTAAAATCTTATGTGTATAGGCTTGATGACCAACATCCCAAACAATTTTGTCCTCTTTGGAGCTGAAAACACGGTGCAGCGCAACCGTTAACTCAACGACTCCTAAATTAGACGCCAGATGCCCGCCGTTATTTGAAACAGTCTTTATTATTTTTTCACGAATTTCATCGCACAACTCGTAAAGCTCATCAATTGAAAGCTTTTGCAAGTCCTCGGGGAAATCTATTTTATTTAAAAGGTTGTCCATTCTTTAACCTCAATTGGCAGCTGCCGTGTTTAAAAAGTCAGGATTACATATTACAGGATCATTCCATACTGACGTTTTGCTGCGGCAACTGTATTTTTAAGGAGCATTGCAATGGTCATTGGACCAACACCGCCAGGAACAGGAGTTATGTAAGACGCTATTTTCTCCACATTAGCAAAGTCTACGTCTCCGCACAGCTTTCCGTTTTCATCGCGGTCCATACCAACATCAATGACCACTGCACCCAGCTTCACCATATCTGCGGTAACAAACTTTGGCCTGCCAACTGCTGCAATCAGGATGTCCGCATTTTTGCAAACTTCTTTCAGATTCTTTGTTTTGCTGTGGCAAATTGTTACAGTACCGTTATTATGAAGAAGAAGCATTGCCATCGGTTTTCCGACAATGTTGCTGCGGCCGATTACGACACAGTCTTTTCCTTCAATTTCAATATTCTCCGAACGAAGCAGTTCAATAACACCTGCAGGAGTACACGGCAGAAAATGATAGTTTCCAATCATGATTCTGCCAACATTTGAAGGATGAAAAGCATCGACATCTTTTTCCGGATGAATGGCCTCTACCACCGCTTCTTCATCAAGTCCGTCCGGAAGAGGAGACTGCACCAGAATTCCGTTGATATCCTTTTTAACATTCAGCTTTTCAACCAAATCCATTATTTCGCTTTGAGAGGCGGTTGCGGGCAGCGCATATTCCTCGGAATAAACACCTGCCTGCGCGCAGGCCTTCTTTTTATTGTTTACATATGTTCTTGAAGCGGGATCATCCCCTACAATGACTACTGCAAGGCCCGGTGTTACACCACGCTGAACCATTTCAGCGACTTCAAGCGCGATACTTGCACGAATTTTGGCGGCAACTGCTTTTCCATCAATCAATTTTGCCATAATCCGCCTCCAAAATTATCATTCTTTTTCTTCATCTGTCGCATGGTCAGATGAAACGGTTAAGGTTTCTGCTGTATCTGCAGCAGGATCAGTTTCGGGAGTCACATCCTGTGACGGATGTTCAGCAATATTCTCGAACGAATCATGATCATTTTCTGCACTTGAGATATTGTCATTGTCAAAGATGGTGCTTGTACCGTCATCAATTAATTCTTCCGGTACTTCATCCACTACAGCATTCAATTCCATAATTTTTCTTAAGCCGCACCCGGTAAGAGAAGTCCTGTTTCGGAAAACAATGAGTAAAACGATACCGGTAAAAACCGTTACAGCAGCAACCACCTGAGACACTCTAAGAGGGAGAATCGGGGTAATCAGGCTGTCGGTTCTCAGTCCTTCAATAAAGAATCGGCCAACACCGTACCAAATCAAATAGCCCAGAAATACCTGTCCGTCATACTTTCTGAACCTGCGGCTGAAAATATGTAGCAGGATAAAGCCCAGAAGGCACCATAATGATTCATAAAGAAAACACGGATGAACAGGTCCGCTTGCAATGGCAGATGTATTTTCACTGACCATGCCCCAGGGCAGATTTGTTTCGCGCCCGAAAGCTTCCTGATTCACAAAATTTCCCCAGCGGCCGATTGTCTGCCCGATCAAAAAGCCGAGAGCAGCCAAGTCCAGCATGGCAGGGACGCTGATTTTGCGCAATTTTGCAATCAATGCGCCGCAGAGCAGCCCTCCAATGATTCCGCCGTAAATAGCAAGTCCGCCCTCCCAGATATACAGAGCACTGATCGGATTTCTCAAATACTGATCACTGGTATCGAAAATGACATAATAAGCTCTTGCCCCGATGATTCCGCCGATAATACCGACAATCACCGCATCAATCAGCTTATCCTGATCCATATTAAATTTTTTGCAGCTTGACATCACATAGAGGAATGCAAGTAAAAAGCCAACCGCTATAATAACGCCGTACCATCTTACGGTAAATGTACCAATTGAAAAGGCAATCGGATTGATTGTAAAATGAATGCCTAATGCCGGAAATTGAACATTTAACATATACTCCACCATTTCTCCACGCGCAAAAAAAGATTAGACACCCGATCAAAACCTCGCGTGGGAGGTTTTGAAGGTAAAAATAAAAATTTATTCTATCGGTCTGACAATTGAAAGCGCGCAATACTCCGGTCTAAGCTGTATTTGAAGGCGGTTCTGCACAGACTGAAGATCAGCCAGAGCAATTGAATCAATATAATGAAAGAGTTCATGATCCGTAAAGGCAAGGGAAGCCATTGTGTTCGCAATATTGTCCACACTGTTAAAGGACGAAACCATACGGCCGTAAACTGCTTTTTTTGAGCGCTCAAAGGCTGCAGCGTCAAGTCCGTGCTCACGCAAATTTACAAGCTCTTTTTTAATTTCTTCCGCAACGGCATCAGGGTCTTTTGATTCTCCGGAAAAAATAACCGACGCATAACCCGGTCCTTCAAAATATTCATAGGAAAATGATGATTGATTAATTAACTCGGCGTCCAGCAATCTGCGAAACAGAGGAGATGAATCAGAAGCCAGCATTTCCAGAAGGATTTCCGTATCGGCGATCTCTCTTGCGGATAGGCGGTCTTTGCCTACTTTTTCTTTGAAACCAAGCTGGAATATCGGTGCTGCAACGGAAAGCTTTTGTTCCACTCTGCTTTCGACAATATCCTCCGGTTCCTTTTCAAAAATTCTTTCCAGACTGATAGGTTTTGAAGGTTTCAGCATTTTATCACAGAGTTCAAGCACTTTGTACACATCGACATTGCCTGCGACACATAATACCATATTGTTGAGATTATAGAAAGTATGATAGCATTTGTAAAGCAGTTCGGGCGTAATCTGTGCAATGCTTTCAACAGTTCCCGCGATGTCTATTTTAACAGGGTGTGTATGATACATAGCGCGCAAAAGGTTAAACATGACACGCCATTGCGGATCGTCGTCATACATTCTGATCTCCTGCCCGATAATACCCTGTTCCTTTTGTACGGTCTGCTCGGTAAAATAAGGTGACTGAACAAAATCCAGCAAGATTTCAAGTGATTCATATACTTTTTCCGTACAGGAAAACAGGTAGCAGGTTTTATCAAATGAGGTATAGGCATTTGCGGAAGCTCCTGTTTTTGCATAACGCGCAAAAGCATCGCCATCCTCACTCTCAAAAAGTTTGTGTTCCAAATAATGCGCAATACCGTTTGGTACAGTGTTTGGCTCGCTTTCGTCCGAGGTTTTAAAGCAGGTATCAACAGAACCGTATTTTGTGCCAAATACAGCATAAGTCGAATTGTTGTTTTCTTTCGGATACACAAATATCTTTAATCCGGAAGGATGATTTATTTCATAATACTGATCACCAATCCGCGCGCTCTTGATTTCTTTCATTACATTCATTCTTTTTCTACCCCGTTTCCAACCAAACGATATACTGTGTCAAGCGTGACATTGTTTGCAGCGTCAATAATCTGCTGACGCGTGACAGAACTGATAATCGCTGCCGCCTCTTCAGGACGTTTGACGTAATTCGAAAAAGTTTGTGACAGATACCATGCTTCCAAACCGCCCAGCGAATCGGATAAGGAACGATAGCTGTTGCACATGCTCAGCTTTGCAGCATTTATTTCATCGTCGTCGAAGTTGCCCTTCTTGATTTCCTCAAGCTGGAAGAAAATTTCCTCTTTCGCCTTATCAATATTTTTTGTTTCAACTCCGCTCTGAACAAGCATAATGCCCTTCATGGATATAAACAACGCACTGCAGTAGTAACAAAGACTAAGTTTTTCACGGACATTTAAAAACAATTTGGAGTTCGGGGTGCCTCCAAAGAGAGCCACCATCAGTTTTACTGCTTCGACCTGTTCGTCCTGCAAGGAAATTGCGGTACGAAAGCCGATTACAAGTTTCGACTGGGCAATATCCATTTTTTCCGTAACGTCGTTTGACTTGTCAGCTTTTTTAATATTTTTTGTAGTACATTCCACAGTGGATCTTTTACCCACCTTTTGAAACGCATTATAAAATCCTTCATAAACCGGCTGAGGATCACAGTCACCCAAAACCATGATCTCTATTTTGGATTTCTCAATCAAATAGCGCCATACATCGGTTAATTCTTCGCGTTTAAGGTTTTTAATATCTTCCCTGCTGCCATAACGGTTAATCCCATAGGGCTCACTTTTGCACATGACTTCTTCACAGCGTTGTCTGGCATAAGTGCGTTTATCATTGTATTCGGAATCAATCAATTCAATTGTCTGCCGTTTTTCCTGCTCAAAACCATCCTGTGAGAACAGGCCGTTTTCAAACGGCGGGTCAAATAGAATGCTGCACAGTAATTTGGACAGCGCTGTTGAAATACTTTCACCGTTAAGAGCATACCGGTCAGCAATTCCGGAGGCGGAAAGAGAAAGCAGCTGAACATCGCCCAGTTTTTGCACATCAGCATTCAGCTCAGCCCCGTAAAGCTCGGCCAAACGCTCGCCTAATTTCGTAAAATCAGGATATTCCCTGCTCGCACGGCTAAGTAAAAAAGGCAGAATGGCATTTGACGCTGCAGTTTTCTTTTGAATTGGCAGTAAAAAATTAACGGACATGCGCACCGTTTTAAACTTGGTATCCTTTACACTTCTAAAATTGACGCCGTCACAAACGGAACGCTGTTCTATCCCTATCATTCAATTATTCATCTCCATACTAATGTTGGTTAAATTCGAATTTTATTATATCACAATACCTTACTTTAGAAAAGAAATAATATTCTAAATTATTTATGAACATGCAAAATTCCCGCTTTGTTTTACTACAATAAATCGATATTATATTGCGGTAAAAACGCATAAATGATATAATATGCAGGAACAAAAAAATGAGGTGTAATGATTGAAAATTAAAAACAAAGCACTGGCTGCTGATTTGGGACTGGTTTTTGTCACAATCATCTGGGGCAGTGCATTTGTCGTCGTAAAAAACGCTACCAGCACTGTTCCAACAAGCTATATTATTGCAATACGTTTCGGAATCGCTGTTTTTCTCATGTCCGTAATCTTTCACAATCGTTTGAGAAACATAGATTTTAACTGCATAAAATCCGGTGCCATTCTTGGAGTTGTGCTTTTTATAGCATATTATCTGCAGACAATTGGCGTCAAGTATACGACGGCGGGAAACAATGCATTTTTAACAGCGGTCTATGTTATGGTGGTGCCGTTTCTTTACTGGCTTCTCAAAAGTGAAAAACCGGATGCATACAATATTGCAGCTGCATTCATATGCATTGCCGGAATCGGTCTTCTATCCCTGCATTCCGGATTTTCAATGAATATTGGAGACATCCTTTCCCTTTTATGCGGAGTCGCTTTTGCCGCGCAGATTGTAGCAATAAGTATTTTAACCGAAAAGAATGATCCTATTCTGCTATCTTTTACGCAATTTACGGTCACGGCAGTGATCGCTCTTGTCGTTGCACTCTGTACGGAAACTTTTCCTGCTCATTTGGGAACCGATTCCATTACCTCGCTGTTGTATATCGGAGTATTCAGTACGCTGATCGCACTTGTTTTACAAACGGTTTGTCAAAAATATACGCCACCGGCAAGGGCTTCCCTGATTATGTCTTTGGAATCTCTGTTTGGCACGGTATTCGGAATCATATTTTTGAACGAAGTACTTACACTGAAAACACTTGGAGGATTTTTGCTGATATTCGCTTCTATTCTTATTTCGGAAACGAAGCTTTCGTTTATTAAATCAAATCAGAAGGATACGGAACTTCAAAACGAAATTACGAAATGACAAAACAATGTAAAGACCTTCTGCTACGGTTTTAATCTCGTAACAGAAGGTCTTTGTTTATGAGTTAAGCAATTTTTTCAAATATTTTCCCGTATAGGATTCCTTAACTTTCACAATTTGCTCCGGGGTGCCTTTGGCGATGATTTCTCCCCCCCCGTCTCCGCCCTCCGGCCCAAGATCAATAATATAATCCGCCGTTTTTATCAAATCCAGATTATGCTCAATCACGACAACGGTGTTTCCGCTGTCAACCAATTTTTGCAGCACTTCAATCAGCTTGTGGACGTCCGCAATATGAAGGCCGGTTGTCGGTTCATCCAGAATATAAATCGTTCTTCCGGTCGAGCGTTTGGAAAGTTCAGTGGCAAGTTTCACCCTTTGCGCTTCACCGCCAGACAGCGTCGTTGCCGGCTGTCCTATTTTGACATAACCGAGTCCGACATCCTGCAGCGTTTGCAGTTTACGGGCGATCCGGGGAATACTTGCAAAAAATTCAAGCCCCTCTTCCACCGTCATTTCAAGTACATCATAAATGCTTTTTCCCTTGTACTTAATTTCTAGCGTCTCACGGTTATAACGCTTTCCCTTACATACATCACAGGGAACATACACGTCAGGAAGAAAATGCATTTCAATTTTAATAATGCCATCCCCCTGGCAGGCTTCACAGCGACCGCCCTTTACGTTAAACGAAAACCGTCCGGAATTAAAGCCGCGCAGCTTCGCGTCCTGCGTTGAAGCATAGAGATCGCGGATATCCGTGAATACGCCGGTATAGGTCGCGGGATTGGAACGGGGGGTTCTGCCGATGGGCGACTGATTGATTTCAATAACCTTGTCCAATTCGGACACGCCCTTGATGTCTTTATAAGCCCCGGGGCGGCACTTGGCTCCATTCAGTTCCGAAGCGAGATATTTGTATAATATTTCGTTGATTAACGAAGATTTTCCGGAACCGGACACACCGGTAATGCAGACAAATTCACCGAGCGGGATGTCAACATTCACATTCTTCAGATTGTTCTGCGACGCACCGATGATCTTCAGCTTTTTGCCGTTTCCTTTACGGCGTTTTTCAGGTATCTCAACCTTCTTTTTTCCGCTTAAATATTGTCCTGTAATGGATTCCTTGCAGTTTACAATATCGTCCACCTTGCCGTTAAACACGACATACCCGCCATGAATGCCGGCGCCCGGTCCGATATCCACGATATGGTCGGCGGCACGCATCGTTTCCTCATCATGCTCCACGACAATCACGGTGTTGCCTAAATCGCGCAGCCGCTTTAATGTGGCAAGCAGCTTGTCATTGTCGCGCTGATGCAGACCGATGCTCGGCTCGTCAAGAATGTAAAGCACGCCCATCAGCGACGAGCCGATTTGTGTAGCAAGGCGGATACGCTGGCTTTCTCCCCCTGAAAGTGTTCCTGAAGAACGCGAAAGTGTAAGGTATTCCAGTCCAACGCTCTGAAGGAAACCAAGCCGGCTTTTGATCTCTTTTAAAATAGCGGATGCAATCATCGTATCCCGTTCGGAAAGCTCGAGATGATTGATGAAGTCGAGTGCCTGCGTGACCGACTTATCACAGAAATCACTGATATTGGTTCCGCCTACGGTCACAGCAAGGCTGATCGGAGAAAGGCGCTTCCCATGGCAGGCGTCACAGGGAATCGCGCTCATATAGGACTCTATTTCCTCTTTAATCCAGTTGCTCTGGCTTTCACGGAACCGCCGTTCAAGATTGTTGATAATCCCCTCAAACTCGGTTTTATAGATGCCGCTTCCATACTCGTTGCTGCGCTCAATCTGTATTTTCTCACCTTTTGTACCGTAAAGAAGGATGTCAAGAGCCTCCGGCGGCAGCTTGCCAATCGGCGTATCAAGCGAAAAGTGGTAGTGCTTGGAAAGCGCAATCATATACATAGAAGCAATGGCGCTGCCCTCCATGGCCCAACCGCTTGCTTTCAGTCCCCCTTTGTGGATGGAAAGCGATTTATCAGGCATGATTAAATCCGGATCGATTTTCATAAATACGCCCAGCCCTGTACATTTGGGACATGCTCCGAAAGGATTGTTAAAGGAAAACATGCGGGGAGTCAATTCTTCCACACTGATTCCGTGTTCCGGGCAGGCATAATTCTGCGAGAAAGTAATGTCTTCTCCTCCGGAAACGCTGATTACGGTAATACCGCCGGAAAGAGTTGACGCGGTTTCAATGGAGTCGGACAAACGTGAATGAATGGACGGGTTAATGACAAGCCTGTCCACGATGATTTCAATCGTATGTTTTTTATTTTTCTCCAGCTCGATTGTTTCGGATAAATCATAGAGATTGCCGTCCACGCGTACACGAACAAAACCGCCCTTACGTGCGGCTTCAAACTCTTTTGTATGTTCGCCCTTGCGCGCTCTTACCACAGGAGCAAGCACCTGAATTTTGGTGCCTTCCGGAAAGTTAAGAACACGATCGACAATCTGGTCAATTGTCTGCTGTTTTATTTCTCTGCCGCAGATCGGGCAGTGCGGAACGCCGACTCTCGCATACAGTAGACGCAGATAGTCGTAAATTTCCGTGACCGTGCCGACGGTGGAACGGGGGTTTTTCGAGGTCGTTTTCTGATCGATGGAAATGGCCGGAGAAAGCCCCTCAATGTAATCCACATCCGGTTTTTCCATCTGCCCCAAAAACTGGCGCGCATAAGACGACAGCGATTCAACGTAACGGCGCTGCCCTTCCGCATAAATCGTATCGAATGCAAGCGAGGATTTTCCGGAACCGGAAAGACCTGTAAAAACAATCAGTTTATCTCTTGGTATTTCAATATCTATATTCTTTAGATTGTGTTCCCTTGCGCCCTTAACAAAAATATTCTTTGCTGTCATTAATATAATTTCCTCCGTAGTGTTCATGCCGGCTATTTTTCACCGCTCAGTTGTTTTATCTTGTCACGCAAATAGGCCGCGTGCTCAAATTCAAGCAGTTTTGCAGCCGCTTTCATTTCCCTTGTCAGCTGTTCAATCATTTGCTTCCGTTCAATTGGATTCAGATATTTATGTTTCTTTCCCTTGTCATCGTCTTTATGAGAGGATATTTCCAGTATATCCGAAACTTTCTTAATGATTGTTTGAGGAGTAATCCCATGTTCCTTGTTGTATGCCGTCTGAATCTTCCGGCGGCGTTCCGTTTCACGAATGGCCGATTCCATGGATGGCGTAACCGTATCGGCATACATGATGACCTGTCCCTTCGAATTACGCGCCGCACGCCCGATGGTCTGTATCAGAGCACGCGCAGAACGTAAAAAGCCTTCCTTGTCTGCATCCAGAATAGTCACAAGGGAAACCTCGGGGAGATCCAGTCCTTCACGCAGAAGATTAATTCCGACCAGCACGTCAAACTCACCAAGACGCAAGTCGCGTATTATTTCCATCCGCTCAACGGTATCAATATCATGGTGCATATATCTGACGCGAATCCCCATTCCCTCCAGATAAGAAGTTAAGTCCTCTGCCATCTTCTTAGTCAGTGTGGTTACGAGAACGCGCTCTCCGTCGGCAGCTCTCACATTGATTTCAGAAATCAGATCGTCAATCTGTCCGTCCGTCGGTTTGACAATAATTTCGGGGTCGACAAGTCCGGTTGGACGAATGACCTGCTCGACGATTTGAGCGGATTTTTCTTTTTCAAGATCGCCCGGTGTTGCGCTGACAAAAATCGCCTGATTGACATGCTCGTAAAATTCATCAAAGTTCAGCGGACGGTTGTCATACGCCGACGGAAGACGGAACCCAAAATCAATCAGCGACTGCTTCCTTGCCCGATCACCGGCATACATAGAGCGAACCTGCGGCAGACTTACATGCGATTCATCTACGAACAGCAGAAAATCCTTCGGAAAATAGTCCAATAAAGTAAAAGGCGAGCTGCCAAGAGCACGTCCTGACATCACACGCGAATAGTTTTCGATCCCTTTACAAAAACCGATTTCCCCCAGCATCTCTATATCATACTGGGTGCGTTCCTGTATTCTTTGGGCTTCAATCAGTTTTCCGTTCTCTTTAAAGAAAGCAACCCGTTCTTCCATTTCCTGTTCAATTTCATTTAAAGCACGCTGCATTTTTTCACGCGGAACAATGTAATGGGACGCCGGATAGATTGCAACATGTTTTAATACAGCTTTCAGTTCCCCTGTTAAGGCATTGATCTCGCTGATCCTGTCAATTTCATCACCAAAAAACTCAATTCTCACACAAGTATCATTTGATTGCGCGGGAAATATTTCAACCACATCGCCGCGCACTCTGAATTTATTACGGATAAAATTAATATCATTCCGTTCATATTGGATTTCCACCAGTTTTCTAAGCAAATCATCCCGGCTTTTTTTCATGCCTGGACGCAGGGAAATGACCATGGTACGATAATCAATCGGGTCGCCCAAACTGTAAATACAGGACACACTGGCAACAATGATAACATCGCGCCGTTCCGAAAGAGCCGACGTAGCCGAATGACGCAGCTTGTCAATTTCGTCGTTGATTGCAGAGTCCTTCTCAATGTAGGTATCCGTCGTAGCAATATAGGCTTCCGGTTGGTAATAGTCATAGTAACTGACAAAATATTCAACCTCATTCTCTGGAAAGAATTCGCGGAATTCTGAGCAGAGCTGCGCTGCAAGCGTTTTATTGTGCGCCAGAACCAGCGTGGGACGGTTCATCTGTGCAATAACATTTGCCATTGTAAATGTTTTTCCTGAACCGGTTACGCCAAGCAGTGTTTGTTCCCGGTCACCCTTTTGAATTCCCTGAACAAGCTGCTGAATTGCTTTGGGCTGATCACCCTTTGGCTGATATTGTGAAACTAATTTAAAATCCATATTTTACTCCGTATCAAACTCGGAATCAAAAACTTCCGGCATAATTCTGCTCTTTGCAATTGAAAAATAATCATTTCCGCTCACGATAATATGATCAATAAGCTTTACTTCCACTGTGTTTAGTGCGTCGTAAATCCACTGTGTCGAACTCAAATCCTGCTTTGAGGGCAGACAGTCTCCGCTCGGGTGATTGTGCGATAAAATTGCATAAACCGCGTTATACTCAACTGCGAACCTAACAATTTTTTTAATATAAATATTGGCGGTAGTGACGGTGCCTTCGTTTACCACATCGCAGAAAATCATCTGATTTTTGCTGTCGAGCAGCATCAGTACAATCACTTCATCAGAGCGGCCGATAAATTTATGAATCAAAAGCCTTCCTGCTTCATTATAACTGAAAATTACATTTTTGTCTTTATCCAAATTTTCCTGGTAGCGCCGGCAAATCTGAGGAATGAGCTTGATCAGCGTCGCGGCGGACTTTCCCACACCGTCGACTTTGACCAGTTCTTCATAAGGTGCGTCAAACACCCCCGACAATGATCCGAATTTCTGCAGCAGCGAGTGACCGATGGGGTTGGTATCTTTTAACGGTATTCCGTAATAAAGGAGCAATTCCAAAACAGTGTGCGGTTCAAAATTATCAAGTCCCTCGTTCAGGAATTTATTTTTCACGCGATCTCTGTGACCACTGTGTACGGGCTGGGATGCTTTTTTCTGTTTCTTTAAGCCGTCCTTGTTTTGCTCCAACGCCGCCCAGCCCCCAATCAAATGATCAATTTTAGATTTTCCGGCTGCCCGGTTTAACAGGTTCTGAAGCGCCAGCCCTGCATAAAGGACAATTTTCAGGTTCCCAAGACTCTACATCAACGGATATGACCGCCTTAAAAGGAACACCGAAATCAATTTTTCCGCCGGTACGGTCAACGACAGAGCCAACTCCGACAACTTCGCCGCCCGCCTCTTTTACGAGATCAATTACCTCGCGAACCGAACCGCCGGTTGTTACCACGTCTTCAACAACAAGCACCCTGTCGCCGGGATTCACGGCAAAGCCGCGCCTTAGAACCATTTTGCCGTCTTCGCCGCGTTCTGTAAAAAAGTTTTCGCAGTGCAGTGCGCGGCTCACTTCATAAGCCATCTGAACCGCCCCCATTGCGGGGCCGATTACAATTTGTACCTTATCATTACGATACTGTTCCGCAAGGGCAGCGCAAAGCTCCTCACTGTACTTTGTATTGCGAAAAATTTTAGCACACTGGAGATATTTGTTGCTGTGTCTGCCTGATGTCAGTTTGAAATGGCCTTCCAGTAAGACACCGGCCTCTTTTAAAATCTCCATTACCCTTTGCTGTGTTATCATAATCAGTTCTCCTTATCGATTGTGTTTCACTCTATTATATACTAAAAAATCTTTTTTGAAAAGTGTTTCGATCTTTTACTGTCCATGATATAATCTTGAAAGACATCTATATTGTTAACGTGTTTGTTTATTCCAAATCACAATAAAGCATAAAGTTAGGAGCGGCCTTTCAATATGAAAGAAATTACCATAGGTATAAATGACGCCGGGCAGCGGCTGGATAAATTCCTGACGAAATCATACAACAATCTTCCACAGTCCATGATGTATAAGAGCATTCGAAAAAAAGATATTAAATTAAACGGTAAAAGGTGTGAAATTTCCACCCGGCTGAATGAGGGTGATATTCTTACAATGTACCTGAAAGATGAGTTTTTTCAGCAGGAACAAAAAGAATATGACTTTTTAAAAGCGCCGAATAAGCTGACTGTCATTTTTGAAGATGAAAACATTATGATTCTTGATAAAAAGCCGGGCTTAATCGTGCACCCGGACGAAAACTATCATTTTGATTCCCTGATTGCCCGTGTACAGCATTATTTGTATGAAAAAGGAGAATACAATCCCGAAAATGAAACCTCTTTCGCCCCCGCCCTCATCAACCGGATTGACCGAAATACCGGCGGAATTGTAATGGCCGCTAAAAACGCCGAAACACTCCGCATCATGAACGAAAAAGTGAAAAAACGTGAAATTGAGAAGCTGTATCTCTGCATTGTACACGGAAAAATGAACAAAAAAGAGGCTGTACTGGATGGGTTCCTTGAAAAAAACGAAAGCCAGAACCGTGTTTATATCTCACACAGGGCTTCTGACGACACAAAATCTATTCAAACACGATACCGTGTTTTAGAGGAACGCGGAAACTACAGTCTGCTTGAAGTAGAACTTCTGACAGGCCGCACACATCAAATCCGCGCTCACCTTGCTTCCATCGGCCATCCTCTTGCAGGTGACGGAAAATATGGAACCAACGCGATTAATAAGCAAACCGGATTCCCGTATCAGGCGCTATACTCTTATAAGTTAAAATTTACATTTGATACAGATGCAGGAATTTTAAATTATCTGAATGGTACGGAGTATGAAGCAAAAGACATCTGGTTTTTAAAAGATTTTCAAAAATGGGAGTAATTCATAATCCAACCACATTGAGAAAATAGCCGGCGCAAATGCGCCGGCTATTTTCAGCTGTTTTTATTTACTTCATGGAATGTTTTTAAGTTTCCTGTTTTTTCGCTTCGTTTATCAAGTTCTGTTTTGACATCATCCAGCGAGATGCCTTCGTTGACCATCAACACGGTTAAATGATAAAGTAAATCTGAAATTTCAGGCACTGTTTCGGAATTATTACCGTTTTTGGCAGCGATGATTACTTCGCTGCACTCTTCTCCGCATTTTTTTAATATTTTATCAAGCCCTTTTTCAAACAAATAGCAGGTATAAGACCCTTGCGTATGGGTGCCTTTTCTGGTTTGTATCGTGCTGTAAAGTTCCTGCCAGGTGTCATTCATCGGTATCCCTCCAGATTTCATTAAAAAAGCAGCTGTGCGCGCCTGTGTGGCAGGCGGGCCCCGTTTGTTTTACAACAGCCAAAAGAGTATCGTCATCGCAGTCGCCGTGGATGCTTACAATCTTTTGCAAATGTCCCGAGGTTGCCCCTTTGTTCCAAAGTTCTTTGCGGGAACGGCTGTAAAACCACGTATATCCGGTCTCTAGCGTTTTTTTCATGGATTCACGATTCATATAAGCAAGCATCAAGACCTCATTTGTCTTGTACTCCTGAATAATTACAGGAAGCAAATCGGATTTTTGAAAGAATTCATCTATAAAGGTATTACCATTTACACTAATGTTGCTCATTCATTTCTACCTCACTGCATAATTTAATTGCCGCGCTCAGTTCCAATGCTCCGGTGTAAAGAGATTTGCCGCAAATGGCTCCATACAGGTCTAATTCAAGTAAATTTGCAATATCTTCAAGATTACTGACGCCGCCGCTCGCAATAATATCACACGAAACTGCATTGTTCAGGCTATTAAGCATTTTCAAACTCGGGCCGGTTAATGTTCCATCGCGGGAAATGTCCGTAAAGATAATATGCTTTACGCCATACTGTTCCATCTGCTTTGCCAGTTCAATATAATCCACCGATGATGTTTCGGTCCAGCCCTGTGCGGCAACCTTTCCATTTAAGGCATCAATACCAACCGCTATCCTGTTTCCATACTTTTGTACGGATTCTTTTACAAGAACGGGATTATTCAGCGCGGCCGAACCAAGAATCACTCTTGAAACACCGTTTGAAATATAAAAATCAATGGTTTCTATATTTCGAATACCGCCGCCAATTTCCACCTTTAAATTGCAGTTATGCAGCACATTCAAAATCAATTCCGAGTTGACAGGTACCGAAGCCTTTGCACCGTTCAAATCGACTACATGGAGCCATTTTGCACCCGCGGTTTCAAAAATCGCGGCAGTATTCACTGCGTTTTCGGCAACTTTATGCGCCGTGGCGTAGTCGCCTTTTACAAGACGTACACATTCGCCGTCTATTATATCAATTGCAGGCAGAATAATCATGGCCCGCCTCCTATGAAAAGATTACAAGGAACCCTTGGTTGAAAGCACACCGGCAGAAGTTTCAGCTACCGCCAAACGCATTGCATGCCCGACCGCCTTAAACATTGCCTCTATTTCATGATGCGCATTTACTCCATACTCAATACGGGTGTGTAAAGTGATACCTGCATTGAATGCAAAAGCACGCATGAATTCTTCTGTCAGGCAGGTATCATATTCACCGATCCGCTCCTGCTTGAAATCCGCCTGGAAAAGAAGATAGGGTCTTCCGCTGATATCGACAGAAGCAAAAGCAAGCGCTTCATCCATGGGTACAAAAAAAGATCCAAAGCGGGAGATACCCGACTTGTCGCCGAGGGCTTCGGCAAAAGCCTTGCCCAATACAATCCCAACATCTTCAACAGTATGATGGCCGTCGACCTGTAAATCACCCACAGCTTTCACGCTTAGTCCAAAGCCACCATGCACTGCAAAGGCATTGAGCATATGATCAAAAAAGCCAATTCCTGTAGAAATATCCGTTTCACCGCCATCGAGAAAAAGAGAAATGCTGATATCCGTTTCTTTCGTCTTACGATTCTGTACTGACGTTCTCATGTGACCACCCTTTCTCTTATTGAATGGCTGTTTCAAATACTTTTACAAATTCCTTGTTTTCTTCCATAGTTCCGGCTGTCACTCGAAGGAAATCACCCATAAACCGGACAGCAATGCCCGATTTCAGCAATGCAAGGTATATTTCTTCCGCTTGCGATATGCGAATAAAAACGAAATTTGTCACCGTCGGATAAACATGCATTCTTTCCTTATTGCATTTTTCAACGCGGCTCATTTCTAAATACAGCATGTTTCTGGAATTAATCATCTCATTAATAGCAGAATGAATCAACGTTGGCTCATTTAAAATGATAGAACCGATTTTCTGAGTAAGGGAATTTACATTATACGGTGATTTAACAGCTTTTAATGCATTGGTCAGGGCTAAATTTGCAACCGCGAAACCAAGCCGAATACCGGCCATTCCAAAGGCTTTTGAGCAGGTTCTTAAAATCATCAGATTGTCATATTTCTCCACTTCATTGAGAAGTGACTGATCCCAAAAATCCATATACGCTTCATCAAGAACCACCAGTGCACGGACCGACGTAACCAGACGCCTGACCTCCTCTTTTTGAAGACCGAGCGAAGTCGGATTACACGGATTGGAAAACAGAATCAAGTTTACATCATTCGTATTGGCAAGGGCAATCAGCTTATCTACGTCTATCGTCATGTTCGGACTTTTTTGATACACAATGCTTTTTGCCTCAACGATCGAAGAATAAAAATGATACATGGAAAAATCCGGGGACACCGTCAGCATGGCGTCTCCCTTCATCAAAAAGGCATTGCAAATGACGGATATCAGCTCATCAGAACCGTTTCCGGCCGTAACATGTTCGGGATTGACCTGATAATATTCTGCAAAGCTTTTACAAAGCTCGGATGCAAGCGAATCGGGATAACGGTTATAAGGAGTAAACACTGCTGATTCCATAATCTTCAATGCAATCCGGTTTGGAATCGGCTGAAAGGATTCATTTGCGTCCAGCCGGATCGGATAACTTCCTTTAATCGGGTCATACGGCCGCAAATCTTTGATTTTTTCATTTAGCTCGTACGACATATCAGCGCCTCACTTTAATCGAATTTGCATGAGCGGTCAATCCCTCGGTTTCCGCAAGCTTGATGATATCTTTCCGCGCTGATTTCAGCGCATCTTCCGTATAATAAATAAAACTGGATTTTTTAATAAAACTGTCTACCGAGAGCGGTGAGAAAAAGCGAGCCGTCCCGCTTGTCGGCAATACATGGTTCGGGCCAGCGAAATAATCTCCCAGCGGCTCCGGTGAATAATTCCCCAAAAAGACAGAACCCGCATTGTCGATTTTTCCAATAAACTCCATTGGATTCGCTACGCACACCTCAAGATGCTCGGGGGCCAGTTCATTTGCAAACACGACGGCTTCATCCATGCTTTGGCAGACAATCACCGCACCAAAACGGTCAAGTGACCGGGTTATAATTTCTTTGCGCGAAAGCCCCGGCATTTGCTCGTAAATCTGAGCAACCGTCTGCTCTGCGATTTCTTCCGAAGTAGTTAATAAGATTGCGGAAGCGAGCACGTCATGCTCCGCCTGTGACATCAAATCAGCCGCCAGAAATTCAGGATTCGCCGTTTCATCGGCTATAATCAAAATTTCACTCGGACCGGCAATCATATCGATGTCGACTATCCCATAAAGATGCTTCTTTGCAGTGGCGACATAAATATTTCCTGGGCCAACAATTTTATCGACTTTAGGAATGGTTTCCGTGCCAATGGCAAGCGCTGCAACCGCCTGTGCCCCACCGACCAGAAAAACGCGGTCAACCCCAGCGGTAAGTGCCGCCGCCATAATATCCGGGTTGGGCTTTCCGTCTTTTCCCGGAGGGGTAACCATGATAATTTCACCAACGCCTGCGATCTTAGCCGGAATCGCGTTCATAAGGACGGACGACGGATAGGCGGCTGTGCCACCCGGAACATAAATTCCAACTTTGGAAAGGCCGCGGATACGCTGACCCATCATCACGCCGTTTTCATTGGTATTGAGCCAGCTCTGCTGTTTTTGCCGGGAATGAAAATCTTGTATATTCGCCGCGGCACGATTAAGCGCCGCTATAAAATCAGGTTCGCATCGATTTGCAAGCCGCTGCATTTCCGAAATAGATATCTCTATTTGATCGGGTAAGCCGCCGTCAAATTTCAGGGTATATTCCCTAACCGCTTGATCACCATGATGGCGGACATTTTCAATAATGTCCGTGACAGCTGCTTCCACTTGCCGATTTGATTCTTCACTGCGCAATTTCAGCTTGCTGATAAAATCACGGCCGAAATTTCCGCCTTTTTTTACAACTTGTATCATGATGTTTCCTCCTTTGCCCGTTCCATCAGCTCCGTAAGACTTTCTATCTCCGTTTTCCGGATTTTCAGACTGGCCGCATTGACAATGAGCCTTGCGGAAATATTACAGATGCTCTCAATCACTTCCAGACCGTTTTCCTTTAAAGTGGAGCCCGTCTCAACAATATCCACAATCGCGTCGGAAAGGCCTAAAAGCGGCGCCAGCTCAACGGAGCCTTCAATTTTTATGATTCTAATATCCATGGCCTTGCTTTCAAAATAATTTCGAGCAATATTCGGATATTTGGTAGCGATGGTTTTGGACGAATAACCGCTGAAAAAATCTTTGTCCTTCGGGCCGGCAAGCGCGAATTTACACGTGCCAAAACCCAAATCAAGCACTTCATAAAAACCGCTGCCCTGTTCCATAATCGTATCTTTGCCAACGACGCCCAGATCGCAAACACCATGTTCAACATAAGTAATGACGTCCGCAGCTTTCGCGAGAACAACCTCAAATTGATTATTTCCGACCGGCAAGATCAGCTTGCGCCCTTTATTCCTGACGGCGGTGCAGTCAATGCCAATTTTTTCAAACAGTGCAATTGTATTATTTTCAAGTCTGCCCTTTGTAAGAGCGATTCTAAGTGGTTTCATTTCTACCAATCCTATGTCAGATTTATTGTCTCAATGATCTTTCCAATAAAATCAACACGCCTGATTCCGCGTGTTTTAGCGTATTCCAGCGCCTCCGCTTCGGTTTCAAAGATGCTGTTCTCGCATTTAAGGCCTTTTTCAACAAGTGCGGAAGCATAGTTTAGTGCTTTCATTTCAAATCCGGATTGGCCATGAACCAAAACATCCGCCGGAAGTACAGCACAAAGTTTCCCCCGTTCCAGCAGAATCTTTGAAATCGCATCTACATTAATGGCGAATCCAATAGCCGGCATTGGAAAGTCAAAACATCCCAGCAGATTGTCATATCGTCCGCCGAGAAGCACGGCATCGCCGAAATTTTCCACATATGCACTAAAAACAATATTGGTATAATAATCATTGCGCTGGACTAGACCCAAATCAATAATCATCTTTTCATTCAGACCCCGTTGGCTTAATGAACGGTAAAGTTCATGCAGATACTCCAGCATACGGCTGGATTGATCATCGGAGCAAAACGGTTCCGCACGTTCAAAGACTTCTTCTCCGCCGAAAAGCCGTGGAAGCGTACGCATTGCTGTTACCTGCTGAGATTCACCAACTGCATCGAGAATGGAATTAAGTGAAGCATAATTTTTTGATTCAATCGCGCGGCGAATGTCCTCACGCAAATCATCCGAAATGGGAAGCTGTTCGGCAAGAGCGCGGAAAAGACCTGCGTGACCCAATTCAAAGCGAAAATCAGGAACACATTTGCTTAAGGCTTCGATTGCCGTAACAATCACTTCAAGGTCGGCGCGCATCCCGTCCGCTCCGAGAAGTTCAATTCCAGTTTGGACGGTTTCGTCGCTGCGGCCAGTCAGCGCCGGATTATTGCGGTAAATCGGCTGAGTGTAAAAAAGCCTGATCGGTTTTGGCAGACCCTGCAATCTTGTCGCGGCCAAACGCGCAATCGGCATTGTTGAGTCAGGGCGCATAACAATCAGTCTTCCGCGATGGTCAGACATCTTATACATGACCTCTTGCCCGATTCCGGAAAAATTCGGATCAAACACGTCGTAGAACTCTAATCCGGGAGTAACCACTTCATTGAAACCTCGGGAAGAAAAAACATCAGTAAGTGTTGTTTCCACATATCTGCGAACCAAACACTCTTCAAAAAGCAGGTCCTTGGTTCCCTCCGGAGTAATTTTGTTATATTTTTTCATTGAATCTGCTCCTATATATCCTGTCTGGTAAACACTTTAGTGTGCTACTATAATATCACGCTAAACTATAAATTGTCAACTAAAATAATGTCATTTGGCTGCTTTGCGGCAAACCGGCAAGTGCACCGGCTTCTCCAAGCGTTTCTATCGCGGATTTTGAAACCTTGGAACGGGTCTGCAGATCGTCTACAGAAATATAAATGCCCTTTTCTTTTGCGGCCGCTAGGCTGTTTGCGGCTGTCTCACCCACGCCCGCAAGCGACAAAAAAGGCAGCCTTATTTTTCCGTCTTCCACCAAATATTTTTTGGCGTCGGATTTGTAAAGGTCAATCGGGAGCACTTCAATGCCGCGTACAAGCATTTCATTGATAATCTGAAAAGTAGCAAAAGCGGCTTCTTCCTTGGCGCTTGCTTCTTTGCCCTTCATGCTGATTTCATTCATGCGGCGGCGTACTGCGTCTCTGCCTTTGATTACGGTGGCTCCGTCAAAGTCCTCTCCGCGTACGGTAAAATATGCGGCATAATATTCGACAGGCTTATGTACCTTGTACCAACCGAGACGCAAAGTTGAGATCATGTAAGCGGCTGCGTGCGCCTTTGGGAACATGTACTTTATTTTCATACAGGAATCAATATACCACTGCGGCACCTGATGATCCTTCATTGCTTGAATATGTTCTTCCGTCAGAAGTTTGGAGGCTTTGCCCTTTCGGGTGATCTCCATGATTTTAAATGCCATTTTCGGTTCCAAACCTTTTAACAGAAGATAAGTCATGATACTGTCTCTTGTTCCGATCACGTCCGCGATCGTACAGGTTCCGTTTTTGATCAGATCCTGCGCATTGCCAAGCCAGACATCCGTACCATGTGATAATCCGGAAACCTGCAATAGGTCAGAAAAGGTCTTTGGCTGAGAATCAATCAGCATTTGACGAACAAAGCTTGTACCGACTTCCGGCAAAGAAAATGTGCCGGTCTTGGAATCAATATCCTGTGGGGTCACGTGAAGCGCCTCCGTCGAAGTAAAAAGCGACATCACTTCCGGGTCGCTCATGGACACCTGCATAACCGGAATGCCGGTATAATCTTCGAGATAACGATAAATCGTCGGTACATCATGGCCAAGTTCGTCCAGCTTGCAGATGGTGTCATGGATGGAATGGAAATCGAAATGGGTTGTAATATTATCCGATTTCTGATCATTCGCCGGATGCTGCACCGGGCAGAAATCGTAAATGTCCATGCCTTTCGGTACGACCACCATGCCGCCCGGATGCTGACCGGTCGTGCGTTTGATACCCGTACAGCCGGTTGCAAGCCGCTGCTCTTCCGCGCGATGCATTACAACGCCTTTTTCCTCCGCATATTTCTTTACAAAACCAATTGCTGTTTTATCGGCGACTGTTGCAATTGTGCCAGCCTTAAAAACATTATCCTTGCCAAACAGTGTTTCTGTATATCGGTGGGCGCTGGTTTGATATTCTCCTGAAAAGTTCAGGTCGATATCCGGTGTCTTATCGCCGTCAAAGCCCAAAAAAGTTTCAAAAGGAATGGTATGCCCGTCGCGATTGTATTCCGTACCACAAACAGGACATTTTTTGGGAGGAAGGTCAAATCCGCTGCCATAACTGCCGTCGGTTATAAATTCACTGTTTTTGCAATTTGGGCATACATAATGCGGTGACAGCGGGTTCACTTCCGATATACCGGACATATTTGCGACAAATGAAGACCCGACAGATCCACGGGAACCCACCAGATAGCCATGCGCCTCGGAATCTGCAACCAGCTTTTGCGCGGTCATATACAGGATGGAGAAGCCGTGCTTGGTAATGGAACCAAGTTCACGGTCAAGACGCTGCTTTACAATTTCCGGCAGCGGATCACCGTATATTTCCTTGGCCCGTGTCCATGTTATGCTGGTCAGCTGTTCCTCTGCACCTTCAATGAAAGGCGGAAAGGTTCCGTCCGGAATCGGTTTAATTTCCTCCGTCATCTCCGAGATCAGATTTGTATTTTTTACAACAACTTCATAAGCTTTTTCCTCACCGAGATAGGAAAATTCCTTGAGCATTTCAGCCGTAGTACGCATATAGAGGGGAGCCTGATCGTCGGTGTCTTTATAGCCCTGGCCCGCCATCAGAATTTTGCGGTAATCTCCATCCTTCGGGTCCATAAAATGGACGTCGCAGGTCGCGACAACCGGCTTATTAAGCTGTTCCCCGAGCTTGACGATGGTGCGGTTAAATTCACGCAGTTTTTCTTCATCGGGCACTAGGCCCTCCCGAACCATAAACGAATTATTCCCAATCGGCTGAATTTCAAGATAATCGTAAAAATTTGCAATTTCACACAGGCTTTCCCATGGCTGCGCATTGAAAATTGCTCTGTAAAGTTCTCCTGCCTCACATGCGCTGCCGATGATAAGACCTTCTCTATGCTTCATCAATTCACTTTTCGGAATACGTGGATTCCTGTAAAAATAGTTCAGATGAGATTTGGAAATCAGTTTGTACAGGTTTTTCAGTCCGACTTTATTTTTCACCAATATAATTTGATGGTAGGACTTCATTTTTTTGGGGTCAGCGCCGGCAAGTGATGAATTCATGTCCATTACCGTTTTGGCCGAAGTATCTTCCTTTAGCCGTGTCAGCAAAGCCATAAATATTTTACCGAGTACCGTGGCGTCGTCGCTCGCGCGATGATGGTTGAACGGGTCAAGCTTTAAGTATTTGGCGACCGTGTCCAATTTACAGTTTTTGATATCTTTCAGCATGGAACGGCACATGGGGACCGTATCAATATAGGTGTAATGAAAGTCCATGCTATTGCGCAGCGCCGCTACGCGAATAAACGAAGTATCAAATTCAGCGTTGTGAGCAACCAAAACAGCGTCATTGCCGCAAAAATCATAAAAGTCCCTGATGGCTTCCTTTTCCAGCGGCGCATCTTTAACCATATCATCCGTAATTCCGGTCAGTTCCGTTATTTTAGCCGGTATTGGCATTTGCGGGTTGACAAACGTATCAAAGCTTTCAAGAATTTCACCATTTTTTACTCTGACAGCACCGATTTCAGTAATCCGTTCCTTATTTGGACTTAAACCGGTTGTTTCAATATCGAATGCAATGAATTCATCGTCAAGTGTTTTGGACGATACCCCCTTGACAGCCTGAATAAGATCGTTGACAAAATAGGCTTCCAGTCCATAAATTACCTTGATATTGATGTCTTTCTTTTTCAGATCGTTCACGGTATTCATCGCGTCCGGAAAAGCCTGTGCAACGCCATGGTCGGTAACAGCAATCGCGCTTTGGCCCCAGTTTGCCGCGCGCTTAATTAAGTCGCTGACGGAATTTACACCATCCATGCTTGACATATTCGTATGCAGGTGAAGCTCCACCCGTTTCACATCGGCGTTGTCTGTTACCTTAGTCTGCTGAACCGTACTGATGCTCTTGGCGCGCAGAACAATTTCATGATCGTATTTATCATATTCAATATCACCGCGTGCAATAATTGACATGCCTTTTGCAAGAGTGTCGAGCGATTTGCACTGAGGAACCAATTCGATGATTTTTAATGTCATGGAACTGGTGTAATCCGTAATATTGATTGTAATAATTTTTCTTTGTTTATCCCTTGTGATTTTTTCTTCGATCTGAAATATTTCGCCCCAAATAGTTACACTGCCAATATCCGGAGTAACCTTACTGATCGGAACAGGTTTTGATTTCGGTGCATGTCCGTAAAGATCACGGGCGGTTTCAGGAATGATGCCGGGCAGCAGGTTATCCCCCGAACGTACCTGAATCGTTTTCGGCGCCTTTGTATGGTTAAGATTCGCCTCATAGGTTTCTACTTCTTCTACAATGGCTTCACGTCTTAAAGTTTCCTGCTGCTGCTTTTTCTTTTCAATATAAACCGGATTCTGACTGTCAACCGTTAGCAATCCATCAAATTCAACTGTAAGACTGACGCCGAATTCTTCTTGAATTAGTTTGGCAAGCAATCGGTCAATGTGGCGCGATTCCAATAAATCGCTGCCGCCGTGCGTCAAAGAGACGATCAGTTTTCCATTTTCCAGTCTTGCGGTGGAATTCGTAAGAATACCATTTACACTGGCTTCACGGCGTTTTAATTCAAGAACAAGGCTTGGATAATAGGTTACACTAAAACTGTCGGCCGGAAATGACGGAAGAATACGTGCCCTCGAGAGCTTTAATTCTTTGCAGGCGACAATGCGTTTTTCCACATCATAAAGCACGCGGCGCTCCACCAAAGATGGAAACGCCACGTCAGCAGTAATCATTCTGTTATTCGTATCAATTTGCAGCGACGAAATACATCCGTTGCACACGGGAGGCGGCAGCCGTGAAGCTTCTATGTACACGCCAAAAAATTCTCCAAAAGTCTTCAATGGAACTACATCCTTTACATCTGATCTATCTCTTGCATTAAGCATTCTACCAGCTGGTCTTCCGGCACTTTGCGGATAATTTGACCTTTTTTAAACAGCAGTCCTACCCCATCGCCTCCGGCGATGCCTATATCAGCCTCACGGGCCTCTCCAGGGCCATTAACGACGCATCCCATGACAGCTACCTTTATATTTTTTCTGCAGCCTGCAAGGCGCTGTTCAACCTCATTTGCAATGTGGATTAAATCAACGCGCGTTCTGCCACAGGTGGGGCAGGAAACAAATTCAACTCCGCCTGCATTTAAGTTGAGTGCTTTCAGAATATCAAAACCGGCGGCAACTTCTTTAACCGGATCGGCAGTCAGGGAAACGCGAATGGTGTCCCCTATCCCGCGCTGCAGAAGAGAGCCAATCCCAATCGCGGATTTTATCAGCCCCATTCGTTCGGTACCGGCTTCCGTCACACCCAGATGCAGAGGATAATCGCAGCTCTGCGAAATCAGTTCATAGGCCTGTATCGTCCGGTTAACACCCGAGGATTTAATTGAAATGACAATATCGCAAAAATCATATTTTTCAAGCAGCGAAACATGATACAACGCGCTTTCGACAAGTGCCTGCGGCGTTGGACTTCCGTATTTCGCAAGAATTTCTTTTTCAAGAGAACCGGAATTCACACCGATTCGAATCGGAACATTTTTCTGTCTGCACGCGTCTGCAACTGCTTTTACATGGTCGTCGGATCCGATGTTTCCGGGATTGATTCTGATTTTGTCAATCCCCGCGGCAACTGCTTCAAGCGCAAGACGGTAGTCAAAATGAATATCCGCAACAAGAGGAATCTGCACGGCATTTTTAATCGCCGGTATCAGCTGAACTGCGTCCATGTCCGGAATCGCAGCGCGGATTATATCGCAGCCGGCCTTTTCCAGTTCAACTGCCTGACAGACACTTCCTTCAATATCAGTTGAAGGAACGTTGAGCATGGATTGGACGGATATTTTAGAGCCGCCGCCAATCGGCAGTTTTCCCGCATACACCATCCTTGTTTTTTGCATTATGAACCCAACCCCTTGCCGGTAATCAGCCGCAGAATATCGTTAAAAGTAATAATAACCATCAGACCCATCAGTAAACAAAAGCCTGCTGTATTCACCCATCCCTCGTACTTTGGGTTGATCGGTTTGCGGCGAATCGCTTCCACAATCAGAAAAAGAAGCCTTCCTCCGTCAAGCGCCGGCAGGGGAAGCAAATTAACAACACCCAAATTGACTGTAATCACCATCATCATCATTAAAATGTTGTTCAGCGCTGCAACAAAATTCTGCTGCAGTCCAATGGAGGCCGCCTGCCCGATTGCATTGGCAGCGCCGACAGGACCTGCCACATCATTGAATCCGAATTTCCCGCTGACAAGTCCAACCAGACTGTACCAGACCATTCGAACCGTTGAAACTGTATCCTGAACGGATTTTGTAATAAGGGTGCCTGCATTTTTATCAATTGGCTGCACATAAAAGTCCAGAGCAAGAATTTTCTTTCCGCCTGACTCTTTTGTGTTGAATTTGACATCATCAAAATTCAGTATTTTACCGTCACGCAGAACCTGAATATCTGTTTTTAATGGATCTGTCATAGAAAGTGCAAAGCTTAAATCACGATCACCGTTTATTTTGTAGCCATTGATATTTTTAAAAACATCGCCGATTTGCAAGCCGGCCGACTGAGTTGCCGAATGATCGGTAAACTTTGATATTGTCGTGGATGAAAAAGCCGGCTGCTGACACAGAAGGATCATCATGATGACAAGACCGAGGATAATATTCATCACCGCACCCATAACAACTACCAATATGCGTTTCCAGACCGGTCTGTTATTAAAGGCATGATCGTCCGAGCTGTCTTCGTCTTCCCCTTCCATCGCACAAAATCCGCCGATTGGAAATGCACGCAAAGAATACTGTGTTTCACCCTTGCCAAAATGAAACAACCTTGGGCCCATGCCAATTGCAAATTCATTTACACGAACCCCTGAAAGTTTTGCCATAAAGAAATGTCCGAATTCGTGAATAAAAATAATAAAGCTGAAAAGAAGAATTGCAATAATAACTAATAATACCTTCGTAATACTATCACCTCATAGATGGCCGACTGCGCTCAGAACATAGTCCCGCGCATTTTTATCGGCATTCAAAATATCGTTAACGGACGAAATGTTTTTAACATCCGGCTGATTTTCCATTGCCCGGCTGACCAGTTCTCCAATCCGGATAAACGAAATCTGACCGTTCAGAAACAACTTCACTGCGACCTCATTTGCTCCGTTCGCAGCTGCGGGGGCAAGCCCGCCACGCTCAATTGCTCTTTTGCAGGCAGCAAGGCAGGGGAAAGTCTGAAAATCAGGTTCAAAAAAGGTCAGTTTACCATAATCCGTCAAGCTGAGCTGCCCAACCGGCGAAGGAAATCTTTGCGGCCATGAAATTGCATACTGAATGGGAATTCTCATATCAGGCAATCCAAGCTGCGCAATGACGGAGTTATCTTCATATTCAATCATGGAATGGATCACACTCTCACGGTGGACGACAACGGAAATTTGGGAAGCAGGCATATCAAAAAGCCAAGATGCTTCTATAATTTCCAGCCCTTTGTTCATCATGGTTGCAGAATCAATCGTAACCTTTGCACCCATATTCCAGTTTGGATGCTTCAACGCCTTCTGAGGCGTTACATGAATCAACTCATCTTTGGTTTTTCCAAAGAAGGGTCCGCCGGAGGCCGTAAGAATGATTCGTTTTAACGATTTTTTCTCCGGACATCCCTGTAAACATTGAAAAATAGCCGAATGTTCGCTGTCCACCGGAAAAATTTTCACTTCATTTTTCTTTAATGCTTCCATCACAAGGGACCCTCCGGCAACCAGAGTTTCCTTATTGGCAAGCGCAACATCCTTTTTCGCACCGATTGCGGCGAGTGTGGGCAGTAACCCTACCATACCGACTACAGAATTCAGAACCAGATCGGCACTGCCGATTGTCGCGGCTTCGCATAAGCCTTCCATACCGGCGACCACCTTAACAGGTGTGTCGGCTACCGCAATTTTCAGTATTTTAGCTGCGTTCAAATCATAAACCGCAACAAGTTCAGGTTTAAATTCCCTGATTTGATCTTCTAAAAGCGAAATATTAGTATTTGCCGCCAAAGAGCAAACTTTTAAATGCAACCCACGTACAACGTCGAGTGTCTGCGTGCCGATGGAACCGGTAGAACCAAGAATTGAAAGACATCTTTTCATTATTATTCACCATTTTGCCATTTTATTGCATTCTAAACAGATAATTTATTGAATCACAAGCGGTAAAAGCTGAACAAGTAAGTACACGAACGGGGCTTCAAAAATAACGCTGTCAAAACGGTCCAAAATACCGCCATGGCCCGGAATAATTTCGCCAAAATCCTTGATATGGCAGCTGCGCTTGATAAGCGAAAAACTGAGGTCACCCAAAATTGACATAATTGTACCAAAAAAGCCAATAATTATCAATGTAAAATATGAAATCTCGACACTGTATGCATAATAGATCACATGAAATATATAACCGAAAACCAACATCGCGATGATGTTCAGAACAAAGCCGCCTATTACGCCTTCAACAGTCTTCTTAGGGCTTATATTTGGACATAATTTATGCTTTCCCCATTGTCTGCCGGCGAAAAACGCCCCGGTATCCGCTATCCACGCAGAAAAAATTGCAATAATAACATAGAACATGCCATGTTTTCCGCCAAAAGTCCGCAAACTGATAATCGTTTCAAGTGCAGTCGGAATTAAAAGCGACATACTGTAAATAACACCGACTTCACGAAAGGTAATAAATTGATGATACAGAATCAGTGCACTGAAAATAACAACGGTGTAGATAAAATAAGCTGCCTGTTGAAGGACATCAGCCTGTATTTGCTGTGATGTAACCAACTGCATGAGTGGAATGATTGCAGAAAAAATGAGACTTGGGTAGAGCAGTACAAAATTCTTGGACAAACCCAAAGCTGAAATGATTTCGAAAACTGCCAATGCTGAAATAAGTGCAATCGCAACATTCAAAGCCGCCGGGCAGGTATCGTTAAATACTACAATCGCAATCAAAAAAATTACAAGAGATACTCCCGAAGCAACTCTTTCTTTCAATTAAACCCCTCCAAAGCGCCTGTTGCGGTTCGCATATTCGTTTAATGCACGGTCTAAATCCTTCGGCTTGAAATCAGGCCACAAAATGTCCATCACAACATATTCGGCATAAGCCGACTGCCACAGCAAAAAATTTGAAATTCGGTTTTCCCCGCTTGGTCTGATAACCAGATCAGGATCAGGTTGTCCACCTGTATACAGTCTTTTAGCAATGGAAATGTCATCTATCTGTTCAGGAGACAGTTCCCCTTTTTGCACATCTGCGGCAATCTGCTTAACGGCACGTGTTATTTCAGCACGGCCGCCATAATTCATGGCAATATTCAGCACCATTCCAGTACGCTTTTCCGAAATCACTTCAGTTTCTTTAATGAGCTTTTGCAATTCCGGCGGAAAAACCGTTGTATCTCCGATAAAACAAACTTTAATATTTTCATTCAGAAAATCACGCAAAGCATCCTCAAGATATTGTTTGAACAACTTCATTAAGGCTCCGATTTCTTCCTGCGGGCGCCGCCAGTTCTCTGTCGAAAAAGCATATACAGTAAGATATTCAATTCCAATAGAACTGCAATAACGTGTTATTGTCTTAAAAACAGCTGCACCTACAGTATGGCCGGCAGACCGTGGCAAGCCTCGTTTTTTGGCCCAACGGCCATTTCCGTCCATAATGATTGCAAGATGCTTTGGCAGATATTGTTGTTCCATCTTTTTACCTATATTTCCATAATTTCCTTTTGCTTTTTCTCAAATACGGAATCTATCTGTTTGCAGTATCTATCCGTTAAATCCTGCGTTTTTTTTTCTGCCTGCTTCAGCTCGTCTTCAGTTAATTCCGAAGTCTTTTTCATTCCTTTTAGCTTCTCCATGGAATCACGGCGAATATTTCGAATCGCAATTTTACGTTCCTCAGCCATTTTGCTGATTTCTTTCACTAAATCACGGCGTCTTTCTTCTGTGAGCGGAGGAAAAGTTATTCGAATCACCTTGCCATCACTTTGAGGATTAATTCCAATGTCCGACGTCTGAATCGCCTTTTCAATCGCGCGGCAAACGGAAATATCCCACGGTTGAATAGTCAGAATCCGCGCTTCGCTTACCGCTACCGCTGCAAGCTGATTGATTGCAGTTGGAGTGCCGTAATAATCAACTTTTACTTTATCCAGCACTGCCGGATTCGCTCTGCCCGCTCTGATGGATGCAAATTCATCCGACAAAGCAATAATGCTTTTTTTCATGTGGTCCTCTGCATGTTCCAATACTTCTTTCATGACTAATCCTCCTTCACAAGTGTTCCGATTGATTCGCCGCAAACAGCTTTCATAATATTGCTTGGCTCACTGATGCTGAAAACCAAAATCGGAATTTTATTATCCTTACATAATGAAGCAGCCGTGCTGTCCATAACCTGTAGGTTCCTGTTAAGTACGTCCATAAAGGACAGGGTGTCAAATTTTACAGCATTCGGATTCTTTTTTGGATCACTGTCATAAACGCCGTCAACCATGGTGGCTTTTAATATAATATCTGCATCAATTTCAGCAGCTCGTAAGGCCGCCGCCGTATCGGTTGAAAAAAACGGATTTCCTGTACCGCAGCCAAAAACTACAACCCGGCCCTTTTCAAGATGACGAACGGCACGGTTGCGGATGTAAGGTTCGGCGATTTGCTGCATTGCAATCGCCGTCTGCACACGAACCTGAACACCGAGCTGCTCAAGCGCATCGGCAACACCAAGTGCGTTGATTGTAGTTGCAAGCATGCCCATGTGATCGGCACGGGTTCTGTCCATTTTTCCACTGCTGCGGCCGCGCCAAAAATTGCCGCCGCCAACGACGATTCCGATTTCAACACCCATATCCGAACATTTTTTTATCGGTTCACAAATCTTTAGAACTGTGTCAAAATCAATACCGTGCGTTCCGCTCCCGGCAAGTGACTCGCCGCTCAGTTTGAGAAGAATTCTTTTATATTTAGGTTGCAAATAAAACACCCCTGTTATCATTTTATATTATTTTACAATAAGCATTGTGTAAAGTAAAGGCTTTCATAACTAAATATAGTTATTATTGTCAAGTTTTATAATTTAGAAACATTTGCCGGAAGCCTTAAACGAAAGCAAGGCAAAAAAATAGCGCAGGATCATTTCCTGCGCCATTCATTCAGCAATTATTACTTAACCATGTTGGCGATTTCTTCAGCGAAATTATCTTCACGTTTTTCAAGTCCCTCGCCTTTTTCGAAGCGAACATAATCTACAATAGAAATTGTTCCGCCAAGTTCTTTGCCGGTCGCTTCCGTATACTGCTGTACGGAAATGTCGCCGTCTTTAACATAAGCCTGATCCAAAAGGCAAATATCCTTAAAGAATTTCCCAAGTCTGCCGGTAACAATCTTATCAGCAATTGCAGCAGGTTTTCCGTCGTTGATAATCTGCTCTTTCAGAATGGTTTTCTCATGTTCAATGACATCGGCGGGAACCGATTTCTGATCAAGGTACTGCGGGCTGATAGCCGCAATCTGCATGGCAATATTTTTAGCATATTCCTTAAATTCATCCTTTGCCGCAATCTCAGCGGATGTATCGAACTTAACAAGAACGCCGATTTTTCCGGCCGCATGAATATAAGCTGCAACGGCACCCTCAAAACGTTTAAAACGGCGAATTTTAATGTTTTCACCAATCGTCTGAATTTTCTCTTTGAGCAGTGCGTCAATGGTCTGTTCCGTACCAACAGCTTTGCACTGAAGCAGTGCGTCAACATCAGCCGGATTGCTGGCAATGACCGTATCCGCACAAATTTTCACAAAGCTCTGAAAATCCGCATTCTTGGCAACAAAATCGGTCTCAGCATTTACTTCAATATTGACACCGACCGTTCCTTCATTGTTCAGACATGCAAACGCGACGCCCTCGGCTGCAATACGGCCGGCTTTCTTTGTAGCGGCTGCAAGGCCCTTTTCTCTTAAAAAGTCAATTGCAACATCCATGTCTCCATTGGACGCGTCAAGCGCTTTTTTGCAGTCCATCATTCCGCAGCCGGTCTTCTCACGAAGCGCTGCAACGTCTTTAGCTGTAAAAGCCATTCTATTTCCTCCGCTCTTATCTCTATTATAATTAGTCTTATTTTTTATGCATAAACCGTTTATTCTGCGGCTACGGCCTCTGCTTCATTTACTTTTTCTTCTGCCGCGGCAGAGCCCATCTGGCCTTCTTTGCCTTCGACAATTGCGTTTGCCATTGTTGCGGAAATTAACTTAACGGCACGGATAGCGTCATCATTGCCCGGAATCACATAGTCAATCTCATCCGGGTCGCAGTTTGTATCAACAATAGCGACAATCGGAATACCAAGTTTTTTTGCTTCGGCAACTGCAATTCTCTCTTTGCGGGGGTCAACAATGAACAGTGCACCAGGAATTTGTTTCATTTCCTTAATACCGCCCAAGAATTTTTCAAGCTTTTCAATCTGAAGGCGAAGTTTAATGACTTCTTTTTTCGGCAAAAGATCAAAAGTACCGTCTTCTTCCATATTTTTAAGCTGGTTTAAGCGGTCAATTCTGCGGCGAATCGTACGGAAGTTGGTTAACATACCGCCGAGCCAACGTGCGTTTACAAAGTATGCGCCTGCACGCTCCGCTTCTTCTTTAACGGAATCCTGAGCCTGCTTTTTGGTTCCTACAAATAATACAGACTTGCCCTCGGCAGAAAGGCTGCGGACAAAACTGTAGGCATCCTCAAGCTTTTTAACGGTTTTCTGCAGATCGATAATGTAAATACCATTGCGTTCCGTGAAGATGTACGGCGCCATTTTAGGGTTCCATCTTCTGGTTTGGTGACCGAAGTGAACACCGGCCTCCAAGAGCTGTTTCATAGATACTACTGACATAATTTTCCTCCTTGGTTTTTCCTCCGCCATGCTTTAACAGATGCAACACCCAATCTTGGGCACCAAATCATCATAGCACAACGTGTGATTTTTTATTGCGCGAATTATTATATCATATTAAATGATATAATTCAAGCCCTTTTCAGGCACCGCCAAAGAATCCGCCAAATCCGCGCGATCTTTTTTTTGTACGGCAATAGTTATTATAACACACTAATATAGTATCGTCACCTATTACCTGAATATCCTGCCATTTAATAACGATATCGTCTTCCCTGCCAAATAGTCCAAAGCAGCGCAGGCGGCCGTAAATTACAATTGCGATCACCCTTGCATCCGCGGTATCTATCTCCACATCACAGACACATCCTATTCGCGTTCCATCCTTTACATTAATTACTTCTTTGTGGCGCATATCAATAATTCTGCAATTCACGCTTCCACCTCCCCTACAGTTATATGCCAGACTTTGTTATATAATTAATTAATTGATTAATCTGAAAAAAAATGGTATAATTACTCGATAAAATAATCAGGAGGCTAATATGAATATTTGGCATGATATTTCACCAAAAAGAATTAAATCAGAAGACTTTTGTGCTGTTATAGAAATACCAAAAGGCTGTAAAATCAAGTATGAGCTTGACAAAGAAACCGGTCTGCTCATTATGGACAGGATTCTTTATACTTCCACTCACTATCCTGCTAATTATGGCTTGATTCCACGTACATATGCCAGTGACAACGATCCTTTGGATGTGCTTGTGCTTTGTTCCGAGGATATTCGTCCGCTTTCCTTAGTACGGTGTTATGCAATCGGCGTTATTATTATGGTAGATAATGGTATGAAGGATGAGAAAATCATTGCAATTCCGTTTAATGACCCAACCTATAACAGTTACCGCGATATTAACGAACTGCCAAAACATATTTTTGATGAAATGTCTCATTTTTTCTCGGTTTACAAACAGCTTGAGGGAAAAGTCACGGCCATTGATGAAGTAAAAGGGCCCGCAGATGCGAAAGAAATCATTCAAAACTGCATTGATAACTACGTTGAAAAATTTTGTAAATAATGATATTTCTGCTAATCTTAAAATCCCCTGTGAAAAACTCACAGGGGATTTTTGCATGCTATTGCTATTCACGATGAGTAAATTATGATTTAAATAAATACAAAGTACCGTTTTGCCCCCCATCTGCCCAACATTGTTCGTTTTAGAGCTGTATTGGCTCGAATCAATTAAAACCGCATTTTCTTTTACATAAGATTCAATTTCAGAATTTCCCGATCCGCCATTTTGAGAGGACAGGAGAAAATAGGTAATTTTTCCTTCGGCGACAAGTGCTTTCAGTTTATCCACCGTAAGAGAGTTATCCGAGCCTAAAAATCCACCATAAGCGTAACAGGGAAGCCCGGTGTCAATGATATACTGCGCCACACTGCTTGAGCGTTGTGATGTGACAAGGAAACTACCCTCTTTATAATTTTTCACTAAATAATCTTCCAAAGCAGAGACCTGTGAACTGCTGCCGTCCGACAGCATGCCGACTCTATTCCCCTGTCCGCTTTCCACCAATTCCGGACCTGCGTAGGGCATTGTGGCATTTGGCACACCCATGACCGGTGTAAGAGCCCAGTAAAAAGGAGCGGCTAATGCGGACAGAATAAGCGCTGCCATCGAAACAGCGAGGATGACGCGTTTGCGCTTTATACAACAAACTGCAAACAGAAGAATTCCAACCCCCGACGCTCCAAGCATTACGGGAAGCAGCCAAGTTTTTAATTCAGAATATCTTAACACACAAATAACCTGCAATGCTAAATTTCCGAGGAAAGCAGCCAGTAAAAGTACAGGACGCAGATACTCAATTTTTTTTTCAGCTTTATTTTTAAAGCCGTTGTAGATTGCAGTAATGCCGATACCGCTCAGTACGGCAATGGCCGGCGCCATCATGCAAAGGTAATATCGGTGGTAAAAACCTGCAAAGCTGAAAAAAACTGTCATGGTTATCAGCCAGAGCGACCAAAAAACGAAAGCCCCCTGACGTACATTTTTATTTTTGAAATTCCATTTTTTAACGCACAGCAACATACTGCAAATGGCAAACAAAAGGAACCATGAACCCTGCCCATATAAATTTGATGTCCAAAGACGCAGCGGAGACGCATTTCCAATTTCAGAGCTTCCACCGCCGCCAGTCATCCCCATACTGCGGCCATCATCTTTACTGTTTCCACTGCCGGCGGCTCTATCCGGCTGACCCTGGCCGTCAGCATCGTTCATCTGCGGTGCGGTGCCGGGAATATCCTTGTCTAAAGGGCTCGCCGTACCGCCGCCCATCCCTCCGCCGCCCATGCTTTGGCCAAATAATCTTTCCGTGCCGTTATGGCCCAGCACCAATTCAAGCATTGAATTGGTGCTGGTGCTGTCAACATAGGGACGGCTTTCAGACGGATATAACTCAACGGCAAGCACCCATGCGAAAGACACTCCCAATACTATTACCATACTGAGAATCCCGGCTAGGAAGCGTTTGCCAAGCTTTTCCTTTGCAAAAAACAGATAGGTCAGAGCAATTGCAGGTAAAATCATGTATGCCTGCAACATTTTAATGTTGAATCCTAACCCAACAAATACTGCTGCACAAAACAAATATCTCCATTTACCACTGTCGATGGAACGAAAGAGGAACCATGTGGCTACGAGCAGCACAAAGATAAGCTGCATATCTATCGTATTATTTCGTGATGCCACCACCACCACCGGCGTGACGGCAAAAAGCAGAGATGAGAAAAGCCCAGTCGGCCTGCCAAAATGTTTTGCAGTTAAAATGTAAATCATAACGGTAGAAGCTGCTCCCGCCAAAGCCTGCGGAAGCAGCATTGCCCAACCGTGATAGCCGAAGATGAGTACGGAAATCGCCTGCATCCACAAACCAAGAGGAGGCTTGTCGACAGAAACCATTCCGGCAGGGTCGAATGATACAAAAAAGAAGTTCTTAAAACTCAGCGTCATACTCTTGATACACGCTGCATAATATTCGTTTCCGGTTCCGTTATTTGTAATCGCATAGAAATTCAAGGTGAAGGACAGCGCCGCTATCATTGCCAACGCAATGATATAGTAATATTTCTTTTGTTTCACAATGATGTGCTGCATAGAATATCCCCCGATTGATCGTAAATCTATTACAGCGCTTAGTATAAGTTCCCATTGTGAAGACGGCGTGATGGGTAAGAAAACAACAGTTAAATATCTTTCTTGATTTTGTCAAGCGCAGCCTTTTCAAGCCTTGAAACCTGTGCCTGACTGATTCCGATTTCTGAAGCGACCTCCATCTGTGTTTTTCCCTGGAAAAAGCGCATGGAAAGAATCCTTTTTTCTCTGCTATTCAAATCCCGGATTGCCTCTTTCAGTGCAATTTCATCCAACCAGTTGGAATCGTCGTTGTTATCACCCACCTGATCCATCACATAAATGGTATCGCCTCCGTCTGAAAAAACCGGTTCAAAAAGCGAAACCGGTTCAACGATGGACTCAAGCGCAAGTACCACATCCTCACGCGGCAGGTTCAGCTCTTTTGCAATTTCTTCAATAGTTGGCTCACGATTATTTTCAGCCGTCATTTTCTCTTTTGCCTGCATGGCCTTGTAAGCCGTGTCACGCAATGACCGGCTGACGCGTATCGAATTATTATCCCTCAGATAACGTCGTATTTCTCCAATAATCATTGGTACCCCATAGGTACTGAAACGAACTCCCTGACCAATATCAAAATGATCTATCGCTTTGATGAGACCAATACATCCCACCTGAAAAAGATCATCAAGATTTTCCCCGCGATTTGTAAAGCGCTGAATCACACTCAAGACAAGGCGCAGGTTTCCATTTATGAGTTCATCGCGTGCTTTGAGGTCACCCTCCTTGACCCGGCGCAGCAATTGCATTTTTTCCTTTTCGGTAAGTACTTTTAACTTCGAAGTGTTAACCCCGCAGATTTCGACTTTGTTGTACTGCATGCCGTTCCCTCATTTCCGTGGAATAACTTACTATCATTATTACCATGGACGCGGTGATTCATGCGGCATCATTATTAAAAATATTAAAGGGATTTATAATTGCTTTTTTATCATGAAGTCGTATATACTATAAGAAATACCGATCCTGTGAAGACAGGCTAAAAAATGACAAGAGAGGCGGGAACATGCGAATCAATATACCGCCACAGGTAGAAACAGTCATTCAAAAGCTGAATAATGCCGGCTATGAAGCATATATTGTTGGCGGCTGTGTGCGGGACAGCATTCTTGGACTGGCACCAAGCGACTGGGATGTAACAACGTCCGCTCTTCCCGATGAGACCGAACTGGCCTTAAGCGGGTTCAAATGTATCAAAACCGGAATCAAACACGGAACCATTTCGGTGTTGATCAACCACATGCCCGTTGAAGTGACCACTTACCGGATAGACGGCCAGTATTCCGATAACCGCCATCCGGACAGTGTACGCTTTACGCGCAGCTTGAAAGAAGATCTGTCACGCAGGGATTTCACTGTCAACGCCCTCGCATACAATCATTTCGATGGTATTATTGACTGCTTTGACGGTATGGAAGATCTGAAAAACCGGAGAATCCGGTGCGTCGGGATACCTGATTTGCGTTTTCAGGAAGATGGGCTGAGAATTTTACGGGCACTGCGCTTCTCCTCCGTACTTGAATTTACAATTGAACGAAACACCTCATTAAGTATTCTTAATAACCGCGATCTGCTTGACCATATTGCCCGTGAACGCATTAATTCTGAATTCACAAAGCTCCTCTGCGGTAACGCGGAAAATATTTTAAGAGATTATCGTCCCGTATTTGAGCAATTTGTATCGGGAATCAGTTTGATGGCCGGATTCCAGCAGAATAATCCCTATCACATTTATGATGTATGGGAACACACGCTGAAAGCTGTTGCCGCCGCTGAGGCAATTCCTATTCTTCGCCTGACAATGTTTTTGTACGATATCGGCAAGCCTTTGTGCTACACACAGGATGAAAATGGAATCGGGCATTTTTACGGTCATGGAAAGAAAAGCGCCGAAATGGCAAAAGGAATTTTAGAGGAGCTTCGGTATGACGGCGATGCCGTCTGTATGGTTTCAAAACTCATAAATTTACATGATCTGCCAGTCCATACGGATGAAACGTCCCTGTTGCGGCTTCTGAACAAAAACGGCGAAAAGACACTGCGCTATCTTTTCAAGGTGAAAACCGCCGATATAAAGGCACAAAACCCCGTTTACATCGGCAGGCTGGATGAACTGAAAAAAGCGCAAGCCATGCTCGAAAGCATTCTTGCGCGCGGGCTTTGCTTCTCTCTGAAAGATTTGCAGCTGAACGGTTCAGACCTGCTGTCATTGAACATTCCGCAGGGTGCTGCAATCGGCAGGATGCTTTCCCTGCTTTTAGACGCGGTGTTGGACGGTAAATGCCCCAACAGCCATGACCAGCTAATCAAATATGCACTTCATGTAAAAGGACAGATACAATGATTGAAATTGTTGAGCACACTTTTGAACCTGTTTATGATAAAAATTCAAGGATATTGATTTTAGGTACGATGCCTTCGCCAAAATCACGCGAATACGGCTTTTATTATTCCCATCCGCAAAACCGTTTCTGGAGAATCGTAGCAGATTTATATAGACAGAAGCTTCCCGAAAGCAACATCGAAAAAGCCTATTTTCTGCTGAGAAACCGTGTTGCGCTCTGGGATGTCCTGAAAAGCTGCAGTATCTCGGGGGCAGACGACAGCAGCATTAAAGAACCTGTCGCGAACAATATCGGCGGTCTGCTGAAAAAGACAAATATTCAGGCCGTGTTTACAACGGGAACAAAGGCCGCCTCTTTATATAAGCGCTTTTGTGAAAAATCCGCAGGATGTTCCGCCATAGCACTGCCGTCAACGAGTCCTGCAAACTGCCGGCACTACGACTATGAAAGCCTAAAGGCAGCTTACAGCATTATTCTCAATTATACCGAATCATGAAATAAGTAAGGAGATAAAATATGTGGGCAGACAATCGTGTCTTTTATCAGATTTATCCCTTGGGTTTTTGCGGAGCGCCGCAGACAAACGATGGGATTTTGTCACCGAGAATTCATAAAGTAACAGAATGGATGGAGCACATCCAAGCATGCGGGTGTGACGCCGTTTATTTTTCCCCGTTGTTTGAATCCGACTCCCACGGCTATGATACCCGCGACTACGCAAAGCTGGACTGCCGACTCGGCACAAACGCCGATTTTGCTGAAGTCTGTTGCAAGCTGCATCAAAAGGGATTCAAAATTGTGCTTGACGGTGTTTTCAACCATGTTGGCAGAGGATTCTGGGCTTTTCAGGACGTTTTAAAAAACCGGCAAAATTCCGCATACAAAAACTGGTTCAACATTCATTTTGACGGCAACAGCAATTACAACGACGGATTATGGTATGAGGGCTGGGAAGGTCATTATGAGCTGGTGAAGCTGAACTTACAGAATGAAGAAGTCATTCATCATATATTCGGCTGTATTCAGAACTGGGTGAGAGAATTTGATATTGACGGGCTTCGCCTTGATGTGGCCTATTGCCTTGAACGCGTTTTTTTGGAAAAACTGCGTGTTTTCTGCGATCAGATCAAACCTGATTTTTTCCTTGTCGGTGAAATTTTGAGCGGCGACTACAATCAGATTATGAACCATACCATGCTGCACAGCGTAACGAATTACGAATGTTATAAAGGGCTGTACTCCAGCTTTAATACCATGAATCTGTTTGAAATTGCCCATTCCCTTCAGCGCCAGTTCGGCCCTGAAAACTGGACACTGTATAAAGGAGAGCATCTATTTAATTTTGTTGATAATCATGATGTCGCCCGCATTGCGACGATACTTACAAATAAAAACCACCTTCCCCTGATTTACGCTGTTCTGTTTGCCATGCCCGGCATTCCCTGCATTTACTATGGCAGTGAATGGGGTGCCGAGGGTGCAAAGGAACCGGGCAGCGATGCCTCCCTTCGTCCCTGCTTTGATCAGCCTCAGCATACGGATTTAACTGCATACATTTTGGCCTGCGCAAATGCGCACAAAAACAGCCAAGCGCTTTGCTTTGGGGATTGTAAGTCCCTTTTGCTGACAAACAGACAGTTTATCTTTGAACGTTCTTATGAAGGAGCGCGCGTCCTTGTCGCCGTCAACGCTGACAGCGAGCCTTTTGATGCGCATTTCAACGCAGACGCGGGCCGCGCGCGAAACCTGCTTTCCGGAGAAATGCATGACTTTGGCGGCGGAAGTACACTCCCTCCTTACAGCGCGCAGTATTGGGAAATTTATTAGAAATGGAATATGCAGTCAATAAAGGCGGGCATCTCATGATGTCCGCCTTTATTTAGCTCACGCGTTCCAAATCCTTTTTTAATCTTTCAATAATTCTTTTCTCAAGACGCGATATGTATGACTGTGAAATACCGAGGGTATCGGCTACCTCTTTCTGCGTATGCTCCTTTGTGTTGTTCAGGCCGAAACGAAGCTGCATGATTTCACGCTCACGGGGAGCAAGATGAGAAACAGCGGTCAGCAGAAGATTCCGTTCTACCTCCTGTTCAATATTGCGATTAACGGTATCCTGTTCGCTTCCTAAAATGTCCGAAAGCAAAAGCTCGTTTCCGTCCCAGTCCACGTTTAATGGATCATCAATTGAAATTTCATTTTTTAGCTGGGAACTTTTGCGCAGATACATCAGAATTTCATTTTCAATGCAACGCGAAGCGTAGGTTGCAAGTTTGATGTTGCGTTCGGGGCAGAAGGTGTTTACAGCCTTGATTAGACCAATTGTACCGATTGAAATTAAATCTTCCACTCCGGCGTTGTTTGACTCGAATTTTTTGGCAATGTACACGACAAGCCTGAGATTGTGGGTGATGAGCGGCTCGCGCGCATTGGGAACATCGTTTAAAATGTTCAGCATCACCTTTTCCTCTTCTTTCTTAGTCAGCGGCGGAGGAAGAGTTTCAGGCCCGTTTATGTAGTGTATTTGCCCGTTTAGACCCAATCGCAGCCATAATAATGACAGCTTATTTCCAATTTCCCTTATCAGCTTATTCATTCCCATTTTCACTCTTTCCCTTTTGCCGCTGCCGCCGCGGCTAATAAACGCGCCTGCCTACGGCCAAATTTAGGCTGACGTTTTTTGGAGTAAATCCGGATTTAGGAGTGCGCTGAACGCCCCTAGATTCGCTTTGGTTACCGCTATGTATACTTCATGAATTTCGATTTTGTCTTTACCAATGATGACAGTCAGTTTATCCGGCTTGAACGCAGGAAGAAGTCCGCCCCCTGAAACCGCCTGAAACGGTACAAGACGGATTTTCCCGCTTTCCTGCCGCGGTGTGAGTTCGGCAATGCACTCCTCGCAAACAACGACAACCGGTGCGTTTGAAAATGGTTCGGTCAGTGTATTGCCCGTATCCACCTTTGCTGAGCAGAAAACCGACTTTCCGTTAAAATCAATTTGGATTCTGCAAAAAAGATTTTCCGGAGCCTGCCTTCCTGTGATACGGTGAATCAGACGAATGGTAAAATAACAAACAACTGTCAGTACAATCAGCAGAAGCGGCGAAACATTGAAATAGACGATAGAATTTTTTATAATCAGCCCCTGCGGCGCAATGAAATACCACAGTGCGAGCATGAATCCGGCAAAGGCGAAGCTCATAATATAAAATGAAGCAAGTTCACGCAAAAATTGCTTCAAGCCGAAAAACGGATATGCGAATAAAATGATGAGTGCCGACAGTACCAATTTTAAGAAAAATGACAGAAAAAGATTGATTTCGGGCAAAAGAATAGAAAGAGAAGCGATCGCCCCCAATGCTGCAGCGGCAGCCAGACGGGGACGTTTCACGGTCAGTGAAAGGAATCTTGAAACGGCAAGCAGTAAAAAGTAATTAATAAATAAATTGACACCGACCAATATGTCTATGTAAATCTTCTGCTTCAAAGAGATCCCTCCCTGTGCTAAAAATAATTATAGTCGTACAGGGTCAAACATTGTGTCATAAATTGTATCCAGTCCAGAATTAAAACTGTATATTTATAATAAAAACGCCGATCCTCACAAGAACCGGCGTTGCATTTTATTATTGATTTGAATTTTGGTATTTCTGTTTTGCCTGTTGAATCTTTTGCTGTTCCGCCGCAGGGGTCGGGTACCAGCCACGCTGTTTCATCACGTCAAAAACATCCGCCTGGATCTGGTGTTCCTCCGTGAGAATTCTCATAAATTCATCTCTTACGTTTGGAGTCGCACATTCGTTTGTAAAGTTGTTGTAAGCACCTGTGACCGCTTTTTGGGAGGTCAGAACATCTTCTAAGATTTCTTTATCCTGCATCTGTGCATTTTTTGTCTGTGAATTATTCATTTTCTTTACTCCTTAATTTAGAAAGCTTAAAAGCTTATCATAATGTGCCTGATGCTGACTTGCAATCGTGTCGCATTTTTGTTTAATTTCGGAATCCGAGCACATCTGCGAATATGCTTTGAACTTTGTGACAAGAAGTTTTTCTCCGCTCAGCTGATCTTCGATTGCGGACAGTTCTTTTTCAGTTAGTGCCAATTTCAACACTCCTTTTTATTTTTATTTTTTTATTATTTTCACGGCCTAATAAAATATACGTATTTTTATTAATTTCAGGCAACTCTATGTAGCCTCGCGTTCCTCTTCATCAAGGTCAAGGCCAAAACTGATAGATAAAGCCTGATTGACCTGTGTCATTGACATATTATCAAGGCGCCCCATGCGCTCTTTTAATCTGTGTTTATCGATTGTTCGAACCTGCTCAAGCAGAACAACGGAATCCTTGGCAAGTCCGGTGGCCTGGGCATTGAGCATAATGTGCGTTGGAAGATTCGCCTTTGCGCGTTGACTTGTTATTGCAGCGGCAATAACGGTTGGGCTAAACCGGTTTCCAACGTCATTCTGAACAATCAGCACAGGACGGACACCGCCCTGCTCGGAACCAACAACCGGGCTTAGGTCGGCATAATAAATATCGCCTCTTTTAATGTTCACATTTTTCACGCTCCGCATAATTTATGATATAGGGTCTGCAAATATTCTTGACATTCCATGATCGATTTATTCGCAAGCAGTCCCTAACACATAATATTATTTAGAAGCAGTGGTTGACATAAAATTAAATATAAAAAAGGGTGTAACATCTGTCACACCCTTATTGTGTATAATCATGTAATTTCGCCGTAAGATTTTTTTGAGGGATCGAAATGGTTTTAATGAGTCCAGTGCTTTTTTCCGCCGTCATCGTAAAATTAATTTCGTTCATGGTTCCGGAGAGCTCGTCGCCGTGTGTTTCTATAAGAGAATCACTTTTTTCAGCATAATCTAAAATTTGCAATAAAATCACAGCAAATGACGTATCCGGCAAAACGCAGTCATCGCTTTTTGCAGAAAGACCGCTGTAAGAAATTGAAAAGCCCTCACCGCTCCAATCACAGGTCAGACCGTTCAGATCACCGGAAAGGAACTGTACGCTTGCCCTTCCTGGAGCATCGCGGTTCAATCCGCATGTGATTTTCTCGCCGTTGTAATCAATATCGGCGATGCAGTGAAAAGAGAAATTAATATCCGCAGCCTTGATTTCCTGTGCCTTGCAGGCGGGACATGAGAAGATAACAAAAACCGCAAATAGCCATAAAGCTGTTCGGCGCATAGCACACCACTCTCCGCGCAAAAATACTGAGCACCGAAATATTTCGATGAAATATACGGCTTACCGCTCAATTTCCAAAAACAGCCTAGGAAGCATGTCGATCAAATCCGTCGGCAGCATCGCGCAATGGGAAAATTCTTCGGCACAGCGATCCCCCGCGGCACCGTGAAAATATACCGCACCCACCGCCGCCTTTGCCGGCTCTATCCCCTGCGCAATAAAGGAAGCAATCATTCCGGCTAAAACGTCGCCGCTGCCGCCCTTTGCCATTCCTGCATTTCCTGTCGGGTTGAGATGCACCATCCCGTTTGGCTCCGCAATAATCGTGCCGGCACCCTTGAGCACAAGGATGACATGGTATTGAGCTGCAAAGCTTCCGGCATATTCAAGCCGGTGAGCCTGCACATCCTTTGCCGTGGATTTGAGAAGACGGGCCATTTCGCCGGGATGCGGAGTCAGCACAACAGGAACACGGGCTGTTTTTAATACATTTATATTCTCCGCAAGGATGTTTATGCCATCTGCGTCAATGATCAGAGGAATTTGCGAACTGGATACCAGTTCACACACCGTCTGCGATATCTCCTCACTTTGTCCCAGGCCGCAGCCGATCAGGCACGCGCTTGCATCTGAAAGGGCGTTTTGCAGCGCTGTGTGACTGGATGGCAGTATTTTTCCGTCCTGCGTATAATCAAGCAGGGTAAAAATCGGTTCTACAACGTGCGAAGCGACAATCGGGTAAATCGTGCGCGGCAATGCAACGTTAACAATACCTGCACCGCAGCGGATTGCCGCTTTCGCGCTCATAACAGCCGCTCCGGCCATACCGTCGCTTCCGCAGAGGCAAAGAAGTCTGCCGTAATTTCCTTTATTGCTGAGCGGATCTCTTGGCTTTAGCAAAAACCGTGCCGAGGACGGTTCCGTTACTTCAAACGTTGATTTTTGACTGCCGATTAGATTCGCGTCAATACCGATTGGAGCAACGGCTACTTCACCGCAGAAACCCTGTGAAGGTTGGATGAGATGTCCGTTTTTCAAGGTTGAAAACGATATCGTATAGTCTGCTTTGATACATTCGCCGTCCACCGCTCCGGAATCACAGCTGGCGCCGCTTGGGATGTCCAGTGAAACAACCGCCGCAGATGAATACTGTACGGCGCGAAAAATCGGTATAAGCCTGTCCGGGGCACAGCCATGAAATCCGGTTCCGTAAATCGCGTCAATAATGTAGTCAGAAGAAGAAATGACCGGGTCGATCGTCTCCATACTCCCACCGTAATTTAAAATTTTAACCGTTGTGCCTTGGAGGCGCGAAAACATAGCTTTCGCTATATCCGTGACAGGGAGTCCGTCGACGATCACCACTGCAACAAGTACGCCCAACTCCGAAAGCTTACGCGCCGCAACATAACCGTCTCCTCCGTTATTTCCCTTTCCACACAGAACAGCTACATTCCGGTTGGACATGCTGAACTTTTTGCGCAGAAATCGGACGGCTGCAGCTCCGGCGTTTTCCATCAGTTCCAAATAGCTGATTCCTGATTCCACGGCGCTTTTTTCAAGTTTTTTTGTCTGTTCGCAGGTTAATACCTTCATTTATCCGGCTCCTCCCCTATTACAACTGCCGAAGCATATTCTCTTGTATGTGTCACGCTTACATGAAGCACAATTTTCCGCTCCTGTGTAATTTGAAGTGCACTGCCGCTCAACTTGAAATATGGTTTGCCGTTGTCTTCTCTTAACAGTTCAACCTCACTGAGTAAAAATCCGCGCAGGCCCGTGCCGAGCGCTTTGGAAAAAGCCTCTTTCGCGCTAAAGCTTGCCGCGACGCTTTGAACAGAAAATCCGCGCAATTCAAGCTGAGAGTACTCAGTCGGACCAAGTATCCTCAATAAAAAGCGCGGATTTATCATGGATTTTTTTATTCTTTTAATTTCTACTAAATCAATTCCGGCCAAAAGCATTGATTGCTACCTGCCTTGAAAGAAATGGTTTGATTGCGGCAAGAACCTTTTCATTTGGATTAAACAGAACCAAAATATTTCCCTTTTGGGAATGACGTGTCGTAAAGCACCATGCGTCTTTACCGTTTTCATTTTCCGAAGCGTTGATACGCGCCGAATGTGTTTTTTTCTGATGTCTATCACGCCCGTATTTTTCAAAAGACTCAATGTCGTGAGCATCAATCGAAATCACTCTTTTTCTTTTACGGCGATTAATAATTTTATCAATCGTAATATCACCATTTGTAACGCTGTATTCATATTCAAGGCTGCGTGAAGAAATTAAATAATAGTCTGCGGCGAAAATGCCGACCAGAACTGGCAATAAGAGCATGGGAATAGTCATTGCAAAAAACGCAATGATTATGCAGCTTCCCAACAGAACCGCAGCAAACAAAAAGTAGTCACTTTTCCCAAATTTCTTTTTGATAATCTGTTCGATAAAGATATCCATTTAAATCTCTCCAACCGATCCATAATTTATTCAATATTGTAGCATATCGATTCCTGCTTTACAAGTAACCGTGTGTCACATGCCCCAGATTTGCATCGCATACTCCTTTACCGTTCTGTCGCTTGAGAATTTTCCGGCGCCGGCCGTATTCATAAAACACTTCTGCGAAAATGCAAAACGGTCACTGTAATCTGAGATGGCTTTGAGCTTTGTATCACAGTAAGAAAGAAAATCGTAAAGCAGATAATAATTATCCGGTTTGTGCCAGCTTGCCCCATTCAGCAAAGAATGGTACAATTCCCGAAACATTCCGGTGCCACCGTCGTCAAACATACCGTTAACCAAAACGTCAACTGCCGCCTTTACTCTTGCATTCTGCTCATAGATCGCTCTTGGATTGTAGGAATCCGCGATTTTTTCTATTTCATCCACATGCGCTCCGAAAATATAATTATTTTCTTCCCCTGCCTGCTGAATAATTTCTACATTTGCTCCGTCCAGTGTTCCGAGCGTTACGGCACCGTTCAGCATCAGCTTCATGTTGCCGGTACCGGACGCCTCTGTGCCCGCTGTTGAGATTTGCTCAGAAATATCTGCGGCAGGCATGATTTTTTCTGCATAGGATACTCTGTAATTGGAAATAAAAACAACTTTCATCAAGCCGTTGACTTCCGGATCGTTATTTACTTTGTTGGCTATTTCATTAATGAACTTGATGATACCCTTCGCCCTGACATACCCCGGTGCCGCCTTGCCGCCGAATATGAAAGCGGTCGGATTGAAGTTCTGAATTCTGCCTTCCTTTAATCCGAAATAAATATCAACGATTGAAAAAGCGTTTAAAAGCTGTCGCTTATATTCATGCAGACGCTTTACCTGAACATCAAAAATAAAGTTCGGATTCAATTTGATCCCTTCATATTTTTCAATATAGTCAGCAAGCTGCTGTTTTTTTATCTGTTTGATTTGTGCAAACTGATGAATTGCATTCGGGTCATTCCGATAATTTTCGAGATTTTTGAGTTTGTCCAAATCCGTAATCCATGCGCTTCCGATTTTATCGGTAATAAATCCTGAAAGTTCCATATTGGAAAGTGACAGCCATCGCCGCTGGGTAATTCCGTTCGTTATATTGTTAAACCGCTTCGGATAAATTTCATACCACTTTTTCAGCGTAGAAGTTTTCAAAATCTCCGTGTGAATTTGAGCAACACCGTTGACGGAATGGGTCGCAAATATGGCCAGGTGCGCCATATGAATAATCGAATTCTCATCAATAATCATAAACGGTTTTTGATCGTCACCTGTAATGCCCATACCGATCAGTTCTTTTTGAAGGACTTTGTTTATCATCACAATATATCTGTACACATTCGGGATAACACTCTTGAACAGGTTTACATCCCATTTTTCCAACGCTTCCGCCATAATCGTATGATTGGTATAAGCAAATGTCTGTCTTGCGATTTTCAATGCCTTACCAAACGATACTCCTTCGTTTGTAACAAGAAGCCGGACCAACTCCGGAATGGATACCACCGGATGTGTATCGTTCAGCTGAATGGCATACTCCCCCGATAAATGAGAAAAATCATTTCCGTATCTTTTCTTATAGTTCCTTATAATGTCCTGAAGCGAGGCGCTTGAAAAAAAGTATTGCTGCTTTAGACGGAGCTTTTTGCCCTTGTCTAATGTATCATTCGGATACAGCACGCTGGAAATTGCTTCCGCATCATTCTTTTCCCGAACAGCCATTTCGAATTTCTGGTCGTTAAAAAGCTGAAAATCGAATGGAACGACCGGTTCCGCCTGCCACAGACGCAGCGTATTAATCATTTTGGCACCATACCCGATAATCGGAGTGTCATAAGGAACAGCATAAATTGTCTGATCTTTAAATCTGATTTTAACTTTATCTTCTTCACGGCGTAGGGACCACGGATCACCAAATTGCTGCCAGTCATCGATGGTTTCCTTCTGGAAACCATTTTCAAAATATTGCCTGAAAAGTCCGTATTTGTACCGAATACCATAGCCGTTCAGCACAATCCCCTGTGTGGCGGCTGAATCAAGAAGGCAGGCTGCAAGTCTGCCTAGCCCCCCGTTTCCGAGGGCTGCGTCTTCAATATCTTCAAATATGGAGACATCAATGGTATTCTCATGAAACAGCTCGGACAGTTGGTTCAGAAGTCCCAAGTTCTGCAAATTACTGTAAATGAGTCTGCCGGTTAAAAACTCAGCGGAAAAATAGCATGCCTTTTTACTGGCATCGGGCGCTTCCCATTTGTATTTCACCTGTTTCATCGCCGCCTTGGAAACCGCATGATACAGCTCGATAATATCAGCACGGTGAATTGTTTTACCGCTCTCCAGTTCTAAAAGAGTTATTACGTCATTTTTAAATGTGTTCATAAAAATCCACTCCTTTAAATAACGAAGTCTATCTGGCGTAAGTCCTTGCTAAATCACAGAGTTCTTTTGCAATTTCATTCGTCAGCTGATTCTTTTTCAGTCTCCAGCGCCAGTTCGTACCAACAGTGGAAGGATAATTCATTCTGGCGCTGTTAGGCAGAAGCAAAATATCCTGCGCCTGAAAGATCACTGTATTAGCAACACTTGCATAGGCGGCACGAAGGACCGCTTTGGGCAGATCCTTTCTTTTTTTGACATTGAGATATTTTTTGGCGTATTTGATACTCTTAGCTTTCATTCCATTAAAATAGCCTACCAGGGTATCGTTATCGTGTGTTCCTCCGTAAACAACCGAATTGCTGGTATAATACATTGGAAGATTATCATTTTTCGGGTCGCCGTCAAAGGCAAATTGCAGAATTTTCATACCCGGATATCGATTTCTCTTCAGAAGCTTCTTCACCTCCGGAACAACAACGCCCAAATCTTCGGCGATTACCCGCGCTTTTCCGACCGAAGAATTGATTGCATCCGTCAGCTTGCGCCCCGGACCGGTAAGCCAGCTGCCATTGACGGCCGTGGAATCTCCCGCGGGTATGGCATAATACCTTACTACACCGATAAAATGGTCAATCCTGATAAGGTCATATATTTTTGCCGAAAACTCCATGCGCCTTTTCCACCAGTCAAAGCCGCTGTTCTCCATGACATCCCAGTTATATAGAGGATTTCCCCATAGCTGGCCGTCTTTTGAAAAAAGATCGGGAGGTACCCCGGCAACCTTAATCGGCCTGCGCTGGGAATCGAGCTGAAACAGTTCGCTGTTTTTCCAAACATCCGCGCTGTCAAATGCAACATAAATCGGAATATCCCCAATAATCTGTATCCCATTTTTATCAGCATGTTCTTTCAATTTGTTCCACTGCTCAAAAAATTTAAACTGACAGAATTTCCAGAAGTCTATTTCTTCACTCAGCTTTTCAGAATACCGCTGAATCGCTGAAGAATTATAAAAACGAATATCTTCCGGCCAAAGCGGCCAAGGTTTATTTTCTAATTCAAACTTGAGAGCCATATAAAGGCAATAATCATTGAGCCAGTATGCATTCTGTTCGCAAAATTGCAGATACTCTATTGTACTCTCATGTGCACTTCTGGCGTAAGCCATGTGAAGCACTTTAAATCTAAACTGAAAAATCGCTGCGTAATCCACACTGTCAGCGTTATTCCCCCAGAAAAAAGACTGCACTTCACTGAATTTCAAAAGCTTTTCCTCAATCAGAATATCCAAATCAATATAATACGGATTTCCTGCAAAAGCCGAAAATGACTGGTAGGGACTGTCGCCATAGCTGGTAGGGCCAATCGGAAGCACCTGCCAGTACTTTTGCCCGGCTTCTTTTAGAAAATTGATAAACTGAAACGCCTGCCTCCCGAACGTTCCGATTCCATAATTAGAGGGCAGGCTGCTGATCGGGAGTAAAATGCCGGAACCGCGAACAAGTTGATTTTTAACTGGCAATTTTATCCACCTCTCTGCGAAAAATTACGAAAATACGTTGATATGATAACAAAGGATATGCTGAAAGTCAATATAAAAAAGGGAAGTCATCTTTAAATATGTTATCTTGGAACATTTATACAATAGAAGAATAATTTTGTAATATTTCAAGCTTTATGTATAAATATACTAAATATTATTTTTTAAAAAAAAATCTGTTTTAATATGCTGATCTAAAAAATAAACTATTGTAATGCTATGCGGTCAAAGTATATACTGTGTTTGAATAGGAAAAGAGGGATTATAATGGCTACGATTAAAGACATTGCAGCGAAACTTGGTATTGCTGTCAGCACCGTATCAAAAGGCTTGAATGGAGCCAATGATATTAGTGTTGATATGCGTCAGCTGGTTCTTGATACCGCAGTCGAAATGGGATACGCTTCAAAGAAAGTGCAAAGACTCGGTAAACGTAAGGTTTGCGTTTTGATCGAAAATATGGAATATGAGAATATTGATCAGTTTGGCTATGAAATTGTCGTAGGATTTAAACTAAGTGCCGCCAGACATCATTGCGATGTAACAGTCGTTCCAACAAATCTAAATATGCAGACACAGGAAAAATATGATTCCTATATGCTGAAATACGGATACAGCGGTTCATTTTTACTTGGATTCGCATTGCATGACGACTATATTAATCAGCTATACAAAACATCGGTTCCAACGGTTCTGCTAGACAACTACATTTCCAATAAGCATGTTGGGTATGTCGGTACCGACGGATATAACGGCATTGATCTGGCTGTAAAGCATCTCAGTGAATATGGACATAAAAACATTGCGCTACTGAACGGCTCAAAAAACAGTATGGTGACGAATGAACGCTATCAGGCTTTTATTCAGAGCATGGAACATTATTCCTTGAAAGTCAATCCAAATTTAATTGCAGACGGCTATTATGTTCCTGAATGTGCAAAGGATCACGTAAGTTCGTTTTTACAAAACGGAGCGACCGCAGTTGTCTGTGCAAGTGACCTTATTGCATCCGGTGTTATTGCCGAACTGAACAGGATGGGCAAATCCGTACCCTTGGATATGAGTGTCGTCGGCTTCGACGATTTGCCGATTGCACAGCATTTAACCCCAACTCTGACCACGATCCGGCAAGACAGGGTTGCCATCGGCAAAAGTGCTTTTATGATGCTGGAGGAACTGATCGGCGGCGTAAGCATCAGTAAACTTTTGCTGAAACCGGAGCTGATTGTAAGAAATTCAACAGGAACTTGCCCTAAGGCAAAGGATCCGCTTGCATTTGAAGTGCTAAGGTGATATATTATTTAGTATTAACACAATGATAAAGGAAGTAGTCTTTTTCTCCGCTTACCCAGAGAGGGCATGTCACGGCTGAAAGCGTGCCTGTAAGCTATCAAAGGCGAAGTTCCCTTTGGAGTGGCGCGGCTGAACTTTCAGTAGGCTGCGACGGTTGGCACCGTTAACGGCCGCAGAGAGTTATAAATTAGGGTGGTACCACGGAGTTTTCGTCTTCGTCCCTTTCCGGGGCGGGGGCTTTTTTTATTGTTTATTCTTGTCTTATATAACTGAAAGGATGATAACGCTATGAAGCAGGAGCTGGAAGCAATCCGCGAGAAAGCGATGCGCGAATTGGATGAGGCAAAGGGGCAGCAGATACTGGAAAATCTGCGTATTAAATATTTGGGAAAGAAAGGGGAACTCACGTCCATATTAAAGCAAATGGGCGGCCTTTCTGCGGAAGAACGCCCCAAGATCGGCCAGCTGGCCAATGAAGTCCGCTCTTTCATTGAAGCGGATCTGGTCAAACGCGCCGCCGAACTAAAAGAGGAAGAAACTCTTAAAAGACTTGAGAATGAAAAAATTGATGTCACGCTTCCGGGCGTTCATCGTGAATTAGGCGCTAAACATCCCCTGAGCATTGAGCTGGACGCAATCAAGGAAATCTTTGTCGGCATGGGATTTGAGATTGTGGAAGGACCTGAGGTGGAGTACGATTATTATAATTTCGAAGCACTGAACATTCCTAAAGATCACCCTGCCAGAGACACTCAGGATACTTTTTATATTAATGACAACATTCTGCTGCGCACACAGACTTCACCGGTTCAGGTGCGTGTGATGGAAACACAAAAGCCGCCGATCCGTATCATTTCTCCGGGCAGAGTTTACCGTTCGGACGCGGTTGACGCCACGCATTCCCCCCTGTTTCATCAGATAGAGGGGTTAGTGGTTGACAAAGGAATAACATTTGCGGACTTAAAAGGAACTCTTGAAACCTTTGTGAAGCGTATGTATGGAGAAGACTCCATTGTGCGGTTCCGACCCCATCACTTTCCATTTACCGAACCGTCGGCCGAAGTTGACGTGCAGTGTTACAAATGCCACGGTAAAGGCTGCCGCCTTTGCAAGGGCGAAGGCTGGATTGAAATTCTGGGCTGCGGCATGGTACACCCGAAGGTGCTCTCCAACTGCGGAATCGACCCTGAGATATACAGTGGGTGGGCTCTTGGCATGGGGCTTGAGCGCGTGGTAATGAGAAAATACAGCATTGATGATATGCGCCTTTTCTATGAAAATGACGTTAGATTTTTGAAACAATTTTAAGGGAGGCGTAAAAAATGAATTTATCAATGAGATGGTTAAAAGAATTTGTAATACTCGATGAAATGCCGATTCGTGATTTCACCGAAGCAATGACAATGAGCGGCTCTAAGGTTGAAGGCTGGGAGACCGAAGGCAGCGAAATTGATAACGTAATAGTCGGCAAAGTGCTTTCCCTGGATAAACATCCGGATTCCGACCATATGTGGATTACACAAATCGACATCGGTTCCGGTGTACCAATTCAAATTGTTACCGGAGCGCAAAACTTACAAATCGGCGATGTGGTGCCGGTCGCAATGGACAAATCAACTCTTCCCGGTGATAAAAAAATCAAGAAGGGCAAGCTGCGCGGCATTGAAAGCAACGGTATGCTCTGTTCTCTCAGCGAGCTGGGACTGACCAAGCATGATTTTCCATACGCCATTGAAGACGGTATTTTTGTCTTGCAGGAAGAATGCGCACTCGGCGAACCAATCTGCAAAGCAATCGGTTTCGACGACATGAAAGTAGAATTCGAAATCACATCCAACAGGCCCGACTGCTTTTCCGTCATCGGTCTTGCGCGTGAGGCGGCAGCGACTTTTCACAAGCCGCTGAATCTGCATAAACCTGTGGTAAAAGCCGGACACGGTTCCTGTAAGGGAATGCTGGATGTGAAGGTGGAAGCCCCTGATCTGTGTTCGATTTACTCGGCACGTATTGTAAAAAATGTACGTGTGAAGCCGTCACCGCGCTGGATGCGTGAAAGGCTGCGTGCCATGGGCGTACGCCCAATCAACAATATTGTCGATATTACGAACTATGTCATGCTCGAATACGGACAGCCCATGCATTCCTTTGACCTTCGTTTTATTGACGAAGGCAAAATCCGTGTACGCCGCGCGAAGGAAGACGAAACGATTACCACGCTGGACGGCGTTGAGCATAAGCTCACCAATAAAAATTTAGTAATTGCGGATGCCAACAAACCGATTGCTATTGCCGGAGTTATGGGCGGAGAATACAGCGGAATCGTTGATGACACAACCACGATTGTATTTGAATCGGCATGCTTCAACGGCGCTTCTGTCCGCACAACAGCCAGAGACCAGGGAATGAGGACCGACGCTTCCTCCCGTTACGAAAAAGGTCTTGACCCTAACAACTGCCTCCCCGCGCTTGAACGCGCCTGTGAACTGGTTGAATTTCTGGATGCAGGCGATGTGCTGGACGACAGGATCATTGACGACCATTCCAGCAGTGAGCGCAGAAAAATTTATCTTGATGCGGACTGGATCAATCGGTTCCTTGCCCTTAGCCTGACCGCAGATGAAATGAAAACTATTTTACTCAAATTGGATTGTGAATTTGACGATGACGATATCCTGGTGCCTACATTCCGCCCTGATTTGCAGCACAAAGCCGACATTGCAGAGGAAATCGCAAGGTTCTACGGTTACAATAAAATTCCCGGCACTGCTCTCGGCGGTGGTACGCAGGGCAAGTACACACCGCGTCAAAAATTTGAGCACACCATTAACGACACCATGCTTGCGCTGGGTGCAAGTGAAATTATGACGTACTCTTTTATCAGTCCGAAATATTACGACAAAATTTTAATGCCTGTTCATTCACCGCGGCGTAAATCAATTACCATATCAAATCCTCTCGGAGAAGACACCAGCATTATGAGAACCACTGCTCTTCCCTCCATGCTGGAAGTCCTTTCGCGCAACTACAACAACAGGAATGCGGACGCATGTCTGTTTGAACTTGCCAGCGAATATATACCGACAACCGAAGACAAACTGCCGATCGAAAAAACAAACCTGATCGTTGGAATGTATGGCAACCAGTCGGATTACTTTACGGTAAAAGGAATGGCTGAGCAAATTTTGGAAAAACTCTGCGTATACAGTTGGGAAATTGAAGCTGCCGCGGATGAGTCCAGCTATCATCCCGGGCGCTGCGCTATCCTGAGCATTGAAGGGAATCGTTTAGGTGTCATTGGTGAAATCCACCCAAAGGTTACCCAAAATTACGGCATCGGTGAAAGGGTTTACTGCTTCTCACTGGATGTTGATTTGATGTACCAATATGCGAAATCTGAAAAGACTTATGTGTCACTGCCAAAGTTCCCGGCGGTAACCCGTGACCTTGCACTGATTTGCGACGACAGTATTCCTGTATTGACACTAGAAAAAGCGATTATCAGTGGAGCCGGAAACCTGCTCGAAAAAATCAAGCTTTTCGACGTTTATAAAGGAGAGCAAATCGATTCCAGTAAAAAGAGCGTCGCATTCAGCATTACACTGCGTTCCAAAGACAGTACCCTGACAGATGAGCATATTTCCGGTGCGATGAAAAAAATTATGAAAGAGCTTGAAAAGGCGGACGCGATTTTACGTTCTTAAGCTTCTGTTCATAAATTAGTTCTTGAAATTATTGTATGTATGTTGTATGATGACATTATTGGAGGTGTTTCCATGCTTGATAAAACAATGACCTTTTCACTCGGAAATGATCGTGAAGAGGATATTAAAAAAACACTTACCCTTGTGTATGATGCTTTGAAAGAAAAAGGTTATAACCCGATAAGCCAAATTGTTGGCTACATTCTTTCTGAGGATCCCACTTATATTACTACACACAATAATGCTCGCAGTCTTATTCGCAGGGTTGACCGTGATGAATTATTACAGGTATTGTTAAAATCCTATTTAGGCGAGTAAATCACAACGCTTTTTTAGAAGCATTTTATGAATTGAACAGAAGGAGGACATATGAATGAATGAGCTAGATGAAAGCACATCCCAGTTCCCCACCTACAAGGGCAAACCGTTAGTGCGCTGCGGTGATGTGATTTATTACGGAAGCATGCAGGATAAATATGTCGTAAAACTTGAAATCAAAAGCAAAAAGAAAATTCAGGATATTGATGTTGCCGACCGGGTTACCATACAGCTGATGTATACGGATCAAAATATCCGATCACGCAAACAGATTATAAAATCCAGTGAGAAAAGCGGTCTTTATCTGGCAATGGATATTGCGGACGCGTGGCTTTCAAGAGCGCTCGCGGAATAAACAATAGATTAAAAGACGATACGGAAAATTCCGTATCGTCTTTTTTATGCTTTTTATTGACCAATATCATGCCGGTAATGTGCACCTTCAAATCGGATCTTATCGACCGAAGCATACGCTTTTTCAAGCGCTTCGTTAAATGTTTTGCCTAAAGCGGTAACGCCGAGCACACGTCCGCCATTGGTGTAAAATTTATGATCTCTGTACAGTGTTCCCGCATGATAAACAATCGCGCCTTCAAGCTGCCCGCCTTCGTTTAGCCCGGTAATTTCGATTCCCTTGGCGTATTTCCCCGGATATCCGCCCGAAGCCATTACCACACAGGCACAGGCGTCCTGGCTCCACTCAATTGGCTGGGATTCCAGACGTTCGTCAATAACAGCTTCGAGAATATCCACAAAATCGGTTTTCAGACGGGGCAGAACCACCTGCGTTTCCGGGTCACCGAAACGGGAATTGTATTCAATCACCTTCGGCCCGTCTTTTGTCAGCATCAGCCCAAAGTACAGGCACCCTTTGAACATTCTGCCTTCGCGGTTCATTGCTTCCATAGTCGGCAGAAAAATTGTTTTCATACACAGTTCTGCCATTTCTTCAGAATAATACGGATTGGGGCTGATGGTCCCCATGCCGCCGGTATTTAAGCCCTTATCGCCGTCGAGCGCACGTTTGTGATCTTTGGATGAGACCATTGGTTTGACGCATTTTCCGTCTGTAAACGCCAGAACCGAAACCTCCGGTCCGGTGATAAATTCTTCAACAACAATCTGGTTTCCGGAAGCGCCAAACACCTTATCTTCCATAATAGTTTTGACAGCGTCCTGCGCCTCATTGTAATCAGCGGCTATAATGACACCCTTTCCAAGCGCCAGACCATCTGCCTTAATGACGATTGGATACTGATTATTGTTCCGAATATAATCCAGTGCCCTGTGCGAATCTTCGAACACTTCGTATCCTGCCGTCGGAATACGGTATTTCTTCATTAAATCCTTTGAAAAAACCTTGCTGCTTTCAATCACGGCGGCGTTGGCACGGGGGCCAAAGGCACGGATTCCGGCAGATTCCAGTGCATCCACCATCCCTGCTGCAAGCGGGTCGTCCGGAGCCACAAAAACCAAATCAATCTTATTTTCCTGTGCAAACCGAACGACGCCGTCAATATCCGTTACGGGGATGTCCACACAATCGGCATCACGGGAGATACCGCCGTTTCCGGGTGCGCAGAAGACCTTATCCACCCGTTGGCTTTCCTTAAGTTTGCGTACGATCGTATGCTCACGGCCTCCCCCGCCGATTACCAATATCTTCATGTTATTTGTCCGCCTCTACGTTTATTTATGATGTTTGACAAAATATCAAATTGATTAATGATGAAATAGCCGCATCCCGGTGAAGGCCATGGCAATCCCGTATTTATTGCAGGTGTCAATCACATTGTCGTCACGGATCGAGCCGCCGGGCTGTGCGATATAGTTTACACCGCTTTTGTGGGCACGTTCAATATTGTCGCCGAACGGGAAAAATGCATCCGAACCCAAAGCGACGTTTGTTAAGGTGTTCAGCCATGCACACTTCTCCTCGTGGGTAAGCGGCTCGGGCTTTTGCTCAAACAAGTTTTCCCAGACGCCGTCCGCCAGAACGTCCATATATTCTTCAGAAATATATACGTCAATGGTATTGTCGCGGTCCGGGCGGCGAATTCCGTCTTTGAATTGCAAGCCGAGCACTTTCGGGTGCTGCCGCAAATACCAGGTATCCGCTTTGTTCCCGGCCAGCCGTGTGCAGTGGATTCTGGATTGCTGACCCGCGCCCACACCGATGACCTGTCCGTCTTTTACGTAACAGACGGAGTTCGACTGCGTATATTTCAGTGTAATCAATGAAATCAGCAGGTCCTGCTTCGCATTGTCGGGAATCTCTTTGTTTTCCGTAATCACATTGGCAAGCATATTGTTATCAATCAAAATTTCATTTCTTCCCTGTTCAAACGTAATTCCAAAGACATCTTTATGTTCGACAGACGCGGGTTGATAGTCCGGATTAATCGCAACAATGTTATACCCGCCCTTGCGTTTGGACTTCAGAATTGCAAGCGCTTCATCCGTGTAACCCGGGGCAATCACACCGTCGGAAACCTCACGTGCAATCAGAGTTGCCGTCTGTGTGTCACAGATATCGGACAGTGCAATCCAGTCACCGTAGGAGGACATTCTGTCCGCACCCCTTGCCATTGCATAAGCGCTGGCTAAAGGGGACAGTTGAAGATCATCTACAAAATAAATTTTTTTCAGCGTATCGGAAAGTTCACACGCAACCGCGGCTCCGGCGGGGCTGACATGCTTAAAAGAGGCCGCCGCAGGCAGACCGGCAGCCGTTTTCAGCTCTTTTACTAGCTGCCAGCTGTTGAAAGCATCCAGAAAATTAATGTATCCCGGTTTCCCGTTCAGTACCTCAATCGGCAATTCGCTGCCATCCTGCATGAAAATACGCGATGGTTTCTGATTCGGATTACAACCATATTTTAGTGTAAGTTCATTTGACATTTCTGCTGCCTCCATATTATAAATGATTCTTATTGACAATTCTGGTTTCCGTCAGTCCCGTTTTCAGATTAATAAAACGGGTGAAAAGTGAAACCTTATTTGCACTGAACAGGTTCTCCCATATATTTTGAGTGAACTCGTCAATATCATTGGAAATTCCGACAAGGGTCGGCTCGCCTTCAAAAGAAGGCAGCGGGCTGCCATTTCCCTGATAAGTATGAATAAAGTGTCCTTCCCCGCTGACCGGCGAAGTATATTCATAGAAAAAGCGCTGTACCGAATCAGGATTTCCGTTTGCACTTTTCAATATGGAAAGCCGGTATTCTCCGTCAGCTCCAACGATACCGGAAACGCGGGGTGTGAAATTAGGCCCGTCCGGTTCAAACGTTCGTGTTCTCAACGCGGATTCAAAAGTCTTTCCTGCCTGTAAAAATTCGTAAATTGTATCGGTTTGATCTCCGTTTGTCACAATGGTTGCATCGCCGAGGACTCTGACCGGAGAATAGATAATCAGTGACGGATCAACCAATTTTTCCGGATCAAACGCTTCGGTGCGGATTCCATCGCCTTCTTCAACAAACACGCGGTTGCGGCTGTTCTCACTGCGTCCCATAATAAAATAAGCGATCACAGCGTTTTTGTTGTCCGAACTTCTCCCGATGATGATACCACGGCCCGGATACTTATTCGATATCAGATTTTTTTCAATGCTTTGCATCTCCATGGTTAATGTCAATCCTCCTTAATAATTGTTTTCCCGTTGATAACTTCAACTTTGCCCTCACAAAACAGTGCGACCGCCTGTGGCAGCAATTTCCACTCCGCCTGCTCCATTACCCTGCGCTGAAGGCTTTGCGGCGTATCGTCCGGCTGAACCGCAACCGCCTTTTGCAGAATAATCGGCCCTCCGTCGCAAACCTCATTGACAAAGTGCACTGTCGCCCCGGTAACTTTAACCCCTTTTGCAAGCGCTGCCTCGTGTACCTTTAAACCATAATAGCCTTCGCCGCAGAAGGACGGAATCAGAGCTGGGTGGACGTTGATGATTTTATTTTCATAATGACGAATCACATGATCACTGATCATCGTCATAAATCCCGCAAGTACAATCAAGTCAATTTCATATCGATGAAGAAGTTCCAAAAGAGAAGCATCATAATCTTCCTGTGTCTTAAAATTCTTTCTTAGTAGAATTTCCGTAGGAATGCCCGCTTTTTCAGCCCGTTTTAAAGCAAAAGCATCTGTTTTTCCGGATATGACGAGCGCAATTTTGCCGCCGGTGATTTCAGACCGATTCTGGGCGTCAATCAACGCCTGCAGATTCGTACCGCCGCCGGAAACCAAAACAGCAATGCTCAGCATAGGGAAACACCTTCCCCACCGCCGATCACGCTTCCGATCACACCGGCGTGTTCGCCCATAGTGTTCAGTCCGGCAACCGCAGTATTGGCCTGTTCCTTTGGAACAATCATGCACATACCGATGCCCATATTAAATGTGTTATACATTTCTCGGTCAGGAATATTTCCCTGTCTCTGCATCATGGAAAACACCGGCAGTTTTGGCAGCGAAGCGAGTTCAATTTGAGCAGTGGTATCCGGCTTTAACATGCGCGGGATATTCTCAAAAAAGCCGCCGCCGGTGATATGGGAAATTGCTTTAATGCTGACTTTTTCCATTAATGACAGTACCGGCTTTACATAGATCTTCGTCGGTGTGAGAAGTTCTTCTCCGAGGGTGTGGCCAAATTCATTAATCTGCATATTAATGTTTTTTTCGCTGATATTAAAAATTTTACGCACCAATGAAAAACCGTTGGAGTGGATACCGGAAGACTGAAGGCCGATAATCGCATCGCCCACTTCTATTTTTGATCCGTCTATCATTTTATCTCTGTCGGCCATGCCGACCGAAAATCCTGCCAAATCATATTCGTCAACAGGATAAAATCCGGGCATTTCCGCTGTTTCTCCGCCAACCAGCGCACAGTTTGACTGGACACAGCCATCGGCAACACCCGACACAATTTGTGCAACCCTTTCCGGATAGTTCTTGCCGACAGCAAGATAGTCAAGGAAAAAAAGCGGCTTTGCTCCGCAGCAAATGACGTCATTCACACACATTGCAACGCAGTCTACGCCAATGGTGTCATGCTTGTCCATTAAAAAAGCAATTTTTAATTTCGTGCCCACGCCGTCCGTTCCGCTGACAAAAACCGGAGCCGTCATTCCGGTTAGGTCCGGCTGGAAAAGACCGCCAAATCCGCCGATTCCCGAAACCACACCCGGTATTTTCGTGCGCGCCACATGACTTTTCATTAATTCAACCGCTTTATATCCGGCGGTAACATCGACTCCTGCCGCCTTATAACTGTCGCTGAAGCTTCTCATGTTTTATCCTCCAAATTTCTGATTTCTTACAGTTCCCGAACCTTTGCCTGAATTGCCGCATCTTTTTGTGCGACGCCCTCCGCCATTGTCCTCTTCATCTCCAGTAACTTTGCAGCCAGCGCCGTATCCGAAAGCGCAAGGATCTGTGCCGCAAGGATTGCAGCGTTGTCCGCGCCGTCAATGGCCACAGTGGCAACCGGAATTCCGCTTGGCATCTGTACCGTTGCCAGCAGCGCATCAAGCCCGTCGAGAGTAGATGATTTTACCGGAATCCCAATGACCGGCAATGTTGTGTTCGCTGCAAGTACGCCCGCTAAATGCGCCGCCTTGCCCGCCGCCGCAATAATCACGCCGAATCCGTTTTCAATTGCTGAACCGGAAAATTCGGCTGCCGCCTGCGGCGTTCTGTGCGCAGACATCACATGTACCTCCATTGGAATATTAAATGATTTCAATCGCTTTACAGCGCCTGACACAACCGGGAAGTCACTGTCGCTCCCCATGATGATCGCTACTTTTTTATCTGCCATCATTACACTCTCCTATCATTTTCTGCCGGGCCCGGTGCAATAAAAAAACAGGCCGCGCCATAGGATGGCACAGCCTGAAACAATTATAGCATCCGGGATATTGACGCAGTTTGACAGTAAACAATTTTAAGTCCACTTCTTCTTTGAACGGAAGATACTGTCATTGCATTTCCCTCCGACAACACGTAATATATTTATTGTAGGTGATTACGACATTAAATTCAATAGATGTCAAAGGGAAAAAAAATATTTGTACAGATACCATGCTGAAATGAACTTAAAATGTCATAATTTGTATAGTATTACCCTTCTCATTTTACTAAATCAGAAGTATCCGTCACCAATTCTTTTAATGATGTAGCAAGCCCTGCAAAAGACTGGATATTGGACGGTATAATAATCTTTGTTGCCTTGCCATCGGCAGCCTTGCTGAATGCCTCCAGACTCTTGATTGCGATGACCCGGTCACCCGGATTTGCATCATTTAAGAGTTTGATGCTGTCCGCAAGAGCCTGCTGAACAAGCATGATTGCCTGAGCCTCGCCCTGCGCTTCACGAATTCTTTTTTCTTTCTCTGCATCCGCACGAAGAATCGCAGCTTCTTTATCTCCTTCAGCATTCAAAATGGCACTGCGTTTTCCACCCTCAGCCGTCAAAATTTGAGCACGGCGTTCACGTTCGGCTTTCATCTGTTTTTCCATGGATTCCTGTATTTCCATAGGCGGAAGAATGTTTTTCAGTTCCACACGGTTTACCTTAATTCCCCATGCATCAGTTGCCTCGTCAAGAATAATGCGTATCTTAGTGTTAATTACATCGCGCGAGGTAAGCGTATGGTCCAGTTCGAGTTCACCGATAATATTCCTCAGTGTGGTTGCGGAAAGATTTTCGATTGCGGAAATCGGACGTTCAACGCCGTAGGTATAGAGCTTTGCGTCGGAAACCTGAAAATACACCACCGTATCAATCTGCATAGTCACATTATCTTTCGTGATAACGGGCTGCGGCGGAAAATCAATGACCTGCTCTTTCAACGAAACCTTTTTCGAGATTTTATCCATGAATGGAATTTTAAAGTGCAGACCGGTCGTCCACGTGCTGTTGTAAGCGCCAAGACGTTCAATTACAAACACATGTGCCTGTGGAACTACTTTGATATTACTGATTAGAATAACCAGGATGACAATTGCAAGCGCAACAAGAAAAACAGCTGTTAAATCCATAATATTTTCCCCCTGTAATAATTAGTTATGTACCGTTACAATCAATTTTACTCCTTCAATTGATTTAATCAGCACATTCTCTCCAATTTTAATGATTGAACTGTCTGCACTGCGGGCTGACCATATGCTGCCTAAAACTTTCACCTGACCTACGCCCAGTGTATTGTTGATTTCGGTAATTACAATGCCGTTTTTTCCAATGTATCGGCCTGCATTTGTTTCTTCCTTCTTGAAATTCATCAATTTTTTCACAAAAGGTCTTGTAACAATTAATGTAAACGCGGTAACTGCAACAAACACCAGCGTTTGAACCCATAATTCCGCTCCACATAGGTCTGCAATCAGCGCACCCACTCCACCCGCTACAAACCAAATTGAGACCAACTGAGCCGTTGAGCCTTCCACCACTGCCGCGACAATGATGACCGCAAGCCAAAAGTACGGTAAATACGTCTCCATGTTCTCACTCCTTTCTCGGTAATAATATCTTAACATAATTCATACATGAAAACAACAGCGGCAAACTGCCAAAAAAGTCCGATTTAGCGTATTTTCACAGAGCCGCTGAGCCCACCTTAATAGCTCGAATCAAGGCGGGACGGAGCGAGCTGATTCGCATCCAATAGTTATTTCGTTCACAATTAAGCATAAAAAAGGGCGGGCGTCAAAAAACGTCCGTCCTTTTTTAGATATTCTGCTGTGATTAATACATGCCGCCCATGCCCGGGTCAGCAGGCATTGCCGGAGCTGAAGCCGGTTCTTTCTTATCTGTTACCAGTGATTCTGTGGTAAGCACCATACCTGCCACGGAAGCCGCGTTCTGCAGTGCGGAACGTGTTACCTTTGTCGGGTCAACAATTCCGAAAGAAATCATATCACCATACTGTTCAGTAAGGGCATTAAAGCCAAAGCCAACCTTATTTGCATTTTTAATATGCTCAACGATTACAGATCCTTCAAGGCCAGCGTTTGTGGCAATTTGACGAATCGGCTCTTCAAGCACTTTCAGAATAATGTTAGCACCGGTCTTCTCATCGCTCTCACTGTCAGCGACAACCTGCTCGACATCATGAACCGTATTGATTAAGGCAACGCCGCCGCCGGCCACGATGCCCTCTTCAACTGCTGCCTTTGTAGCGGCCAGTGCATCTTCAATACGAAGTTTCTGCTCTTTCATTTCCACTTCGGTTGCAGCGCCAACTTTAATAACAGCTACACCGCCGGAAAGCTTTGCAAGACGCTCCTGGAGTTTTTCACGGTCAAAGTCGGAGGTAGTCGTTGAAATCTGTGAGCGGATTTGTGAAACTCTTGCTTTAATTTCCTCTTTGTCGCCCGAACCGTCGACAATGATGGTATTTTCTTTGTCAACTTTCACCTGACGCGCGCGGCCAAGCTGTTCAATGGTTGCATCTTTCAGTTCCAGACCAAGCTCTTCGGAAATAACCTGACCGCCTGTCAGAACAGCTATATCGCGGAGCATATCTTTTCTTCTGTCGCCAAAGCCGGGGGCTTTCACGCCGACGCATGTAAAGGTACCACGCAGTTTATTGAGGATTAAGGTGGTAAGGGCCTCACCCTCAATGTCCTCTGCAATGATTACGAGTTTCTTGCCGGACTGTACGATTTTCTCCAGCAGCGGAAGAAGCTCCTGAATATTGGAAACTTTCTTGTCTGTAATCAAAACATATGCATCATCAATAACGGCTTCCATTTTTTCGGTGTCAGTTACCATATAAGGTGTAATATAACCGCGGTCGAACATCATGCCTTCGACAACTTCGGAATATGTTTCAGCCGTTTTGGATTCTTCAACTGTAATAACGCCGTCGGATGTTACTTTCTCCATTGCCTCGGAAATCAGCTTGCCGATAAATTCGCTGGAAGCCGAAATCGTTGCAACGCGGGCGATATCTTCCGAACCGGTAACTTTTTTGGAATGATCCGCAAGAGATTTAACAGCAGCGTCAACCGCTTTTTGAATTCCTCTGCGAATAGCCATCGGATTTGCACCGGCAGTTACGTTTTTCATACCTTCACGGATAATTGCCTGTGCAAGCAGAGTTGCAGTTGTGGTACCGTCGCCGGCAACATCATTTGTCTTTGTAGCAACTTCTTTCACAAGCTGAGCGCCCATGTTTTCGAAAGCATCTTCAAGCTCAATTTCTTTAGCAATCGTAACACCATCATTGGTAATGAGCGGAGCACCGAATTTTTTATCAAGAACAACATTTCTTCCTTTGGGTCCAAGTGTAATTTTCACTGTATCGGCAAGTTGATTAATACCGCTTAAAAGAGCTTTTCTGGCATCCTCGCCGAAAATAATCTGTTTAGCCATCGTGTATTTTCCTCCAATATCAAATTAATATCTGAATATATTACTCTACAACTGCAAGAACGTCGCTCTGGCGAACAATCGTAAATTCCTCGCCGTCAAGCTTGATTTCGGTTCCGGAATATTTGCTGGCTATAATCCTGTCGCCCTTTTTAACGTACATTTTAACTTCTTTGCCGTCAACAAGACCGCCCGGGCCTACCTCAATAACGTCGGCAATCTGCGGCTTTTCCTTTGCAGAACCGGCGAGAAGAATACCGCTCTTTGTTGTTTCCTCGGCTTCTTCCATCTTAATTAAAATTCTGTCTGCCAATGGTTTAATAGTCATAATATGTCCTCCTTCAAATAATTGATTTGTTTTAGCACTCATTTCGCTTGAGTGCTAATATATATTTTATATACTTACGTCTGGAAAATCAAGTGCTTTTTTATTAAAAACTGCAATTTAATAAATTATTTACAATTATTGTGAAAAATATATGTAATTAAACCGGAACAATAAAATTAACAGCCGCCGGGACAACCTCATAATAAAGTTTGTCAATTATGGAGCACTCTCCGTCGAAATTGGCTATTGCATGCTCCGGCGCCTTAATTTCCATTCTTTTTCCCCTGCAGAAAGTCAGAAGGCTTTCGAATTTTTTCGATTCAAGATGCCCGCCATTCTTGTAAACGGTAATTAGTGAAGGAATTTTATACATGGGAGGTTTTTTGACCAGCACAAAATCCAGCAGGCCGTCGTCCGGGATGGCCAGTGGCGCACCGCAGTATCCGCCGCCGTAATATTTCCCGCTGCCAGCCAACGCAAAAAGATAGATGTCATCGTATTTTTTAACGCCATCAATTAATATTTCAAGGTGTTCGCCGATTTTTCCTGCGAGTACTTTTAAAATGGCAAAATTATAAGCCATGGAGCCGCTGATCAAGGGAACTTTCTTAAACTTGACCATTTCATAGGCAACTCTGGCATCAAGCCCCACGGAACAAAGGTTAATGGAATATCGCCCATCGGAATGGATCATGTCCACAGGACGCGATTTCGCATCCAACTGTTTTTTCAATGATAAAAAGCAGCTGGATTCCCCAAAAGTCTTGATATAATCATTGCCGGAACCGCATGGAAAAATTCCTATCTCAACATTTTTTCTTCCAATCGCCCCTGCCGCCGTTTCGCTCAGTGTCCCATCGCCTCCAAGGGCGTAAATACGAACCGGATCTCCCTTGAGGCTTTCAATTTTAACCAATTGGGTGGCGTGATTTGGTTTTTCGGTAATGTGGCAGGAAAACTCCATGCCATTTGCATCAAAGTATTCCCGTATAGCTGGGAAAACAGTATAGTAAGCGTTCTTTTTGCCGGCAGTGGGGTTTACAATAAATACATAGCGCATGGTGCCTCCAGCTGAAGTGATTTGAAGTTGGTGCGTTTATTTAAAGTACATGTAGTATTGACATTTAATCATGCCGTTGTATAGTTTTCTGCGCCGGTCAGCTTTTCGGCCGTAACACTCTTCAAAGGTTTCATCCGGACTGATGATGGAATAGCTCCACCCATGCTTTTGCTCAAATACGCTGCCCATCGTTCTGTAAAGTTCTTCCGCCTGACGCATATCCAAGAGCCGCTCACCATAGGGCGGGTTGCAGATGACGCAGCCATATTCGCCAAGGGCTTTAAAGTCTGCAACATCACGTTTTTCCGCACGAATCTGAGAAATTACCCCTGCTTTTTTTGCGTTTTCAAGCGTAAGTGAAACTGCTGCGCCGTCAATGTCGTATCCATGAGCGGTAAACTGTGCGTCACGCAGGATGAGACTCTGTGCACGCACCTTCTCATTCTGCCAGATGCTTTTATCAATACATGCCCAGCGTTCGGCGGAAAAATGGCGCTGCATGCCCGGCGCAATATTCAGCGCATACATAGCGGCTTCAATTAAAATTGTCCCCGATCCACAGAACGGATCGATAAAATTCGCGTCATGACGCACACGGGCAAGATGAACCATACAGGCGGCAAGCGTTTCTTTAATCGGCGCCTCCGTGGAACTGGCACGGTACCCCCTCTTATGCAGTCCCTCACCGGAAGTATCAATCATAATACTTACGTTGTCTTTCATAATTAAAAACTGAATTTGATAAAGCGTTCCCGTTTCTTCAAACCAGTCCACGTGATATTTTTGCTTTAAACGTTCCACAACCGCCTTCTTGATGATCGATTGGCAGTCCGGAATACTGGAAAGCTTGGAATTCAGGCTTCTTCCTTTTACGGGGAAAATATCGACTTTCCCAATCCAGCGTTCCCAAGGCAGCGCTTTCACTCCCTGAAAAAGTTCTTCAAAGCTGAGCGCCTGAAAGTTTCCCATTTGAACCAGAATGCGTTCCCCGTAACGCGACCAGAGATTTGCTCTGACAAGCATTTCATCGGAGCCGTCAAAAACAACACGGCCATTTTGCGGTTCAACATTTTTTGCGTCCATCGCCCTCAAATCATCTGCCACAAGGCCTTCTACGCCAAGCAAGCAGGGGCATACAAGTTTAAAATTATCCATTATTACACTCCAATTATTAAATATGGGGCTGCGATTATACGCAGCCCCAATCATCATAGAAAAACTCTTATCTGTTAGGCACCATGCGTTGTAGTCAAAGACTAAAAACATGTGGGTGCGAATATTCTGTTATATTATTCCGCGTCAGGCTCCAATAATCCGTAGTTTCCGTCCCTGCGCTTATAAACCACATTGATTTCTCCGCTCTGTTCGTCACGGAACATAAAGAACTGATGCCCAAGCAGGTTCATCTGCAAAATTGCTTCTTCCGTGCTAAGCGGCTTTACAAAAAAATGTTTTGTACGCACAATTTTATATTCACTGTCGGCATCGTCTTCAGCCGTATGCAAATAGTTCTCCACATACTGATCCAAAGCAGCCGAATGAATCTCTTTATCAAGCCTTGTTTTATTCTTGCGGATTTGTCTGCTCAACGCGCTGATAACCTGATCCAATGCATCGTTCATTTCATAATCCGTTGCTTCGGCACGATAAATCATACCACGCGATTTAATTGTAATTTCAACCGTCTGGCGATTTTTTTCAAGCGTTACCACCACGCTTGCCAGCGCGTCTTCATCGAAAACCCTGTCAAAACGCGACAGCTTTCTTGTTGCCAATTCCTTAAAATTATCCCTTAGATTAACCTTTCTGCCAGTAACAGTAATCTTCATATGAACATCTCCTTTTTCTATTGTTGAAAAAAAGGTTATTGACTACCTATAATATACCATAATCAACCGGCAAATAAAAGCATCCCGAATTTAAATTATTATTTTCTTGTGACGGGTCACATGACAGCCGACATTGACCGCCACGGGCAGTCCGGCAATATGGGTCGGAAATTGCTCAATATTCACCGCAAGCGCCGTCGTAATCCCGCCAAACCCTTGAGGTCCCACATTCAGCTCATTGACTCTTTCAAGCATCTGCCGTTCTAAATCAGCGTAGAAGCTGTCGGTATTTCGCTGTGAAACCGGCCGGCAAAGAGCCTGTTTCGCCAAAAGAGCGCATTTTTCAAAATCACCGCCGATTCCTATGCCCAGAACAACCGGCGGGCAAGGATTCCCGCCCGCAATCTGAACCGTCTCTGCCACAAAAGCAATAATATCCTCCACATTAGCAGAGGGAGTAAACATTTTAATACGGCTCATATTTTCGCTTCCAAAGCCCTTGGGTGCAGCTGTAAGAGCAAGCTTATCCCCGGGAACAAGACGAATATGCACAATGGCAGGCGTATTGTCACCGGTATTTCCTCTGCGAATGGGGTCCGCCGCCACCGAACAGCGCAGCAGGCCCTCTGTATATCCCTGACGCACGCCTTCGTTTACAGCGTCCTCAAACAAGCCGCCCGTTATATGAACCTCCTGCCCCACTTCGGCAAAAACAACCGCCATTCCCGTATCCTGACACACAGGAATGCCGAGCTCTCTCGCGGCATTCATATTTTCACATAAATCACACAAAACAGCTTTTCCGATCGGTGATGTTTCTTTCTGTGAGGCATCTGCAATACAATTTTCGAGGTCGGCCGGTAATACACGGTTTGCGTCAATAAAAAGCGTTTTAACCGCCGACGCAATCTCTGAAAAGTCAATCTCTCTCATAGGCGCTCTCCTATTTACTTTATGATTTTCCCGTTGGCAATGACATATTTGGGTTTTGAGGTCATTTCAAGCGGATTGCCGTCAAAAATAACTAAATCCGCATCTTTCCCTACTTCAATTGAACCGACCCTGTCTTCAATTCCGCAAATTTTCGCAGGATTGATGGTAATGGCTTTTAAAGCATCCTCATAGCTCATGCCTTCCCGCACAGCAAGAGCCGCGCACGTCGGAAGGTATTGCAGAGGAACAACGGGATGATCTGTGACGATTGCTGTCAGTATTCCCGCATTTGCAAGAATTCCCGGGTTTTCCGGCGTTAAATTTTTCAGCTCCGGTTTAGAGCGGTCACAGAGGAACGGGCCTGCCAGCACCCTTACGCCGTCTTTTGCCAGCGTGTCCGCAATCATATGCCCTTCCGTAGCATGAACAATCACGTAATTTAAATGAAATTCTTTGGCAATACGAATGGCGGTATAAATGTCGTCGGTGCGATGCGCATGGAAATGCACCTCTATTTCGCCTCTGAGGGCAGGAAGGAGCGCTTCAGACTTCATGTCGAACTCTGGTGCGTCGAAGTCCTCGTCGGTCTCAGAACGCTCCAAATCGCCCATATAACGCTGTGCCTTAAAAAGTTCCTCCCGAATCAGAGAAGCTGTCGCCATCCGTGTGGAAGGAGCCAGATTTTTTCCGTGGTACACAGATTTCGGATTTTCACCCAGCGCCATTTTGATTGCGACCGGCGCTTTGACAAGCATATCATCAATCCGACCGCCGCAGGTTTTGATTGCGGCGAGCTGACCGCCAATCGGGTTGGCGCTGCCTGGGCCGGTAATAACCGTTGTAACGCCTGCGGCAAGTCCTTCGGTAAAGCAGCGGTCTATAGGATTAATCGCGTCTATGGCGCGCAGCTGCGGCGTAATGGGGTCTGTTTCCTCATTGCCGTCATCCCCTTCAAAGCAAAGGCCGTCCTCCCACATGCCAAGGTGCGTGTGAGCGTCCACAAAGCCCGGATAAACACCCGCCCCCTGAACATCAAGAACAGCTTCCCCCTGCTGCGGTTCTTCCGGTGCAGAGCCAAGTGCCTTTATGATGCTGTTTTCAATACGAATCCAGCCATTTTCTATTATCTCGTCTGCCATTGTGTAAATTTTAGCATGAATAATCAGCATGATCATTCCTCCAACAAAAAAGCGGAGTGCGCGCACTCCGCTAAAATTATTTCGGTTGACTGGTACCGCCGCCATGTTTGGAAAAGCCGCCGCGCTTTGACTCCACACATTTTTTTAGATCCGACATTTTTTCATCACTTGTTTGCTTGAACTTGGACATCATATCCTCAAAGCTTGAAGCATCGTTTCTTTTGCCCTGCCACTCATAACTGCCCGGCCTGGTTGCACGGGGAGCAGGAGAGTTGCTTCGCGGCGCCGGCGGAATTGCCTTCTTCATTGAAAGGCTGACTTTCCCGTCTTCGCTGATGCTCATCACTTTGACTTTCACCGTTTGATTTTCAGTAACAAAGTCGCGTATTTCCTTAACAAAAGTGGGTGCGACCTCCGAAATGTGTACCATACCGGTTTTGCCGTCCGGCAACTCCACGAAAGCGCCGAATTTTGTAATTCCCGTAACTTTTCCTTCCAGGATAGTTCCTACCTCAAGCTGCATATGTAAGTGATTTCCTCCTTAATATAGAGCGATTAATTACCTGCAATATTAACAAAAACACGTTCCCCCGGCTTTGCAAAGTTAAGGCTCTCGCGCGCAACGCGCTCAATGTAATCGCTGTTTTCGTTCGCGCCTGTGCTCAGGGCATGTTTTATGTCTTCGTTTTTTACTTGCTGAATGACAATTTTCTGCTTAACTGCAGCAAGCTCCTGACGTTTTTGGCTAATCTGAACCTGCTGGTTAACAAGCGCAACAATAATATATAACGCGAAAGCAAACACAGCCGTACGCAATAAAAAACTGCCTTTCTGCTTTTTCCTCTTGATAACCTTCATGACTCAGCACCGCCCCCTAAGCTTTGCTGTTTTTTTTACTTTTAGCTTTGAAATGATTATACACTATTTCACGGTGATGTTTCAAGCGTTTTTTCTGATTTACCGCCACTATTTTTGTATTATTAACAATTATTTTAATAACAGAGAAAATGAAATGGGATATTTTAGTAATTAATTTCTTCATTGGAATGATTAAGAGTTTTCGAACGATTTTGGAAACAAAGCGAAATACACGGTAAGTTACCAGACCTACCGTTAAATAATAGAGACACCAGCCAATGGCTTCTCCCGCCAGAATATAAAACCGTACTTCACCGTAATTAACACCCAAAGCCAACAGAAAAGTTATAAACGCTGCTGAAAGCATATAAAATAAATCCTGAAAAAACACAGCGCGACGCTCCGACTGAAAAACGGTTCGGAAGATACGGAAAACATCGTAATACGCACCTAAAAACACACCGGCGGCAATTGAAATGACAAATCCCTGGAGCTGAGCGGCGAGAGATAAGTTCAAATGACCTCACTCCTCTATTTGAACAGCCTTGAGAAAAAGCCGCCTGTGAGCTGGTTTTCAGAATACGACATAGAACTGATATCGCCGTTTAACGTCAGTTCACCGGTCTCAATATTGAGTTTATTAATCTGAAGTTTTGTCCCCTTGATAATCAGCTGCCCCAGATCGGTATAAGCCACGATTGTCTGCTCGTCAAAGCTGTCAACGTTAGAAACGCCAGTGGCAGTAAGCAACCGGCGGTTTTCAAGAATCAGGCTGTGCGGGGCTTTAACGGATTTTTTTTCTTCAGCCATTTCAAGACCCTCCTACTCATTCATACCAATTTGTATGCATAAGCTAAAGGACATATACTTAAAGGTTCGCAGGCCCGTCCGACAGAATCCGATACATTTCTGCCGCAGCTTCCTTTTTCGCATATTCATTCACACTGATTATCTGTGCTTTTACGCTGCGTGAACCAAGCTGCAGCTCCAAAACATCATCAACCTTCACATCATAAGAAGCTCTGGCGGGCTTTCCGTTTACAAGAACTCTGCCTGCGTCGCATGCCTCATTCGCAATTGTACGGCGTTTTATAATGCGTGATATTTTTAAATATTTGTCAAGTCGCATATTTTTCCTCACTATAATAAAAAGGCTGTAACTTTAAGGTTTGTTACAGCCTTTTAAATTTTAAACAGTTAGAATCATACTTATTTTGCTGTGGCGTCCTTAAATGCTTTACCTGCCTTAAAAGCGGGGACCTTTGAGGCGGGAATGGTGATGGGAGAATTCGTTCTCGGGTCACGGCCCTGTCTTTCACTGCGGCTGCGTACTTCAAATGTACCAAAACCAACAATTTGGACTTTCTCATCTTCGGAAACAGCTTTAACGATTGTGTCAATCATTGCATTAACAGCATTATCGGCATCTTTCTTGGGCATACCTGCTTTTTCAGCAACAGCAGCAATTAATTCTGTTTTGTTCATAATATTTGACCTCCGTTTTTTTATTATTATTCAACAGCAGAAAGCTGAGAATGATTAATTTGTCTTAGCTTCATTCCAAAGTGAATCAAGCTGTTCAAGTGTCATTGAAGACATATCGGCTTGGCGGGCTTTTGCAAGCTGTTCCATCTTTTGAAAACGCGAGATAAATTTATTGCAGGAAAAGCTTAAGGCTTGTTCAGGCTCAACTTCTAAAAATCGCGAAACATTGACGACAGAGAACAAAAGGTCGCCTAATTCCTCCATGCGGTCTTCCCTGCTTCCATAGTCTATCGCTTCTTCTAATTCACGGGTTTCTTCAATGACTTTATCAAGCGCACCGGAAACGTCAGGCCAGTCAAACCCCACCTTCGCAGCTTTATGCTGAACCTTGGCACTGCGCATAAGCGCAGGCAAAGCTTTGGAAACGCTCTGCAAAACCTCTGTTTGAGTTGTTTGATTTTTGGTTTCTTTTTTGATTGCGTCCCAATTGACAAGTACCTCTTCGGAACTGTTCACCACCGTGCTGCCAAAAACATGAGGATGGCGTACCACCATTTTTTTAGCAATGCCATCAACAACATCCGAAAAATCAAAACTGTTTGTTTCGTTTTCAAGCTGAGAATGAAACAATACCTGCAAAAGGACATCACCCAACTCTTCTTTTAAAAGTTCCGTATCATCATTGTCAATTGCCTCAACAACTTCATACGTCTCTTCAATAAAACAGTTACGTATACTCCGGTGGGTTTGTTCCCTGTCCCATGGACAGCCTTCCGGTGACCGGAGTATTGCCATTATATTGAGCAGGTCTTCCATGCTGTATTTTTCCTTGAATTGAAAATTCAAAATTTATATCTCCTGTGAAATAAAATATCAGATAAACTTCTATCATTTTACCTTATCCAATTATGTTTTTCAAGTATTTTCACAATTTTTTGTCCCTTTGGAAGCATGAGCATATCATTTTTATTCAACGCCCTAAACCAGAGCATACAAGCGACATAAACAACCCCGGCAACCAGGATCGCAAATAAGGTTGCAAGTTTTCCCAACCCGATCATTGCACCTGCTTTTTGAACAAAAAACGCAGCAGAAACACAAATAATAGAAGCTAAAAGAGGCTTCAAAAAAATACTCACAAAATTAAGTGTAATTTTCGCCTCTCTGCAAAGGAAAAATAATGCAAAAACCATGATGAAAATATAACAGACCAGAGTTCCGGTGCCGGCGCCCATCACATTAATTTCAGGTATTCCGACCAAGGTATAGTTTAACACAAGCTTAATTGCCAAACCGACTGCCAGCAGCTTTACAGGCAGATCAACACGTCCCACCGCCTGAAGCATACTGTTGATCGGCGTGCTCATCGCGGCAAAGATTGCGCCCAGCCCAAGCAATACAAGAATTTTCCCTATCACTGTTGGGGCATTTTGCGCTCCGTACAGCAAAGCCGCGATTGGGGTGGAAAGCACTGAAAGTCCTAATCCCGCCGGTATTGTTATCATTGCCACAATTCTCAGCACTGATTCAATGCTGCGCCTAATCTTTTTCGGATTGCCGCTGGTCCATGCCTCTGTTACGTTCGGCAGAGCGCTCACACCGAATGCCTGCGTAATGGCGGGCACCAGCATAAACAATGTTGATGCGTTTGAAAAACAACCAAATAAAAAAGTAGGCACATTGTTTAGCTTAACAACCGAGTCAGGCATTACATTTGCATACATGCTTATAATAACCTGAGAATGGTCCACCATAATATCATTGATACGTTTTTGTAAAAATGTACTGTCGATAAAGGTGGAAAGATTAACGGCAAGCGAGCCAAGCGCGATTGGAATCGCAGTTTTGATTAATCGGGAGGTCGTATGTTTCATAGGCAGCGGACGCGGAGAAACACGAAGCATTTCCTCCGTTATGCCGTCACTGTGTCTTTTATGATAAACAAAAAGATAGATGAATCCGAAAACAGAGCCGATGGTTACGCCCAGAATCGCTCCTGCAGCCGCATACGGAAGCGTTGCAATTTTCGCGTATTCCTCTGAAGCCATTTTAACGCCGTAAACCGTGCCGGTTGCCGCAAACTCTTTCAGACCTGACCGAATCACAAGGGAAGCAAAAGTAAGTCCGAAAACCAGTTTGCTCAGCGCTTCCACAATTTCAGAAATTGCAGTCGGGTACATGTTTCGCAGTCCTTCATAATAGCCTCTGTAAATCGCCATCAGGCTATTGAAGAAAATAGCCGGCGCTAAAGCATAAATAGCGGGGAGAGCATTCTGGGGATTATTACCGACTGCGTAGGACACATACGGCTTTGCGCCAAAAAACATAATGGAAAAAGCGGCAATACCGAGAAACAAAAATATTTTTATGGATACTGTGTGGATCTGACGAATATCACGGTATCGGCCTCGTGCGGAATTCTCTGACACCAGCCTTGAAATAGCAATCGGAAAACCCGCCGTAGCAAGACTGAAAATGGGGAAATATAAAGCGTATGCATTTCCAAAGTAACCGTTTCCGACAGGTGTAAGGATCCACGCAAGCGGGATTTTAAACAGCGCCCCAATAATTTTAACCAGAGCAATAGCAACCATCAGGATTAAGGCACCGTGTAAAAAGCTCTGTTTTCCAACGGCTGCGGTCCTTTTATTCTCCATTGCGACACATCCATTTCAAAATAATCACACGCATTCTTGCACAATAAATAGTATACTAAACAAATTAAAATATTATGAACACAATTTCAAACATTGAAAAAGAGGGGTTCAGCGCCCCTCTCCTTATAATTGCTGTTGATTCTCAGTCATCTGAAAGCTTATGACCGCATTTGCTGCAATAATCCGCATTCTGCGGGTTTTCCTGCCCACAGCCCTTGCAAACCAGTCTGGCACGCATGGCTACCAGTTGTTCATTGACGGCGTCAAGCTGCTCGTATAAATCATCTATTGCAGTAATGCACTCGTTGACCAAATCAGACGAGTCGTTATCTGTCTTTTTTGCTTCATAAACCGTTCTGCCAAGGGATTCAAAGCGTTTTGAAATTTCGTTGTTTAAATCGGCAGCGTTAATTCTGAGTTTTGAAACATCAACAAACTGACCTGCTTTTTTACCGACAACATTTACCGCGGATTTCGCGTTAACAACAACATCTTCAAACAGTCCCATAATAACACACTCCTTTTATTAAGATTTACTTACTGAAATTATAGTCCAACGGCAAAGGAAATGCAATCAATTTCATTAATATATCCCGCCGCCGATGAACTCGCGGATAATAGAATCTTTAGGAACGACATCACTGCCGATCGGAATGAATTTTTCTAGGCTGCCAATGAGCTTTTTCGTCAGGGAATACTGCACACAGTCGGCCGTAACGGTTTTCAAAAGAGGAATCGCCTGATTGACCAGCACACAGGTTTCATAGGTATGCAGCGAGTTGATTGTATAATCAGCATTGCTCCGGTAAGGCTTAATATATTTTCTTTCGCCGTCCATCACCGTTGGCCACATTTCTAGAGTTCGAATCGGTTTCGCGCCCCTGAAATTATAATCCCGTACAATCCTTCGCACAAGCCGCATCCCATTTGCGGAAAACAGCTCGTTGTTTCCCTCGTGAATTCCCTGCTTTACGCTGATATAAATTTTACAGACACCCTGTTTTGGCAGTTTGTCAATAAAGATCGGATTAAGAGCGTGAATTCCTTCCACGATTGCAATGTCGTGCTCTCTCAGCGATACATGGCGTCTGTGCGGATACGGCATGTGAATCTCGAAATTAAAAACCGGCATCGTGCAGTGATTGGTTTCAATCAGACTCAGAAGGCATTTTTCAATTTCAGAAACATCAAGCGCATTGACAGACTCGTAGTCATGCTGGCCATTGGCAAGCACCGGTGCCTGCTGTTCACCCCGATAAAAATCATCAAGGGAAATAATTGTCGAACCGATCCCGATCGACTGAAAAGCATTTTTCAAAAGATTTGAGGTGGTTGTTTTTCCGCTGCTGGACGGACCGGAGAGCATGATCAGCCTGCAGTCCTGTTTTTGTTTTGCTATGCTCTTCGCTATCGTTTTAATGCTTTGGTGGTAAGCTTCCTCGGTCTGCATAACGAATTCTTCCGGCTGCGTGGATGCCGCGGCGTTTATCTTACTGAGTTCATTCTGATACTCTACAAAATTGGTCATAAACAGTTTTCACCTGATCTTTTCTAATAATCATTTCCTCAAAGCGGTTGATATATTCATAGGGATATTTAAAGTTAAAAATACGTTCCAGGCACTCGGAATTCGGATCTTTTATTTTGCTGGCAGCACCTGCTCCGCATGCAAGTATTGTTTGTGTTTCGTCCATAATAAAGACATTGTATGGACTTTCATAGCCAGGTTTTGCCCAGCCGGTATTTTCAAGATTACCAACCATGCGGCTTTGCCGGTAAAGATAATAAGGAATGTATCCGTTCGCCAGCAGCCTTGCGTCGGCATAGTCAAGCATCTCCGCCGCCTGAGCGCCGCTGCTGAAAGGTTCGCTTTCCTCCTGAAAGATTCTGGCCGAACGCTTCAAAGCAAGCGTATGCACCGTAATGCTTTCCGGGGCAAGACGGACAACTGCATCCAGTGTTGAAATAAAGCTTTCCACGCTGTCCTGCGGCAGTCCTGCTATTAAATCCATATTAATATTGTCAAAACCGTGTTTACGTGCTGCCGTGAAAGCATCAAGGGTCTGCGCTGTTGTATGGCGCCGGCCGATGATTTTCAGCACTTCGTCGTTCAGGGTCTGCGGATTGATGCTGATGCGCGTAACGCCGTGCATTTTCATCGCGTCCAGCTTTTCTACGGTAATAGTGTCCGGCCTTCCTGCTTCAACTGTAAACTCATGACACGGGGACATGTCAAAACTATCATAAATGACGGTTAGAAGAACATCCAGCTGTTCCGCAGAAAGCGTCGTCGGCGTTCCTCCGCCAATATAAACAGATTCAAGCCGCAGTTTGAGGTCGGCGGCTATTTTTGATGTGTAACGTATTTCATTGCAAAGAAGCGAAAGATATTGTGGAATGAGTTTTGCCGTTTTTTCCACCGACGACGATACAAAAGAGCAGTAAGAACAGCGTGTCGGACAGAAAGGAATGGAAACATACAGGCTGAATGATTCCGGTTTTGACCGCGCAAGGATTTTTTCCTCATTGCGCATGGTTAACAGACTTAAATCTGTTTTTTGATCGGAAACGAGAAGCTGGTTTCTAAAGTAATCCGGCCCTTCCTTTTCACCTTTTTCGGCAATCAAACGGCGCAGCAGCTTTACCGGCCTGACGCCTGTTAAAATTCCCCACTTGGGAGTGAAGCCGCAATACTGCGTCAGAAGCCGGAACAGCAGAATTGCCATGCGGCGCTCCTGTTCCTTTTCATCCGTACCTTCGGGCAAACCGAGCGTTTCCGATTTCACGCTGTGATAGGCTCCGATATCCAAACGCGCGGATATCCGCGGTCGGTCCGGCAAAATCTCAAGGCCGGTATAGATCAGCATGGCATCTTCTTGATCTGGGGACAAAGCGGACATCACTTTTATTTTTTGGTACGGAAAGAAAACGCGGCACAAATTTTCCATTTCGTAATGAAAAGAATGTCCGTCAATGATCAGAATCATAAGCCGTCATTCCCCATATACGGATTGTTTTTTCTTTCGTACTCCAGCGTTGTTTCCCCCTCATGTCCCGGGTAAACGTGACCGTCTCCCTCCAGATTCTCAATCTTTTTTAAAGAATCTATCATCTGTGGATAACTACCGGTCGGAAAATCCGTCCTGCCGCAGCTGCATTTCATCAGCGTATCCCCCGTGAAAATCGCATTCTCCACAAGATAGCAGCAGCTGCCCACCGTATGTCCCGGTGTGTGCATGACACGGATTTTAAGACTGCCGACATCCACAGTATCACCGTCATTCAGCGCAACATCCGCCGTGAACGGTTCCGTTTCATACGGCGTAAACATGGATGTCAAATTCAAAGAACTGTCGCTGGTAAACAGCATATCATCACAATAAATATATATTTTTGCGCCTGTCAGCCGCTTTAAATAACTTACCCCCATAATATGATCAAAATGCCCGTGGGTTAATAAAATGGCCTTTACATTCTCCGCACCAACAGCCAAAACCGCATCGGTCAGTTTCGCATCTTCAAAACCGGGGTCGATCACCGCCGCCAAACCGGTTTCATCATCTGTTAAAATATAGCAATTCGTGGGCAGCGGCCCACCGGTTATTCTTGTTACTTTCATAGCAGACTCCAATACCTCCGTATATCTTTCATTTATATTGATGGTAACAGCACCTCAGCCAACAGTTATGAGCGTTTGATGGAAATGATCCCCTCAATATTGGTCAGACGATTAATAATGCTGTTCAGATGATCAAGACCGTTGATTGTAATGGTAGCGAATATAACGGCACTGCCATCCTTCGTTTCCCTTGAATTAAGCGAATGAATAAAGATATGCATATTGAAAAGCTGCTGGGTAACGTCTGCAAGAAGGCCGGAACGGTCGTTTGCGACAATCTCCAGCGTAGATTTGAATTCCTCTTTTACAACGCCCGTCCAGTGAGCCCTAATCCATCTTTCCGGCTCCGGTGCATCCTTCAAATTCTGGGGCACGTTTGAGCAGGTGCGTTTGTGAATGGAAACACCAAAGCCACGGGTTATAAAGCCAATAATATCGTCCCCCGGCAGTGGATTGCAGCAGCGTGAAAACTTAATCAGACAGTTGTCCATACCGTCAACCGTAACACCGCCCACCGGCTTTTTCGACGTTTGCTTCGCGGCCGGCTGAACCTGTACAGTCGGGGCAGGACGCTTTTCCTTCATGTAGTCTTCTTTGATTTTCGGCATGATTTTCCAAAGCTGAATTCCGCCGTAGCCAATTGCAGAATAGACGTCGTCCGCACTGGCGCAGTTTTGTTTTGCACCGATTTTTTCCAGTAAAGCAGCAAGCTCGCTGTCACTCAATTCAATGCCGTTTCGCCTAAATTCGCGTTCAAGCTCCGTTCTGCCTTCTATGATGTTTTCGTCGCGCTTCTCTCGCTTAAACCATGCGCGAATTTTATTGCGCGCTTCGCTTGTTTTTACGATTTTCAGCCAGTCACGGCTTGGACCATGTGTCTCTTTTGAAGTCAGGACTTCGATGATCTGTCCTGTTTTTACTTTATAATCAATCGGCACAATGCGCTTGTCCACTTTCGCTCCGATCATTCGGTTGCCGACAGCGCTGTGGATGGCGTACGCAAAGTCGATTACGGTTGAACCCGACGGCAGGTTAATGACGTCGCCTCTAGGAGTGAATACAAATACTTCTTCCGGAGCCAGATCTGATTTGATGGTTCGTACCAGATCGGTCGCATCTTCATTATCCTTCTGATTTTCAAGCATCTGCCGAATCCATGCCAAGCGCTGTTCGAGCGAATCTCCGCTTTTGTTTCCGATTCCCAGTTTATACTTCCAATGCGCGGCAATACCGTATTCGGCAGTGTGGTGCATTTCCCACGTTCTGATCTGCACTTCGAACGGAATTCCGTCCTTGCCGATCACAGTGGTGTGCAGAGACTGGTACATATTCGGTTTGGGCGTGGAGATATAGTCTTTAAAGCGGTTCGGAATCGGACGGTACATATCGTGAATAACACCCAAAACATTGTAGCAGTCATTCACCGTATCGACAATCACGCGCACCGCGTAGATATCATATATTTCGTCCATGGAACGTCCCTGAATAAAGGTCTTCCGGAAAATTCCGTTTATGCTCTTCACCCGTCCCTCAAGATAGACATTGGGGATAATCGGTGACACACGCTCAAAAATACTTTTTTTAGTCAGATCAATAAACGCTTTTCGCTCATTGCTGCGCAGGGCGAGACTGCTTTCAATTTCCTCATAGGCAACCGGGTCAAGGCAGTGGAGGGACAGATCTTCCAATTCCTCTTTTACGGCCCGTATACCCAAGCGGTGCGCGATAGGAGCATAGACTTCCATGTTCTCAAGCGCTTTATCCCGTTGCTTTTGCGGCGGCATAAATTCAATGGTACGCATGTTATGCAGGCGGTCGGCCAGTTTGATAATAATGACACGAATGTCCTCTGCCATGGCAATAAGCATTTTGCGTAAATTTTCGGCCTGCTGTTCTTCTCTCGAAGAATACGGTATACGGCCGAGCTTTGTCACTCCGTCAGTCAGATTAGCAATGTCAATGCCGAAACTTTTTTTGATCTGCTCCAAGTTGACCGGTGTGTCCTCTACAACATCATGCAAAAGACCGGCGGCAACGGATTCGGTATCCATACCCAGTTCAACCAGGATGCAAGCAACCGCAACAGGATGAGAAATATAGGGGGCGCCGGAAAGGCGCTTTTGTTCCTCATGTGACTTTACCGCGAGCTGATAGGCACGGTCAATAACATCCATGTCATAGTCGTGTTCGCTGTCTTTGATTAAATCTACTAAATGATCATAGGTCATCAGTGGCCATGCCATATTATTCACCCGCCTTTTTTAATAATTTCAATTGATCCAATATTTTGGATTGAAACAGATTCACCTTTTGAGAAGTATGAACCATCTCAATTGTACAGGTCGTTCCGGATTTCACCAATGTGATAAGGTTATGTTCAGCAAGTACGTCAAGCGCTGTCAACAGTCTTCCAAAACCGACCTGCACCGAATCAACGTGTGACAGAAGGGTTGATGCTTCTCCGCAGAATCCGTTGCTGCTGCGCACCGCGCGGTAAACGGCAGCAAAGGCATCACGGTCCGGAATCAGATTTGTCAGCTCATCTTTTGTCATCTGTTCCTGTCTTTGCGATTTTTCATAAAGCGCAAGCCCGGAAATTACTTCGTCAACATCCATGTCGGATCGTTTTAAATCCTTTATAAAAACAGAAAGCGTATTCTTTCCGTTATATTCCCGTGATTCAAGCGTTACTGCAAGGTCAAGCACATCGCCGGGACGATACGGGAACTGCTCGAGAGTAGTTCCAAATTTCATACAGCGCACCGTGCTGCTGCCCTGTGTCACCGTGACACGCAGGTGTTTTCCGCCGCCCACCGGTGTGATGTCGGACAATGACATATGATACAAGCCAAAAAGCGGCAGCGGGTTACCCATGCCAAAGGGTTCAAGTGCCTGAACATAGTCGGGGATATCCATCGTCAGCTGTTCAGGTTTTAAAACACAGTCAATTTTTAGCACCGGGACTGGCATTGGGCGGGCGAGCAAAGCGGCATAATTATTCAATTCTTTTCGAAATTCCGGAATGTTGCCCGTTGGCAAAGTCAAACCAGCCGCCATTGGATGACCGCCATACTGGGTAAGTAATTTTTCGCAGGAACGCACGGCCTCAAAAAGCGAAAAACCCTCAATACTCCTGCCCGAACCTTTGGCCTCATCGCCGGAATAAGAAATAATAATGCTTGGTTTACCAAATTGTTCGGTAATGCGTGAGGAAACAATGCCGATTACGCCATGGCGCCAATTCTCGCCTGCAATGACCAGAACACGGTCATAAAGACGCTCCGGCTGTTCATTGAGCTGCTGCAGTGCCTTTTCGTAAATTTCTTTTTCAATCTGACGCCGATATTCGTTATCGTCGTTGATATCTGAAGACAACTCCCCCGCTTCATCCGGAAATTCGGTAATCAGCAGGCGAACCGCCCTGTCAGGCGAGCCAATGCGGCCTGTCGCGTTGATGCGCGGAACAAGCGAAAAGGCTACGTTGCCAGCAGTTAAACGGCGCCCTTCCATCCCGGCCTGTTCAATCAAAGCCTGTAAACCAATTCGGTCGGTACGCGAAATCATTTCCAGCCCCGCTTTAACAAAGCTCCGGTTTTCTCCCGTCAGCGGAACAATATCTCCAATGGTTCCGATTGCGGCCAGATCGGCATAATTATCGAGCAGAGCCGTAATGTCACGATCTTTCCCCTCAAGCGCCATAATGAGTTTAAAAGCAATACCGACACCGGAAAAGTCCTTGAATGGGCTTTTACAGTCGCTTCTGTAGGGATCAACAACGGCACAGGCGGCTGGCAGTTCCGCGCGCGGCCGATGATGGTCTGTAATCACAACATCTATGGAAAGGCTGTTTGCATAAAGGACTTCTTCAATAGAAGAAATACCGTTATCAACCGTAATAATTAAATTTACCTGCTGCTCATGCAGTATTTTAATGGCATTCATGTTAAGGCCGTAGCCCTCGCCTTCTCGTTCGGGAATGTAATACAATACATTTGCGCCGCAGGATTCCAGATACGAATAAAGCATAGCGGTGGAAGTTACTCCATCCGCATCGTAATCACCATAAACGGCTATTTTCTCAAATCCGTCCACAGCACTTAAAATGCGGTCAGCCGCCTGACGCATATCAGCCATCATAAAAGGGTCTGAAAATTCCATATCGGATTGAAACAATTCACGGATATGATCCGGCTCCGTAATTCCACGCGCCTGCAGCAAAACCGCAAGCAGTTCAGGGATCCCTAATTCTTTCGATATTCTGTCCGCAGAATGGTAATCGCATGGAAAAACTTGCCACTTCTTTATATTCACGCACTACACCTACCCCATAATTGTTTATTGTATCATTTTGACAAAAAATATTCAACATTTATTCTTTATCAGTGTAAGGATCAAAATGTCTCAGATTTCAGCACATGACAACAAAAAGCCACCGATAACCGCCGGCAACCGTAAAAGAGTTGCCCGACGGACATCGGTGGCATTCATTAGTGATAAGGGATTATCAGCCTACTCAGGAATATCAGCCTTTAGCTTCAGCCCTTTTCGCTGCTTTGTGGTCCTGCCACATGACATACAGCGGGCCGGCAATACAAACAGAGGAATAGCAGCCGGTTATAACGCCAACCATCATCGGCAGTGCAAAAGTAGTTACACTGGATAGTCCAAAGACCGCGCCGACAATATATACTGTCGCAATGGAAGAGAAAGTACATCCGGCGGTGTATAGAGAACGCGTAAAGGTTTGGTTAATGCTTGTGTTGACCAATACCGAGCTCGGGGTCTTCGGCCCCAAAAGCCTGCGGTTTTCTCTGATACGGTCATAAATGATAATCGTATCATTCAGGGAATATCCTAAAATCGTAAGCACAACCGCGATAAAGCTGTCATTCAACGGCATTCTGAATATGATGAACGTAAAATAAACCATCGCAACGTCATGAATCAGAGCAATGATTGCCATGACACCGGCAGACATGCCTCCGATTTTCTTAAATCTGAGCGCGATATATAGAACCAGAAGCAGAGAAGCAAGTAAGACTGCTGCCATACATTTTGCAAAAAAGCTGCGCCCCATGGAGGCATTGACTGAACTCGATTCAACTACCTGAAAACCGGCATTGGGATATTTTACTGCAAGTGCTTTTGCAATTGCCTGCTGATTATCGATAGAAATAGAATCAGTTCCTGCAAAAGAGATGGAAACATTGTTTTTGGAGGTCGAACCGTCAGCAGATTTCACATTTTCGAGGATACGAACCGTGACGTCCTTTTTCGCGGTATCCTGAACAATCTTTTCTACGGCTTCCTGCGTAATTGTTCCGGTATAGGAATACTTGATCACAGCGCCGCCGGTAAACTGAATATCAAGCTGGGTTCCGAAGATAATGTTGAAAATCAGGCCGATGGCCATAATTCCGAGTGAAATGCCAAAAAAGATTTTTCTGTTCTCAAAGAATTTTATACTAAAGGTTTTCATTCCGCGGCACCTCCATATAACCATTTGCTGCGTGCAAACTTATACCCGGAGATGGACTTTGTCATCAAACGGGTAGCCGTTACACCAAACACGAAGTTGCCGATAATACCAACGAGCAGAGTATAGCCGAAAGAATAAATAGAGCCGGTGGTAGAAGGACCAAACAGCATTGATAGAATGTTTGTAGGTCCGAAAACGCCCATCAGGATCAAAGCAACGATAATAACGGTAATGTTGCCGTCAAAAATTGCCCAGAAGCTGTTGTCGTCACCTTTTTGGATAGCACCGTCAAGTGTTTTTCCAGCCCAGAGCTCTTCTTTGATTCTTGATGCGGTAATGATGTTCGCATCAACACCCATGCCGATAGAGAGTATGATACCGGCGATACCGGGCAAGGTCATTGTAAAGCTGTTTATAAAGGGGAAGTATCCCGAAACAGCAGCAAATGACAACCCGATTTGTCCGAGCAGCGCTATAATCGCAACAATGCCCGGAAGTCTGAAAACGAGGAGCATAAAGATACAGATGAGAGCGAAAGCAATACTGCCTGCAATCAGCATTGCGTGCAGGGAAGACGCTCCCAGCAGAGGGCTGATTGTACTGAAATTGGAAGTAGTCAGCTTAAATGGAAGTGCACCTGCGGTAATTTTATTCGCTAAAGCGGATGCTTCAGCTGCGGTAAAATTGCCTTCAATCGTACATTTGCCATCTGAGATAACAGCGTTCACCGTCGGGCTTGAGATCATCACATCATCCATCCAGATTGAGATAACCTTACCCTCGAGCCTCTCGGTGGCTTCGGCAAATTTTTCCGTACCGCTGTCGTTCAGTTCAAGACCGACCAGGTATGTTGACGAACCGGTTGTCTGATCCTGTGACATTTCAGCTTTGGCACTTTTAATGTCGCTGCCCTGTAATATAACAGTTGATGCTGTTGTGCCCTTTGGAGTTTTATAGATGGGTTGTCCATCGGAGCCGGTTTCCGTCGTTGTATACTCGCCGCCTTCACGGAAAGTAAGCATTGCCGTTGCGGAAAGCTCCTGAATCGCACTTTCAGGGTCAAAAGTCTTTTCGCCGTTCTTCCATGGGAAGCGAACAATAATACGATCATGATCATAATCAGTATATAACTCATAATCGGTAATGTGTTTGCTGGTCATGCGAACCTCAATAATTGATTTAGCTGAATCAATTTGTTCTTTGGTTGCCTTGGTTGTTGTTTCGGGGCTGAATGTAGCCTCGACGCCGCCGTTGATGTCAATTCCCCATCTAATGTCGCTTACACCTTTTATGTAGGTGTTCGAATTATCCCCGTTTTGTCCCTTAATACCAAAGGTGGCGGTATAAGTTAAAAACAGTATGAGGAGGGCGACGATGAAAAAAACTGGTTTTGCTACTCGCTTCATTCGTAAATCCTCCAATTTGTGGTTTTCTGTGATTCCTCGCAGACGTAACAAGGTTTATTATATTGTTATTGCCTCAAAAAGTCAATCAATTTGACAAGATTATTAATACATGCAACCAAAATAAAAAGGGGAGCGGCGCTCCCCTTCTCTTATTTTTTTAACAATTTTTCAGCTGCAGCAAGCTGTACACAGATACAGAACAAATTCATTGCCTGATCGAGCTCCGCAACAGGCGGATATGTCGGTGCAACCCGGATGTTTCGATCATTTGGATCCTTTCCGTACGGATACGTTGCACCCGCGCCGGTAAGGGTTACGCCGGCTTCTTTGCAAAGAGACACAACGCGCTTTGCGCAGCCATCCAAAACATCGACACTGATAAAGTAGCCACCGTTCGGGTCGGTCCAGTTGGCAACCCCTTTGTCCCCCAGTTCAGATTCAAGCTTTCCAATCACTGTTTTAAACTTTGGCTCCAACAGTGCACGGTGCTTTGCCATATGGTCCATAATACCATTCAAGTTCTTAAAGAAATAAATATGGCGCAGTTGATTCAGTTTATCCGGCCCAATCGTCTGAAAGGAATAATGTTCCCTCAGAACGGTAAGGTTGCTTTCGCTCGCACCCATGGCCGCAATGCCCGCACCGGGAAAAGTGATCTTACTGGTGGATGCAAAGAAAATAGGCAGATCAATGTTCCGAGATTTTCTGCATTCTTGCCACAGGTTCAGCAAAGTGTCGGGAGTATCCGTTAAGTCATGAACACAGTAAGCATTATCCCAGAAAATTTTAAAGTCCTTAGCCGCAGGCTTTAAGGCCGCAAAGCGCCGAACGGTTTCATCGGAATACGTAATGCCAGTAGGATTGGAATATTTTGGTACACACCAAATGCCTTTAATCGCCGTGTCATTCGCAACCAGCTTTTCTACAACATCCATATCCGGGCCGGTAGCAAGCATTGGCACAGTAATCAATTCAAACCCAAAGTATTCCGTAATGGCAAAATGCCTGTCGTAGCCTGGCGAAGGGCATAAAAATTTAATATTGCCTTGCTTGCCCCATGGTTCACAGCCTGCAAAACCATGTGTCATAGCACAGGATACCGCATCAAACATCATATTGAGACTTGAATTTCCTCCGACAAGAATGTTGTGGTCGTCCACACCCATCAATTCCGCGAACAACTTCCTCAGTTCCGGCAGTCCATCAGGCAAACCATAGTTGCGGCAGTCATCTCCGGTTGACGAATGCATATCGGATCCCGAGTTAAGCGTATCCAGCATTTTCATGGAAAGATCCAGTTGATCCGTCGCCGGCTTTCCCCGCGCCATATTCAGTTTAAGACCCTGCGCTTTGAATTGGTTATACCGATTCTGTAAGTCTGCCTTCACATTTAACAGCTCAGAATCTGACATGGATAAAAATTGCAACATGAGCATCTCCCTATAATAATATGCAAAATACATATGTAAACTCTTATTATTTTAATATAATTCAGGATTAATTGCAAGTTAAAAATAAAAATCCTGCATTTTTATCATCATTGTTCATTTAATTTGAGTAACACACACACATTTCTGTATATCTCGTCAGGAAAATGCCCGAACGGCCATAACCAAACTACTTCAAATACTGAGCAAGTTCGCTGTCCACCCTTTGAATATGGCTTAGCAGCCAGTTCATCAGGAAATAGTTGGTCTTTGAAACCACCGCAATGGTCGCACCTTCTTTTGCAAGCTCCTTTTTCAAATCCGCAATCTGATTTTTGAAATAATCGTGCAATTCTTTATGTTCCTTGCATTTTGGATAAGAACTGCTCCGCTGCAGTTTTTCCTCGTCTGAAAAATGTTTGATTGTGTAACCCTCAAGAAATTCCAGCGTTTTAAAAATTTCATCCTTACCTTTTCCCTGATTACAGGCGGCAAAGAGTTGATCAATCCGGTCACATAATTCCTTGTGTTCGCCGTCAATGAGCGGAACACCAATTTTTAAGCTTTCTTTCCACATGGCCATAGTATACACATCCTTTCTAAAATTCCGCGGTTCCGGTTGTACGCGGGAACGGCAGTACATCACGTATATTTGCAATCCCTGTAAGGTACATCACAAGGCGCTCAAAGCCAAGGCCATAACCGGCATGCTTTGTGCCGCCATAGCGCCTCAAGTCCAGATACCACCAATAATTTTCCTCATCCAAATGAAAGTCCTTCATACGCTGCAGCAAAACATCCATACGTTCCTCACGCTGGCTTCCTCCGATAATTTCACCAATGCCCGGCACCAGCAGGTCAACCGCAGCCACCGTTTTCCCGTCATCATTCATACGCATATAAAAAGCTTTAATTTCTTTCGGATAATCGGTTACGAAAACAGGTTTTCCATAGACATGCTCTGTTAAATATTTTTCATGCTCTGTCTGAAGATCGGTTCCCCATTCGACTTTATACTCAAACTGATCGTTGTTTGTCTTCAAAATGTCGACCGCTTCCGTATAGGTTACACTGGCAAAATCAGAATCGACTACATTTTGCAGACGTTCAACAAGTCCTTTATCAATAAATTGATTGAAAAACGCAATATCATCAGGGCAGGTTTCCATAACATATTGAATAACAAATTTAATCATGTCTTCGGCAAGCTTCATGTCATCCTGCAAATCAGCAAATGCAATTTCCGGCTCAATCATCCAAAACTCAGCGGCATGTCTCTGGGTGTAAGATTTTTCAGCACGAAAGGTTGGCCCGAAGGTATAAACCTTGCCAAAAGCCATGGCCATGCATTCGGCCTCAAGCTGCCCGGATACAGTCAGTGAAGTGTGCTTTTGGAAAAAGTCCTGCGTGTAATCAACTGCGCCGTTTTCGGTGCGCGGAAGATTTTCGGCATCAAGAGTCGTCACACAGAACATTTCGCCCGCTCCCTCAGCGTCACTGCCGGTAATCAGCGGAGTATGAGCATAAACAAAATCATTTTCATTGAAAAATTTATGAATCGCATATGCCGCAGCGGAACGAACACGAAATGCCGCGCTGAACGTATTGGTACGCGGGCGCAGATGGGCAATCGTACGCAGATATTCCAATGAATGGCGTTTTTTCTGAAGAGGATAATCCGGCGTAGACAAACCTTCAATTTCAATCTGTGCAGCATGAATTTCAAAAGGCTGCTTCGCCTCCGGCGTTACAATCAATTCACCCGATACGATGACCGCAGAACCAACATTCAACTTTGCAACTTCAGTAAAATTTTGAATTTTTACGGCCTCAAATACAATTTGAACTCCCTTAAAACAGCTTCCGTCGTTAAGTTCAATAAAACCAAGCGCCTTAGAATCTCGAATTGTGCGTACCCAGCCGCAAACCGTTACCATTTTTCCGCCGAGTTCCGCTGTTTTTGAATATAATTCGGTTATTTCAGTTCTTTTCAATCTGATACCTCCTAAATATTAGCAACTCTATTGTTATATTATAACACTAACATACACTGTGCAATACCAAAATGCGGGAATTTCTTTAAAACTGTAAATATCTGCAATTTAGGACTTGATTTTTGACGAAACATCCGATATAATATCATAGTTGCTCAATATTAAAGCAACACAGCTGCCATTCGGAGAGGTATTCTAATGGTAAGGAGCCACATTGGAAATGTGGTGTGCCGCAAGGCATTGAGCGTTCGAGTCGCTTCCTCTCCGCCAAAAAACAGCACCCGCTTTTTTGCAGGTGCTGTTTTTTATCGTGAGGGTCGACAAATACCCAAAGTCCAGTATTTATATGAAAATGATTAAGGAAATGATTCTATGACTACGAAACAGGCAATTGACTTTTTAGCAAAGGACTCCCTCATACATGTGGATATGCTGGAAAGCATCGTAAGAGGAAATAGCGAAATATTACAGGCCACCGATCAGGGCGTCCTGCTTTTCGATACCGTTTGCGGAACATATATGATGAGTACGGAAGATGAAAAAACAGCGAGCAGAATGATATCTACTGTGAAACACGCTGATCTGTTCGTAGCACATCAAAATTTTTATATTGACGCTGTCCAAAATAAATTTATGCTCCATGATGAAACAATGTGTTATCAGGCAGCGTATTTTAAAAAGGAACCGCTACCCGTACCAAATTCTACAGCGGTCATTCGAGGGCTTGATGAGTCTTATCTGCCATTTGTATTGGAGCACTACTCTCATATGGATGATGAAGAGTATGTGCTCGACCGTTTGAAATCCGGTGCGATGTTCGGTGCATTTGTAGAGGACAGGCTTGTCGGATTTATCGGATCACATGCAGAAGGTTCCATGGGAATGCTGGAGGTATTGCCGGAATATCGCCGGCAAGGATTTGCGGTTGCACTGGAAACATTCCTTACCAATCACTTTCTTGCCGAAGGATATATTCCATACGCTCAAATCATTGTCGATAATTCGGCTTCACTGAAGCTGCATCATAAGCTTAATTTCTCTATCTCAAACCAAACCATATGCTGGCTGACATAAAGCTTTCTATTATCATATCACATGCTAATTTCTATAAGCATCTATCTTTGTTATATTATTTCTTTGGCTGATTTTTGACTTTTTCTTTATTAACACATAAATACATCTACGCTGCAATAAAATAATAGAGTCTGCAGACAAAAGGGTAAAAAATATCTAAATTTGAAATAAAGTCGTCAGAAACATCGTAAAATGTTGATGAACGAATAAACATTTGCTATAATCATTTTATAAAAATCAGCATTGGTGGTGTCGCGCTTTGAATAGAAAAAAAAATATTAAAGTGGCAGCAGTAATTGATATTGGTTCCAACATGCTAAAAATGAGAATCTCCCAGCTGAAAAAAGGAGAAATTGTCGACCTGGATATACTGGAGTATCCCCTGAATCTTGGGCACGAGGTATTTACGGAAGGCAAAATCAGATTTGAAAGCCTGCGTGAGCTTTCCGGTGTGCTGCATGGCTATTCTTCCATTATGAGTGAATACGGTGTCGACCAGTGCAAGGTTGTAGCAACCACTGCTTTCAGAGACGCTAAAAACAAGTCTTATGTAGTTGATCAGCTGAAAATCCAAAATGATATGACTGTTCAGGTACTTGAAGATGATCAGGAGAAAACGCTGATCTATTCTGAAATCCTGAACTCTCTTAATAAAATGGAAAATAAAAAAAGTGAAAACGCACTGATCTCTTATATAGGCGCGGGGACAATCGGATTTTCCGTATATAACGGCAAACACATGGTTTTCTCTCAAAACATACCGATGGGCGCGTTAAAACTGCATGATATGCTGGGAAACATTCAGGAGCTTACCGAAGATTTTTATACCGTCGTGGAAGAGTATCTGAATTCGATTATCGGCCATATTTGCATTCCATTCAGCAAGGGGATTGTTTCAAATCTGATTCTTACAGGAAATGAAATTCAGCTGATTGCAAAAATCTGCGGTGTGGAGCCTGTGAATGAAAGCTATACAATTCCCGCAGGAATGCTCACCGATTTATTCAAACGGATACGCTCCATGTCTCAGGAAAAGATCAGTCTGCAGTACGGCATCAACGAAGAAACTGCGGAACTTCTATATTCTGCTTTGGCTATTTATATCTGTCTGATTGAATTTACCACATCCGACCTTATCATTTCACCTAAGGTTGAACTATGGGACGCACTGATGCGTCAGATGCTCATTCCGAAAAGCGGGGATGAATACTTTGAACATGTCAGGGAAAATGCAATCTCCTGTGCGCAGGAAATCGCCAAGACTTATAACTGCAACCAAAAACACTCGGATAATATCAGAAAGTTTGCCTGCCGTATTTTTGATAAAATGAAAGGTGCACATGGCCTTGACCACCGGAAAAGACTTCTTTTGGAACTGGCTGCCATCTTGCACGACAGCGGACACTATGTCACTGCCAAGCAGCATCTTTTAAGTACATTCGATCTGATAAAAGATATCGACGTTTACGGGATGACCGATGATGAAATGCTCATAACGGCATATGTTGCGCGTTACAATGAATATGATGTGCCAAATTACGACGATGTTGAATTTGTTCGCATCAGCGACAAAAACAGGCTGATTGTATCGAAGCTGGTTGCGATTTTCAGGCTTGCAAACACTCTCGATAAATCACAGAAACAAAAACTGAAAGACATAAAGGTTAAGCTTCAAAATGACAAACTGTTGATTACCGCGGAAAGCAATGATAATTTATATCTTGAAAAATGGGCGTTTGACCAGTGTGCGCCGTTTTTCAAAGAAGTTTTTGGGTACAATCCGGTACTGACGATCAAGGCATCCCTACTATAAAAAAGGCTGCGTGGTTACAATGAATAATAAAACAGAAAAAACAAGTTTTCCATATATAAACCGTGAATTGAGCTGGATGGACTTTAATGCCCGGGTGTTGGAAGAGGCATTTAAAAAAGAAAATCCGATTATGGAACGCATTCGCTTTCTTGCTATTTCCGCTTCCAATCTGGATGAATTTTTTATGGTCCGGGTAGCCGGCGTAAAAGAACAGGTGATTTCCGACTATCGCGTTGAAGACCCTTCCGGCTTGATGCCAAAACAGCTTTTACCTCTTCTTTCTAAAAAGATTCATGCCTTCACAGAAAAACAGTATTCCTGCCTGCATCGCTCTATTGTGCCTGCAATGAAAAAGGCAGACATCAGTTTTATATTTCCTGAAGAAATGAATCATGAACAAAAGCATTTCATTTCCGATTATTTCGACAAAGTGCTCTTTCCCGTACTGACACCGCTTGCGGTGGATACAAGCCGCCCTTTTCCTCTGCTTGCGAATAAAAGCCTAAACATTGCGGTCAGACTGAAGGGTGAAGAGGATTCCTACTTCGCCGTGGTACAGGTGCCGTCGATTCTTTCCCGATATCTTCAGGTGCCTTCCGATCACGGAAAGGCATATGTTCTTTTGGAGAATGTCATTATTTACAAACTTGAGGAATTGTTTGAACTGAGCGATATAAAGTCCGCCTGTCCTTTTCGCATGACGCGCAATTCGGACCTCGACATTGATGAAGAATCAGAGGACTTATTGATAGAAATACAAAAATCCATAAAAAAGCGCAAACGCGGCAAACCTGTGCGTCTTGAGCTAATGCAAAAATGCGACTCGGAAACCAAAGAATTTCTAATTGACATGCTTGATATCAGTCTGGATGAAATATACGAGCTGCCCGGTCCGCTTGACTTAACCTTTTTTTCTAAATTTGCTTCCATCCCCGAATATTGCAATCTGTGTTTTAAACCGATTAAACCGGTTTATCCCCCCGCTGATTTTTGGGGCTACGACGATATTTTTGAGGCCATCCGCGAGAAGGACAGGATGGTTCACCATCCCTATGAAAGCTTTGAAACCGTTGTTGACTTTGTCCGCAGGGCTGCGGTAGATAAAGATGTACTGGCTATCAAGCAAACTCTTTACCGCGTAAGCGGACATTCACCGATTATTGCGGCGCTGATTAAGGCGGCGGAAAACGGCAAACAGGTCACCGTACTGGTTGAACTGAAAGCACGGTTCGATGAAGAAAACAATATTATTTGGGCAAAAAAGCTGGAAGAAGCGGGATGTCACGTTATTTACGGACTGGCCGGCCTGAAAACGCACTGCAAAATCTTGCTGGTGGTACGCCGTGACGAGGACGGAATCCGCCGTTACCTTCATATGGGTACGGGAAATTATAATGACTCTACGGCTAAAATTTACACCGATATCGGTATTTTTACCTGCAAAGAACCGTACGGAACCGATGCCTCTTCCCTGTTTAACGTGCTGACCGGATACTCCCGTCCGCCGGAGTATAACAGATTTGTGGTTGCGCCGCACGGCATGAGAAACTTTTTTCAGCGTATGATCGAGAAGGAAATCGCAAATTCCATTCAGGGGTTCCCTTGTGGCATTACCGTAAAAGTAAATTCCCTGGTTGATCCGGATTTCATTTCATTGCTTTATAAAGCCTCCCAATCCAATGTGCCGGTGCGCCTGTTGATTCGCGGCATCTGCTGCCTGATTCCCGGACTGCCCGAAGTCAGTGAAAATATTACTGTTTACAGCATCATAGGGCAGCTGCTGGAGCACAGCAGAATTTTTAAATTTGAAAATGCAGGGAATCCTAAAATATATATGGGGAGCGCTGATTGGATGCAGCGCAATCTTGACCGGCGTGTGGAACTCGTATTTCCCGTTGAGGACGAAGATCTGAAAAAGCGGGCATTTTCCATCTTAAACTTGATGCTGAGCGACAATATCAATGCACGGATCATGCAGCCAGACACGGTATATATCCATATAGACAAGCGCGGAAAAGCCCCTTGCAACTGTCAGACTGAGTTTTCGCGCCTGGCACAGGAGTCGGTAAAAAAATTGATCGAACAGGACAGCAGTAAACCTTTTCGCCCAATTTACAGCTCAGAACTAATAGAATAAGTGCAAAAGAATGACGGAAAGAGTGAAGATATGAAAAGGATCGGCATTTTAACAAGCGGCGGTGACTGTCAGGGATTGAATGCGGCTATTCGCGGCGTTGCAAAAGCGCTGTACGTTCAATTCGGAGAAAATATTGAAATATATGGAATCAATGACGGGTATCGGGGGCTGATTGACGGCAGCTATAAACGGATGAAACCGGATAATTTCTCCGGCATTCTTACCCTTGGTGGCACTATCCTCGGCACTTCCCGGCAGCCATTCAAACTGATGCGTGTCATAGACGAAAACAGCATCGACAAAGTCCAAAATATGAAAGACAACTACAGAAAAATGAAGCTCGATTGTTTGGTCATTCTGGGAGGCAACGGCACACATAAAACTGCAAATTTACTGAGTGAAGAAGGCCTCGATATTGTCACGCTGCCTAAAACAATTGACAACGATGTTTGGGGAACCGATATGACCTTCGGTTTCAGCAGCGCAATGGAAATTGCAACGAATGTACTGGACTGCATCCATACAACCGCAACTTCTCATGGAAGGGTGTTCATTGTGGAAATCATGGGCCATAAAGCGGGTTGGCTGACACTGCACGCGGGAATTTCCGGTGGTGCGGACGTCATTCTGCTGCCGGAGATTCCATACAATATTGACAGCATTGCACAAACACTCGACCAACGCAACAAGCACGGAAAGCGTTTTTCCATTTTAGCAGTGGCTGAAGGCGTAATATCGCAGTCGGAATCTAAAATGGGGAAAAAGGAATTTAAGACAGCCAGAGCCAATATGCTGTACCCATCTATTTCCTATCGCCTTTCACAGGAAATAAGTGAAAGAACCGGCCAGGAAATCCGTGTTACCGTCCCCGGGCATTTTCAGCGTGGAGGAAGTCCGTGCCCTTACGACAGGTTGCTCGCAACTCGGTTTGGCACCGCAGCGGCAAAATTGATTTCCGATAAAAATTACGGAAATATGGTTGCACTTCAAAATGGCTGCATTGTTCCTGTCCCATTGAGTGAGGTTGCCGGGAAACTGAAGGGCGTCCCAAAGGACTGCGATGTCATTCAGACTGCACGGGACATCGGAATTAGTTTTGGCGATTAAGAAAGAAGGTTTTATAGAATGAAAAACAGTAAATACGGAAAATCCAGATTCATGGCGGTCATGGCTGTACTCAGTATCATTTCAGCAGTAATGATGGCCGTCACGTCTGTGTTAAGCAGTTGTCTTGTTGTCAAGCTGTTCCGTTACATCCATACGGCGCAAAGGGCTCTTCCTGAAATTGAAAAGGCCGCGCGACTTTACCGAAAAAACAACACGGCAATCGCAACGGAAACTAAAAAAGAAAATGAATAGACCAACAGCCATGAGCATAACTCATGGCTGTTTCGTTATACAATTATATGATCTTTGAGATTCGCGAATGTCTTATCGCCAATCCCGCTTACGTTTTTAATTTCTTCAATGCTTTTGAACTTTCCGTTTTTTACGCGGTAATCCACAATTCGTTTTGCCATTACATCACCGATTCCATCAAGCCCGTCACTCATTTGCTGGGCGGTAGCAGTGTTTATATTGATTTTTCCGTTCACAGCCGGTACACTGCCTGCCGTACTAACGGTTCTTTCCTGTTTGGATGAAGTATCAGATGCCGCAGCAGCGGAATCCGCCTTTGGGATATACGTTTCATCAGTCGAAGAGGAAACATCCGTCATGACGGTAATATCCGACATGGAAACATCCGGCACATAAAAAGCATTATATCCTATAATCAACGCAAACAGCACAGCTGCGATTACAATGAGATACCGAACATGCAGAGTTTCGTCATCCATGTCAAAGACCCGCCTTATTCTAAGTTAATACTGCTTTAGCTTTTCTAAAAACTGAATAAAGTAAGCAGGAAGGTCGCTGGTTATTTCAATATAACGGCCATCCCGCGGATGAAGAAATCCAATTATTCTTGCATGAAGGCACTGGCCATTTAAATTCGGAACAGCCTTTTTAGGTCCGTAGACCGTATCCCCCGCAATCGGATGCCCGATGTATGCCATATGCACCCGAATCTGATGCGTGCGACCTGTTTCCAGCTTGCACTGTACATGGGTAAAGCCATCGTACCGTGCAAGTACATGATAATGCGTAATGGCGCTGCGCGCGTTCTTTTCGGTTACAGCCATCATTTTCCGTTGAACCGGATGTCGCCCGATTGGTGCGTCGATTGTTCCGTCATCCTCTTTCAAATTGCCATGAACAACGGCTTCATACAGACGTGTAAAGCTATGCGCTTTTATCTGCGCGGCTAACTTTTGATGAGCAAAATCATTTTTGGCTACAATTAACAAGCCGCTTGTGTCCTTATCGATGCGGTGCACAATTCCGGGCCGGATGACTCCGTTAATCCCGGAAAGCGAATCACCGCAATGCGCCAAAAGCGCATTGACAAGCGTGCCGGTGTAATTTCCGACGGCGGGGTGAACCACCATGCCCTTAGGCTTGTTGACAACAAGCAAATCCGAATCTTCATACATGATTTCAAGAGGAATATCCTCTGAGAGAACGTCCAGTTTTTCCGGTTCCGGAACCAAAAGGTCGATGCAGTCGCCAACCGCTCCCCGATAACTTTTCGTAAGACAGTTGCCGTTCAGGGTCGCATTGCCCTCGGCTATCAGTTTTTCGGCTGCGGAACGCGTCATATTTTCAGTTTTCACGCTGATTAGCTTGTCCAGTCTCACACCGGAGTCTCCCTGCTGTATGATAATTTTCAAAATATTCTGCATTATTTTGTACGGATGACCTTTTCTTCATTACTGTTTAAATCGGAAAAAAACAAAATATGGATCATCAAAAATATTGTTCCGACCGTAACGCAACAATCGGCAAAATTGAAAATCGGAGGAAAAAAGCTAACAGAGATATAGTCAATTACATAGCCATGCAGTACCCGATCAATCATATTCCCGATTCCTCCGCCGACAATCAACGCGCTGGCGGCATAGGAAAAGAAATTATGATTCTTATAGTTGAACAGGGCATAAATAATGACGATGGAAATCGTCAGGGTAACCACAACAAAAAACCATCTCTGATTTTGCAGCATTCCAAACGCCGCTCCCTTGTTTTTAAGATAAAAAAACTTTAGAAAGCCGTTGATAACTGTCACACCGGTATCCGGTTTTAAATTTGATGTAACCAGTAATTTGAGAATCTGATCGATGGCGACAGCCGCCGCCGAGATCAATAAAACAATGATTGCCAATAGAATTTCCCCTTTTATTCAAAAATTAGAAAAGAGCGAACCAGAAAAGCCCGCCCTTCTCGCAATTATTTCAAAGCCTGTGCACAGTGGCTGCAAACATCAGGGTATTGGGTATTTTCCCCAACCGTGCTGCTATAGCTCCAGCAACGGGGACATTTCACACCATCGGCTTGCGGTACGGTTTGATTATTGATTATGATTAAAGATACCGTCCGGAGAATCCGTATCATCAGCGATATCATATTCATCACTGAATTGAATGGAACTGAAGTGCTTTGGTTTTCCCTCCACCGGTAGTATATCCTCCTCGAAGTTGGAAACTTCGGCGTTGAAAAAAGAATCCTGTTTTTCAGCGGAAACTTTTTCTTCGGGGGCCTGTTCCTCATTTTTCGGTGCAGGAACGGCAACGACTGGTTCCGTCACAAGAACATTTTCGTTTTGCAGAGGCGCCGGTTTCGGTTCCGGCTTGTGTGTCGGCAGAGCATCAATCATCGTAAGGTGCTCTTTGTAAAGGTTTAACAGTTTGGAACGGAAATCTGACACGGTTTGCTGCAGACGTTCGAGTTCTTTCCTCTGCTCAACTACGCTCTGCTTTGCGCCGGATACAATCCGCTCCGCTTTTATATTTGCATCCTTAATAATAATTTCAGCTTTGTGGCGGGACTCGCGGATTGATGCATCGCCTAGTTTTTGAGCGCTCACAAGTGCGTTCTTGATTTCATCTTCCTCCACACGGTATTCTTCCACTTTCGCCGCTAAAATTTTAATTTTTTCAAGAAGCTGTTCATTTTCCGTCTTCAGTCTTTCATATGCCTCTTTTTGCTCGATATCTTTTTTGATAAGTACATCATAGGATTCTTTTACCTGATCGATAAACTGGTCCACATCATCGGTACGATAACCGGAAAAACCGGATTTTCTGAAGCTGGCATTAATAATGTCGTTCATTGATAACATTTTGGAGCCCTCCGTTAAATATATTTCCTGCCTGCAATACTCAGCCTGCCTTTTTTTGTCATGGGTCCAAGGCGGTCAAGAACAAAGCGGCCCTTTCCCCGAATCGATAATTTGCTGTCCTGCGTGACAATCGCCGATATCGAAGTATTCACCTCATGGTTGAGCATGACCAGACCGGCGCGAATCATCTCGGATGACTTTTCCCTGCTTGTGCCTATGGCGGCTGCAACAATACAGTCCAGCCGCGCGGAAGCGACAACCGCGGAAAAATCCTCAAAGTTTCTGCCAAGCGGCAACGGCTGCGAAGCGCCTTTGGCCAATTGGACGCCTACCCTGCCGATTTTTGTTGTCTGGGATAGAATATAGTCTGTAATCTCACTGCGGGAGAAAATCACACAGCGGCCTTCTTCCACAAGAATGTCCCCCAGCGTTTCGCGCTGAATCCCGTTTGCAAGAAGAGCGCCCAGAAAATCACGATGGCTGAGTTCGTCGCAGCTGCGATAACTTGCGGTAACCGGGGTAATGGGAAACTTGGCGGCGTCCGGCGCAATAAAGTCCGGAAATGCGCCAAAAACTACACGCTCCGAGCCGTCATATCCGCCGCAGAGCATATAGTTTTTAAATGGAATATGATTCATTATCTTTTGTGCCGCCAGCGCCTGACGTTCGTCCAAAAAACCCACAAAGCGGGGCTGGACTCCGCTTTGTGCCAGGCGCACGGCATCGCAAAGTTTTGCTTCAAAGATTGTATCAGCCGACAGTTTGTCCATTAAAAATAAACACCGTTGTTTTCCAATTCATCTAAAACGTCGTCGCCCGTCAGGTCAACATTATAAGGCGTTATGATAAACGTACTTGTGGCGACCCGCTTAATTTTGCCCCCGTTTGCATAGGCGACACCGCTCAGAAAATCAATAATGCGGCGTGAAACATCCTTGTTGGTATTTTCAAGATTCAATACCACGGTATGCATTTTCAAAAGCTCATCCGCCACCGCGCAGGTTTCTTCGCCGAAGCGTTCCGGTTTAAACAATACAACCTGCAGTTGGGCGGTTGCGTGAATATTTACGACTTTATTGCTGCCGCTTTGCGTCGGCGCGCGCTTGATTGTGTCACGCTCACGAGCTTCGGTTTCCTCATTCTGACGGGAGGTTATTTCTTCCTGCTGAACACCGTCATAATCGTAATCGTATTCATCCTCCGGTGGGTTCCACATATCCTTAATTTTTTCAACAATCCCTGCCATAGATAACCCCTCCTGTAATCAATTTATTTATTGTATATTCTCGGGCCAAACAGTGCAGAACCAATTCTAACCATATTGGCTCCCGACAAAATTGCCTGTGAATAATCCGATGACATGCCCATTGACAAGTAATCCATATTAACATTATCCATTTTTTTACTCTTCATGTCAATAAAATATTGAGACATCTTTGAAAAATATCCCAATGTTTCTTCAGTATCTGCGTTTGCAGGCGGAATCGCCATTAAACCGCGGATACAAAGCGACGGCAAAGTCGAAATCTGCTGTATTAATTCACTCAGATCAGACGGCAATACTCCTGATTTGTTAGGCTCGCTTCCGATATTGACCTCAATCAATATGCCGGTCATCTGAGCGTTGGAAAGCGAAAGGCGGGAAATTTCACCCGCGAGCTTTACACTGTCCACCGATTGAATCATACCCACCTTTCCTATGATGTTTTTCACCTTATTGGTCTGCAGATGTCCGATAAACTGGAGCTCACACTGAGAAAGCACATACGCATCATATTTTTCGCAAAGCTCCTGCACCTTATTTTCTCCTATATGGTCGATTCCCAGTTCAATTCCATGGTTAATTACCTCGACCGGTACGGTTTTCGTGGCCGCAAGAAGCGTGATGTCCTGCGGTGTGCGTCCCGATTTTACGGCAGCCTCCCCTATGTTGTTCCGAATAACCTTTAAATTCTCTTCCAGATCCGTAAAACGATGTTCAAAATCATTTGACAACTTTTCCATCATACAAATCAGTCCCTTCCACAACAACCTCGTCAAACAGCTTCACAGTTGAATCGGTCATCAAATCCTTCTTGGGCGGATCCGACCGGCAGATTGTATAATTTCCAGTGCTGAACAGAGGAAATACCTGCCTGAACTCAATTTCGCTGCCATGCATAACATAAACGCCTTTGACTTCCTTTTTGACTGTTGTTGATTTTCCTTTGGTATCTTTTACCGTTTTGGTTAACGTAGCAAAATGAATCGCCTTTTCACTCACTCTGATTCCTGTGTATTCCTCAATCTGAATCTGCGCCGTCGCATTGCGGATCAATGCCAGCGAAGAATTCATGCTGTTGCTTTGCAGGACGACGACTGCTTCCGAATCTTTATCCGCCTGATTCACCGCAGCAACAAATGCAGGAACAACTTCATTTGAAGCAAACGGGAACTGAATAGATACCTGATCTCCTACTTTAAATTTAATGGCCTGATTTGCCGTTACCACACTGGCAAAATACCAGTCATAATTTTCGCAGATCTTTCCGATCGTACCGCTTTGAACAGCCGGTTTGATCTTCTGCTTCTCTTTGAATTCGGCCGGTGTAAGCGTCAGCACCTTATCATAATCAAAAACCGATTCATAGCCATCGCTGGAACTGATAAAATAGCCTGAAGCCGGAGCGGTAACAGAACCTGTTGCAGCACTGTTGGACTTGGAAAGCGCTTCGCGCTGTGCCTTAAGAGAGGCGATTCTGGTATTAAAATTCGCTGTCTTGTCCGTTACAATCTGCCGCTCGTTAATCAAGTACAGCAAATCCTCTCGGCCATTCGTCAATTTTGTATATTCGCCGGATTGAACGTTGTTAAGCAATTCCACAAACTTCAGGTTAATCTGCTTGCTGATGGAATCGGGGCTTGCAGCATAAGTATCGCCCGGGGTGGTAAGCTTTTGCAGCTTGGAAATCTTATAATCAAGCTCGGCAATCTGCTGTTGGGCCGCCGCACTCTGCGCATTCGCATAAACCTGCGCCACCGTGCCGCCGTTTGCCACCTTGCCCCCGTCACCGATACTATAAGTAATGACACCATTCACCTTCGCATTCATCAGCCGCTCTTTCCTGATTGCCGTACCGGTTGCCTGTACGGTATCTGCCGTGCTGGCGTAGGTTGCCGTCTCCGTCTGCACCTCTGCGTAATTGGCATTATAAATCTGATACCCAAGATAAATGAACAGAAGGATGGCTACAACAGCCGATGCAATTCTTTTCAGCAGCGGGCTATTCATATATTACCACCCTTTCCGATTCACTATTCTCAATGACTGTTTGGTCACCTCATCAAAGTCCTTATTTTCATCTACCATAATCCAGCTGATGTTCTCGTCACGGCGAAACCATGTGAGCTGACGCTTGGCGTATCGGCGGCTTTCGCGTTTAATGGACTCAACTGCCTCGTCAAGAGTACATTCCGAATTGAAATAAGGCAGAAGCTCCTTATAACCAATCGCCTGAAGCGCAGTTTGGGAACCGGGTCTTGCCAGAACCTCTTTTGCTTCCGTGAGCAGACCCTCACTCATCATAAGATCCACACGCAGGTTAATTCTGTCGTACAGCTTTTGACGATCCTTAAAATCAAGGCCAATCACACAGGCGTCGTATGGGGAAGGTTTTTCCCTTGACAGCTTCATTTGTTCGGTCATTGTCAGGCCGGTAGTACGGTAAATTTCAATTGCGCGGATCACCCGCCCGATATTGTTCGGATGAATCCGCTCCGCAGATTCCGGATCAAAACTCTTTAGTTCTTCAACAAGTGCCTGAACTCCCTGATTTTCCGCCTTTTGGGCCAGTTCTTTTCTTAACGCTTCATTTTTATTATTTTCAGTAAATTGAATGTTGTTCAGCAGAGAGCGAATATAAAGTCCGGTGCCCCCTGCAAGAACCGGAAGCTTTCCGCGCCCGTTCAGTTCCAAAATGCAGTTCGATGCCAGTGAAACATAATCCGCCACGCTGAACGGATGAGAAAGATCGGCAAAGTCCATCAGATGATGCGGTACCCCCCGCATTTCTTCCTTCGTCGGCTTCGCCGTACCGATACTCATACCCTTATAGATCTGCATGGAGTCGGCTGATATGATTTCGCCATGTTTGCAAAGTGCAATTTCAACCGCCAAACGGCTTTTGCCGGAAGCGGTCGGGCCGACGACTGCGACAACAGGGATTTTATCACTCTTATCAATCATCTTTATATACGCCCGAATTGGCGCTCCAAATCTTTCCTTTTTACAACAATGGATACCGGCCGGCCGTGCGGACAATAGCGGATATCCTCTTTCTCCATTCGCTTTGCAAGCGCGGCCAACTCCAATGGTGAACTATCATCTCCGGCCTTCACCGCCGCGCGGCACGCGACATTGTGATAAAGCCAGTCGAGCTTTTCCGTTGTAATGTCATTTTTTGCAGACTGCAGATAACCGGCGATTTCCATCACCGCACCGGCGACATCGTCACCGCCCAAAATTAACGGGGCACTTCGGACGAGCACGGTGCCGGAGCCGAAGTCTTCGATTTCAAAGCCAGCAGCCGCGCAGGTTTCAACGGAATCCAGAATTGCGGCATACTCGTTTTTTTCGAGAGTGACGGCAACCGGTTCCAGCAGCATTTGCTGAGAAGGCTGTCCATCGTGTTCCTTCAGCTTTTCATACAGCATCCGCTCATGCGCGGCGTGTTTATCGATAAAAACCAGTTCGTCGTTACCCCGTTCAATGATAATATACGTTCCAAAAGCTTCCCCGACCAGCTTTTCAGGCTGCGGCGAAACAGACGTAAGATTTTGCGGTTCTGGTTTCGGTAAATCGGGCTGCTGCGTTTCGCGCACAATCGGCTTGGGTTCGGAAAATTCGATATCGCGTGCTTCATAATGCGCATTGAATCTCGGTCTGTGCCCGTCGCTGACAGCAAAGCTGTGCGCCGGTTCTGTCGGCTGTGCAGCAGGCAGGTCCGGCGATATTTCCGAATGCACGGCTGTGGGAACAGTGGGAAACTGCATTTGAAGCGGCGTTTTTTGCTGCACAAAAGCGGGAACTTCCGGTTTAGTAAAGGACATTACGTTTGGTGCGTCACCACGATGGAGAGCGGTTTTGACTCCATGATACACCGCGTCAAAAACCGGTTTTTCATTGATAAAACGAACCTCTATTTTTGACGGGTGGACATTTACATCCACCGCCTGATAGGAAATTCCCATGTGAAGCACGCAGGCGGGTACTTTTCCCACCATCAGCGAGCCCTTAAAAGCTTCTTCCATAGCCACCATTGCGGTGCGGCTTTTAATATAGCGTCCGTTGATAAAGAACTGTTGCATACTTCGGTTCGGTCTTGCCGCGGAAGGTTTGCTGATAAAGCCCCAAAGCTTTACACCGTTCAATTCATAATCAACCGGAATCAGTCCGGCGGTAAATTCTTTCCCAAAAACGGCATATACTGCCGATTTCAGCTTGCCGTCGCCGGGACTGTGCAGCGTTTCACGGGAATCGCGGATAAACCGCAGAGAAATTTCGGGATGGGAAAGCGCAATCTTATCAAGTACCGCCGCGATGGCGTTTGCCTCTACAACATCTTTTTTAAGAAATTTCATGCGTGCGGGCGTATTGTAAAAAAGGTCACGTACCACAATAGTGGTTCCCTGCGCACAGCCGGCGTCTTCACAGATTTGTTCACACCCGCCGTCAATTTCATAACGCGTACCTGCAAGCTCACCCTGTGTTTCGGTCAGCAGTTCAACACGGGCAACAGCCGCAACGGAAGCCAAAGCCTCGCCGCGAAATCCAAGTGTGGAGATGCTCTCCAGATCATCCTGACTTTGTACCTTGCTTGTGGCGTGGCGCAGGAAAGCAGTTGCAACATCCTCGCGGGAAATTCCGCTGCCGTTGTCCGTTACCCGCATATAAGTGATGCCGCCGTTTTTTATTTCCACGGTAATAGCGGCAGCACCCGCATCAATCGAATTTTCGACCAGCTCTTTAATCACAGAGGCAGGGCGTTCCACCACTTCTCCGGCTGCAATCAGTTCTGCTATATGTTTATCTAAAACATTTATTTTTCTCATGAAACGCCTCCTTTGCTAAACAGTCCGATTAAAAAATATCGTTCAGATTAATCCAATAACGCTGCGTAATTCTGTCTTCATCCTGCACTTCATTCTCTAAAATTCCGTGATTTTTCTGAATGGTCCGCGCAGAACCGCAGTTATCTTTATCACAGGTTATCAGTACCTTATGGAGTCCCAACTCCTTCGCTTTTCCCAGCGCAAGGGAAAGCATTTTGGAGGCATAGCCTTTACGGCGCTCCGAAGGACGCACGCCATACCCGATATGACCCCCCAATGAAAGCAAATACTCATTGAGCCTGTGCCGAAGGTTCACCGCACCAAGAATTCTTCCCTTTTCATTCACATAAAACCATGTGGTTCCCGGAACAAAATGCTCCGGACAGCCTTCTTCAGTTTCCCACTCTTTTTGCAGCCGCAGATAATCTAAAAAATCTTTGTTGTCCGAGTAAGAAGCAATAGGAACAATGACTTCTCCGCTTTGCAGCCATTCTGCCATATAATCATGATATTCCTGCTCCATTGCAGGATTCAATTTCATTAAGCGGCACATATTATTTCCTCCTATTCGAAAGATCTATCCTTTAGCCAATGCGGCTAGTTCGAACAGCGCGTTCATACACTCGATGGGCGTCAGCGTATTGACATCAAGCTTTTTCAGCCTGTCCATAATTTCCGTTTCGTTCGGCGGAGTCATGGCAAGCTGCATGTCCTCCTGAAAATCCTGTTTATGAGCGCGCCTTTTCGGCATAGATACCTGCTGTCCGCTTTCAAGTTCGGCAAGCACCTGTTTCGCCCGGTTTACAATTTTATTTGGAACGCCGGCAAGCTTGGCAACTTCAATGCCAAAGCTGTCGTCCGCCCCGCCGCGTACAATCCGGCGCAGGAAGGTAATGTCGTCGCCGCGTTTCTTGACGGCGATATTGTAATTCTTTACACCGTCAATCAGCTCTTCCAGCTCCGTCAGCTCATGATAGTGGGTAGCAAAAAGGGCTTTTGCACCCAAAAGCTGTTTGTTTGCGACATATTCCAAAACGGCGCGGGCAATGCTCATTCCGTCAAAGGTTGAGGTTCCCCGACCGATTTCATCCAAAATTAACAGGCTCTTGTCGGTGGCATTCTTTATAATGTCGGCTACCTCGGACATCTCGACCATAAAAGTAGACTGACCGGAAGCCAAATCATCCGATGCGCCCACACGGGTGAAAATACTGTCCGTAATGCCGATTTCCGCATAGGAGGCCGGCACGAAACAGCCGATCTGAGCCATAATGACGATCAGCGCCGTCTGGCGCATATAAGTGGATTTACCGGCCATGTTCGGGCCGGTAATGATGGCAACCCGGTTTTCATCTTTGTCGAGTACGACATCATTGGGTACAAAAGGAGCGTCGAGCAAAACCTCGACAACCGGATGGCGGCTTTCCTTTAAAATGATCTTCCCGTCCAAATTCACGTTCGGACGTATGTAATGATGGTCTGCCGAAACCTGCGCGAAAGAAGTCAGAACATCAAGCCTTGCAATGGCATTGGCCGTTGTCTGCACACGGGCAAGCTGCGCGGCCACACCGCTTCTGACAACATCAAAAAGATGGAATTCAAGCTGCACCGACTTGTCGTGCGCACCGAGGATCTTTCCTTCGAGTTCTTTCAGCTCGGGCGTGATAAAGCGTTCGCAGTTCGTCAGCGTTTGTTTCCTTATGTATTCCGGCGGTGCCTGATCTTTATAGGAATTGGTGATTTCAATATAATAACCGAATACTCTGTTATACCCGACTTTCAATTTGGAAATTCCCGTTTTTTTCCGTTCCTGCGCTTCAATTTGAGCGATGATTCCTCTGCCGTCACTCATATCCCCCTTCAGAAGATCAAGTTCCTCATTATAGCCCGGCAAAATGATGCCGCCTTCCCGGATGGAAAACGGAGGTTCCTCAACAATGGCATGGTCTATCAGTTGAAAAATATCATCCAGCAGGTCAATATTCTGATAGATGTCTGTAAGGAGATTTGACTTTACATCTTTCAGCAGGGTTTTTAGGGCGGGAAGCCTCATAATCGCGGACGACAGTGAACGCAGTTCTCTGCCGTTGGCGGAACCGTACACAATACGGGACATCAATCGCTCCAAGTCATGAATGCCACTCAGCTGTTCGGCAATTCCATCGCGCAGGATGGCGTCCTGTGACAGTTCCTCCGCAGCGTTCAAGCGGCGGTTGATTTGTACCAGACTTAAAAGCGGCTGTTCAATCCAGCTGCGAATCAGGCGTTTACCCATCGCCGTGCGCGTTTTGTCGAGCACCCACAAAAGCGAACCGCGCTTTTCCTTGTTGCGCATGGTTTCGAGCAATTCAAGGTTGCGCCGCGCGTTGAGATCCAGATGCATAAACTGTGCGCCGGTGTAAAGGTCTATGCCATTAATGCGCTCAATGCCCACGCGCTGCGTACGCTTCAAATAAGAAAGAAGGGCACCAATGGATTGAACAATTTCTGGTTTATCGGAAAGATTCAAGTCTTCAAGAGTTTTAGATAAAAACTGTTTCAAGACCAGTAAAGAACAGGTCTGCGGCTCAAACTCTGCGTTGTCAAGCAGTTCCAAACTCGCGGAAAGTCGTTCCCTGATGAACTTCGGAAGTTCGGACAGTTCCAGTGTGTTTTGATTGACAAGAATCTCCCGCGGTGAATACCGAGATAGTTCGTTTTTTATCTGTTCGACCAAATCTACGCCGTCAAGCGAAGTCGCATGCAGCTCGCCGGTGGAAATATCTGCAAAGCAAACACCCGCATTTGTACCCTCAACGAAAAGCGAACAAATAAAATTGTTGCGCGTTTCGTCAAGCATGCTGCTTTCAAGCACCGTGCCGGGTGTAATTACACGAATAATATCACGTTTTACAAGGCCTTTGGCTAATGCGGGATCCTCCATCTGTTCACAGATGGCAACCTTGTAGCCCTTTGCGACAAGGCGGGCAACATAGCTTTCATAGCTGTGGAAAGGAATGCCGCACATGGGGGCACGCTCTTCCTGCCCGCAATCGCGCCCAGTCAGAGTCAGTTCCAGTTCCTTCGATGCAAGTTTGGCGTCCTCATAAAACATTTCATAAAAATCACCAAGGCGAAAAAACAATATCGTATTGGGGTTCTGTTTTTTGATTTCAAAATACTGCTGCATCATTGGTGAAAGGTTTGCCATAACCTGCGATTCATCTCCAATTCATGACTTTTAGGTAATTAGTGGCAGCCTCCGCAGGAGGAACAGTCACCGGCACAGGAAGATTGCTCGTAATCGGTGGTCTCCGGGTCCTCGCCGTCGGCGGACTGGCCGATAATCGCGCTGATCCGCTGAAGCAGGGCATCCATGTCTTCCTTCGCTTTGTTGTAGGCGGTCATGTTTGGGTTTTGCATAATCTGGGCGTAAACACCGCGCAGTTCCTGATTGAGCACTTGCATTTTGTCGGCATCCTGCTCGGCTTTCTGAGCTTCATTATTGATTGCCATTCTTTTCAAGTTGAATTCGCCGATCGAATCCTGCAGCTTCTGATCGTCGTCGCTGTTCTGTTTTGCAAGCTGCATGCTGAGGTATCTTTGGTCCTTCTGTATTTCTTTGCCTATTTCTCTCGCTAAGCTGATAATATCCATTTTTGTAACTCCTTAATTTTTATAATAAATTATTGAATAAGCTCTCCATTTAATATCCAGTTGCGTGCGGAAGTAATTTTCACATCGGCAAACCTGCCGACGATACTTTTATCCCCCGGGAAATCCACGATGATATTGCCGTCGGTCCTTCCGGACAGAAGACCGGTTTTTTCGCTTTGCTCTTCCACCAGCACGCGCTGAACGGTATCAACCATACATGCGCAGCGCGAAGCCGCAATCCGCTCCTGCAGGCTGCAAAGCTCCGTAAACCATTTGGACTTTTCCTTCGCGGCAACAGGGTCCGGCATTTGAGCTGCCCTTGTACCTACGCGGGGCGAATAGATAAACGTGTAAAGCGAAGTAAACTCAACCGTTTTAATCATATCGACCGTATCTAGAAATTCTTTATATGTTTCGCCCGGAAAACCGACAATTACGTCGGAAGTCAGTGAAAGATCCGGTATTTTCTCTTTGGAATATTCGATAAGAGAAAGATATTTTTCACGGGTGTAGCCGCGGTTCATTTCTTTGAGTACCCGGTCGTTGCCCGACTGGAACGGAAGATGAAGGTGATGGCTGATATGCCTGCCTGACGCGATCGTATCAATCAGTTCGTGCGTGGCATCCTTTGGGTGCGAGGTCATGAAACGGATGCGGTAATCGCCCTCCACCGCGTCAAGTTTTTTTAAGAGCTGAGCGAAATTCACCGTTTCGTCCAAATGCTTTCCATATGAATTGACATTTTGTCCAAGTAAAGTAATATCTTTAAAACCCGCATCCACAAGTCCTTTGAATTCTTCCAAAACCGCATCAGGGGTACGGCTGCGCTCTCTGCCGCGGACATAGGGTACAACACAGTATGAACAAAAATTGTCGCATCCATACATCACTGTAAGCCATGCCTTTGTGTTTCCGTCACGGTGAACCGGCAGACCTTCAACAATCTGCCTGTCTTCGCTGTTATCCCCCCGTTCAAACACACGGCGGCTGTCGGTAATGGTTGTAAACAAAAGCTCGGGCAGCCTGTGAATCACATGTGTGCCGAAAACCAGATTGACAAAGGGAAAACTTTTGCGGATACGCTCGGCAATATGTTCCTGCTCCATCATGCAGCCGCAAAGTGCGATAATCAGCGAAGGGTTGCGCTTTTTTACATTTTTCAGCGCGCCAACATTGCCGAATACCCTGTCTTCAGCGTGTTCGCGGACAGCGCAGGTATTAAAGATGATGAGATCCGCCTCATCCTCGTTATCTGTAAAGGAAAAACCCATTTCCTCAAGCTGGCCTTTTATTTTTTCGCCGTCGGCAACATTCTGCTGACAGCCATAGGTGTGAACCAGTGCCATTGGGACGGCACCGCGCGCTCTGACCGCCATAATCTGCGATACATCATTGATGAATTCAGCCTGCGAACGCACTGACAGCATCTGGGACGGAAATTGTGCTTCCAAAAGGATATACCTCCCATATTGTAAGGTTTGGATTTATTATATCATGTAGCCGTTGTCACTTCAAGGAAAAAGACAGAAAAGCACTGCCGCTAAAAAGAGCGGCAGTGCTCATAAATCCTGTTATTTTGCTTTATACATCCATGGAATCGTGCGCCACACTGCAATGCGGCGTTTTAGCGCCTTGTTGGTTTGCCTGCCTGTGGCCAATAACTTGTCATATCCTGCGACGTGAAGATAGCCCCGAACCGAATTATAACCCGTGCCCTCTCTCAGTATGATATCCACCCCATTCATGACCGTTAGCGGCAGCTTTTCATGCTCAAATATCTGAGTCAGTTCGGTGTCATCGCGATGGGTCGTTTTAATAATGTCGAAAATGCGGAGCATTGCATCGGTGTGTTGAAAAATATTTTTACCAATCGGTTTTTGCTTACCGCGCTTTAATTCATAGACAGTATCCCGTTTGATAATTGCAGGCGACTGTGCTATTGTATCGGCTGACAGCAGACAGCGAAAAACAAATTCCTCCGCATAGCCGTGGCTGCACGAGTCAAAAAAGTAAATCTGCCTGTCCAGCAGAAATCTGCGTCTGAGCATAATTGCAGAAATATCAATATGGATGGTATTTTTTAAGATATTTTTAAGATACTGCGTGCCGCTGTCCCGACAAATGGATTTGCTGATCAGCCGTCGTTCCGCAGCATGGGATTCATCTTCACTGGTGCTGCCAAATACAAAATCCGCCGAAGTTCGTACAGCCGTTTCAAGGTATCCGTTGATAAAGTCACGATACAGTCTTCGGGCAAATATGAATGTAATGTAATCTCCGCCGGATTTTTGAAGACCTGTGTTTAAAGCAGCGGCGACCGTACCGTCCCCGTTCTGAATCACAAAGCCACGAAGCTTCAATTCTTTGATAAGCTGAACCGCTTCCAAAACCGTTTTGTCCGCCGAACCCATATCCACCACGATGAATTCAGCCTCAAGGCCGGCAGTCTGCGCAGCAACAGAACGTAAAACTCCCGAAATTTCCTGTTCAACATTTCTTACCGGAACAATAATAGAAAGCTTTGTAATCTGCATTACCGAACCTCCTTTACTGAATCTATTATTATAAGTATATCATATTGTGGTAAATTGAAAATATGAAAACTGACAGTTATCCATTTATATTGTTAATTACTTTCAGTCATATTCGCTTGTTCATCAGCTTTTTTTATCGGATGCTCCTTGAAATAACGTTCCGCGGCGTAAAGCTTGCTGTCATCGACAAAATGCGTCAGCCTCTGAACGATTTGCTCCGGCGGCTGTTTCATCCCGCAGCGCGCCCACTGGATAACCATTCCGACAAGCCCATAAGAATAAAACTCCGCTATAAATGCTCTGTCTTCTTCATCAAGGCGATTGCCCTGAGAAATAATTCCCAGCATTTCACCAATCAAATCCTTTGTGACATTGAAAAAATAATCCTGAAATGCATTTTGTCCTGTAACACAAAGAGCATTACTATAAAAATACTGTTCTTTTTTCATCGTATTCAGTACGTCGAGAGCAACACTGCTCCACTCTTCAAAAGTTCTGTTTTGTGTAACGGCGGAAACAACCTCATTGTAGTAGATCCAGTCCACCAGGTCATACTTATCCTTAAAATGATAATAAAATGTCTGACGATTAATCCCGCAGTGTTCCACAATATCGGCGACAGATATTTTTTGTAGCGGTCTTTTCTTCATTAAATCTTTTATAGAAGCTGCAATTGCTTTTTTTGTAATTAGTGAATCAGACATTATTATTCTCCCAAAATCAAGGCGATAAATATGTAAACGGTTAACACTGTGAACGAATAAATATGTTTCTATTTTATCAGTATCGCGATGTTTTTTCAATATGCTTATAACGGATCAGATTTTTTTACTTTACTACTTGAAATATCCCTAAAAGTATGATATTATTACAAAGCTGTTTAAAAACTATCTTATGGGGCATTAGCTCAGCTGGGAGAGCGCCACACTGGCAGTGTGGAGGTCAGCGGTTCGATCCCGCTATGCTCCACCATATACGAAACCCGCATGGCTCTAGGGCTTGCGGGTTTTTTGCTGCCTTGAAATAAGTTGTGAAAAATGGGCGTTTGGTTATTGTTTGGTCATTATCCAAATTAGAATTATAAAGAATTAGCCTACCGAAATAAATCGTCAGCCTACCATTATGTATTATTGATCCCCATGTGGAAGCCTATCCTCAATTTCTCGCAGCAAACAATAAATTTCCGCCTGATTAACCACAATCGCGTTTAGATTCCTGTTCATAAATTCGAGTTGCTGTAAAATTTCTTCATTCATTTTGATTACCTTCTTAATCATATTTGCCTTTCAGCATAATATAATTTTAGCAAATATAAAACAATATATATGGTAATGTTTGGTTATTTCACTATGGATCCGCGCACGTTTTAAACGATGGCGATATAAATAAAAAAAGCCCGTCGGTTAACTTCCGGCGGACATATCTTTTACTATCAGCTCATTAATATAGGCGTTTAGGCTCATGCCAAGTGAATCAGCGCGATGCTGTGGCATGAGTCGTATACACGCTGTGTATGAAAAATATTTTATATAGTAAAAAACGCAATATATCGCAACATATCGGTATTTTTATTTATAAATTAGAATTAACACCATATATATTGTGTTATATTTCTATACATGAAAATTATATGGTGTTGCATAATTTGTTATCCTTTAGTATAGTATAGATAAGAGAGCTGCCCGAGGCGTTATTAACGTTCATTCGGGGGCCAAGGGTCGTGCGATATCTTCGCTCGGCCCTTCATCTTTACATGGGTGGTTTTTTAATGGATTTGAAAAGGCCCGAGTTATTTAACGAACAAGTAAGGATACTAAAAGAAATACATAAAATGGAGATTAGCGATCCATCTGAATCTATAAAATTTTTAACGTATTCTAATTACTATAGATTTACCGGATATGCTATTTCATTCAGAGAAGATGCAACAGGAAAAACATATTGCCCTGGAACAAGGTTTGACAAAGTAAAGTCCATATATCAGTTTGATGAAGAACTAAGAAGTTTTCTCCATATATATCTGGAAAAAGTTGAAATATTCGCTCGTACGCAAATATCGTATTGGTTTTCCATAAGTCGAAACCAACACCCGCCATATGATGCACATTACGATGAAAAACAATTTTATAACAGAAAACAAATACAAGATATCCATGAACGTTTAAAAAAAGAAGAAAGCCGTAATTCAGATATTCTCTTTGTTCAGCACCACAAACATAAATATGGCGACAAAATGCCTTTGTGGGTTATGGTAGACCTATTATCATTTTCAAATTTAGCGATGCTATACAACTGTATGTACTCTACTGAAAAAACATTGATTGCATCGGGAATGGACACAGTTGAAAATGTACTCAAAAATCATCTTCTATGTTTAAGCAAATTAAGAAATAAATGTGCCCATTATTCCAGACTTTACGGGGCTGACGTATCATATAACCCTCCTGCTATATTACCCTCTCCCTTTCTTAAAAGCAACCCTTCCGTGAAAAATAATACCTTGTTTGCTTACCTACTTATATTAGTTAAAAGGCAGCCGACAACCGAAGATAAAAATTCGTTGTCGGCTGGATTGATCGATCTAATAAAAAAATATTTATGCTATATTTCATTTGACCAAATCGGGTTTCCCAGTGACTACGAAATAATATTAAATACATTCAGATAACAAAAATTTCCCCCGTCAGCCTGGACTGAACCAGAGTTAACGGACAAAGAATAAAAAGCCCTACCGCAGGATATTGAAAGATTACGCAGCCTGACGCCGTTTTTCGAGCGGTGTCAGGCACGTTTCCGTTTGTATGCGCTCATTGTTGTAGAAATCTATGTATTCGGCGATGAGTTGTCTGGCCTCATCAAATGATTTCAGTTGATGTCTGTAAATGCACTCGGTTTTGAGAATAGAGAAGAAATTTTCAGCGAGTGCATTGTCATAGCAATTACCACGTCTTGACATTGACGGAGTAATGCCGTACTCTTTGGTTAGGTTAAAATATGCTTGTGATGTGTATTGAAACCCTTGGTCGCTGTGGAGGTGCAACTCCCCGGCGACCGTTTCTTTTTCCATAGCAAGCTTGATTGTATTCAAAACAAGATTTACCGTCTGTTCGGTTCCTGTCTTGTAAGCGACAATGCTGTTGTCAAAGAGATCGCGGATCATAGACAGATACAGAACGCCTTGGGTTGTGTGTATATATGAAATGTTCGTTACCCACTTGGCGTTTGGTCTGTCAGCAACAAAGTTGCGATTCAACAGATTTCCATATTTGTGAAGCTGCTGCCCCATTTGCTTGTACTTCTTACGACGGCGTATTTCAGAGAGCAAGCCATATTTATTCATGATGCGGAGTATCGTTTTAGGGTTCAAGTGCAAAGATTTCTTACGCTCCAGCCAAATTTGAACTCGTCGGTAACCATACGTTTTACCACAGCTTTTCTGACACTCGGCTATGAATCCGGCCGGTTCTGTATTGCGTGGCAGCGATCCACGGCGCTTTACATAGTCGTAGTAGCCGCTTCGCGAAACTCCGAAGAATTTGCACATGATTTGAATCGGATATTTCTCTCTGCGGCAATAGATTACTTCATATTTTGTGACAGCTTTCACTTCCTTTCAGCGGCGTGAAGAAAATCCCGCAGCAACTCATTTTCCATCTTTAACCGCTTGTTCTCATATTTGTATTCTTGTAATGTGATGGCTGGCTTACGCCCTCGTCCCTTTGGCGGAAGTCCTGCTTCCTCACGGGCTGTTGCTTTGTTGTGTCGGTTAATCCAGGCTTTTATCTGAATTTTCTTTAATCCTAATTCATCCGCAATTTCACGTCGCGTTTTTCCTGCTACCCTCATTGCCAGAATTTTTGGTTCAAGCACTTTTATATTTGTCTAACTTCTTTTCATAAAAATTGCCTCCCATCGTAGTTTAATTATCCTACAATGAGAGGCTTTTTGGCAATGTCCGTTTTTTCTGGTTCAGTTCAGCTTAGCCGGGGGTTCTTCATATGCGGGCAAAGCCCTATGTTACTGGCGGCGCCTTAAGGCGCTGGTACGGTCTGCCATTTGCAAAAGTTTGTTACTTGCTAACACTTCTCCCCCCGCCGTTGGCGAGGGGAGAAGTGTTATAATTTATGTAGTTGATAGTATCACAGATAAATTTGTGCTATATAATTGCCATTGCTGCCAAATAGCCGCCGTGTACTGCGTCACCGACTTTGCCGGCTTTGCTGCAGTCACCAACCACCTGAACCGGGGTGGCACCAGCCATTTCCTTGACGTTTTCGACAATGTCGGTGTTGGCTTTCATGCCCATTGAGAAAATGCAGGTATCCGCAGGAACGAGTAATGTCTTCCCACTCTGTTCAACTACCACGCCCTCGTCGGTAAATTCGAGACATTTGGTGTTCAACATCTGCTTCATATTGCGCTTATCCATTTCATCCAGCAGTGCATTGCGGTAATAACCAAAGGTTTCAAATGCCATCATTTTTTGCATTTCGATGACGGTCACATTATGACCATGTGCGGCAAGATGTAAGCCAACTTCACAGCCGACCAGTCCGCCGCCTGCAATGACCACTTTTTTGCCGATCTTGTCCATACAGTGATAAGCATAGAGCGCGTTAATTGCACCGTCAATCCCCTTAATCGGCGGAACGACCGGATGGGAACCAACCGCCACAATAATTGTGTCCGGTTTCAGTTCAACAATCAGTTCTTTCGAAGCCGGGGTGTTTAGGCGGATGTCCGCGCCGCTTTCCTTAGCCTCCCGGATTAACAAGTTTTTGAAGTTTCGAAGGTCAACCTTGTCTTCGTCACAGTCAGTGAAGTTGATGATGCCCCCGAGGACATCGGATTTTTCAATCAGGGTAACTTTGTGTCCTCGCTCGACCGTCGAAATAGTTGCCTGCAGGCCGCCGACACCCCCGCCGATGATTAAAACATTTCTGGATCCTTTCGGAACCGGTGCGCGGTCTGCATACCATCCAAATCCGGAGTTTGGGTTGATTGTGCAGCGTCCCATGGAAGCCGGGTTGTAAATGCGGTCGACTTCTTCCTTCGGAAGGCCTTTTTCCCACAACGGAACATCCGTTTTGTGCTCGCAGAAGCCGGGATAACATTGGAAGCAGCGAATACACTTGCGGATATGATCCTCTTGGCCGTTGAATGCCTTGTTGGGGAAGGATGGGTCTGCAAAGCCTTCACGTCCGAGCTCGACAAAGTCTGCCTTACCGGTGCGGATGATGTCATCTGCCTGCTGTGGGTCACTGATGCCGCCGATAACCGCAACTTTCGATTTTTTAACAGCCGCTTTGACCTTTGCCGAGAATTCCACATTAACTCCATGGACGTCGAAGAAATCCGAGAAGGTTTGGGTCTGGTTTCCAGCCCATTTCAGGCCGTTGGAAATATGTATGATATCTGCCATGCCATCGATTTTTTTGCAGAATTCCACAGTATCATTGATGGTCATTCCCCCCGGCACGCCATCTTCCGCTGAAAAACGCAGTTCGAGGACCATGTCTTCGCCGATGCCTTCACGCACAGCCTTTAACAGCATCTTTGGAAAACGCGCGCGGTTTTCCATGCTGCCACCGAATTCGTCTGTGCGATGGTTCGTCCACGGGGAGATGAACTGCTGCATGTTGAAGCCGTGGCCTCCATGTACCAGAACGCCATCGAATCCGCAGGCTTTCGCAAATTTGGAAATTATGCGGAAGTCGTCACAGATCTTTTCCATCATTTCTTTGTTCAGCGCTTTGACTTCTACGCCGTCTTCTCGGGTGTACGCGTCCGGCCCCCAAGGAGAATAAGGTGGTTTGACATCCGCCTGAGAACCTTCGTGACAGAACTCCAGATAAGCGAGTGCACCATGCTTTTTGATGCGGTCGGCATACTCTTTTAATTTTTTAAAATCTTCTCCTTCATAGTGTTTTAAGTCAATGGTGCGCTCCATGAAGAGGGTGGTACCTTCTTCGTTATTAACGGAAAGTTCACCGGTAGAAACGGCCGCGAATCCACCGATCGCACGGTTTTCCACCATGCGGTAAACGTTTTCTGCAATATCCGGCAGAAAAAAGACCGCATGTGCGAACAGGGTTGGTGCTGCAATCAGGCGGTTTTTGTAATACTTGCCACGGATAGTCATCGGGCTTCTTAAAAATTCATATTTTTCCATATAAATTGCTCCTTTTCCTATAGATGCTGAATTTGTGCTTTTTCCTAAAAAATGCTATAATCTTTTAAATTATCTGTATTATACTGCCTTAATAAAAAATATTCATCCGTTATATAGCGGGAATTCAAAGACTATGAAACGGATTGTTTCCTATATTAGTAGGAAGAAAGGGAAACTCTTTATGGCAGCACTTGGAAAGATCATTGAGGGCATTACAGCCGCCCTCAAAGTCTCACCTAAAGGTGACTTTGACCCGGAAACCAGCATCAACTATATCCAGTTTCCACTCGTAAATGAAAAGACGGTCTGCCAGCCACAGGTGTTGTATATCGGAATGACGGAAGGAAATTTTAACCCTTGCAAAGGCTGCTGTGTTATTTGCTATGGACAGGAAAAGCAGGAATCACAAAACATTCTGTTTTTGCCGGAAGAAACCGACGGTCTGACCATTTACCGCGCGGCGGAAAACGAAATCATGTGCCATATTGCCCTGAATAACAAAAAGGATGAGCTATTCAACGCATTAAAAGGCGACACCGGTGTGCAGGGCATACTAAACATCGCCAATTCCTATCTTGGTAATCCGGTAGTGGTCGTGGATACCAGCCTTTCTATTCTCTGCAGTAGCCCGAAACACAACAATGCCTTCGACTTCGTCATTCAGAACAATAAGCAATATATGAAACCGGAATCAGTGAAGTCCATGCACGAAGAAAGGTTAATTGAGCGTATTGAGGAATCTCCGGTGCCGTTCACTACCTATCGTGAAAAGCTAAAAACCCAAATGATGTACTGCCGGATACAAGTACAGAAGTTAATGATAGGCTACCTTTGCATTCTGGCTCAGGACCATTCTTTTACTGACGAAGATCTGGAATTTGTCCAGACGCTTTCCGACATACTTTCAGTTGAGATGCAAAAAAACAAATTTTTTTTGGAAAAGCGCGGCCTGAAATATGAATACTTCCTAGCCGATTTGATTGAAGGGCATTTTGAAAGTGCAGCTTTCGTCCATGAACGTCTTGTTCAAATCGGTTGGACAGAGCGTAAATACTACGACATTTCATCTATCGCTTTTGAAGACCACTCACAGGCTCATTTAAACCAACAATACCTGATTGAACAGCTGGTAACTATTCTGCCAAGTACGATGGCATTTTTTTACCACAGCAATCTGGTGCTGTTGCGGACAATGAAAGCCGACCAGTCACTTGATGAGGGAGTCCGGCTAAAGTTGAACGACTTTCTGAACTTCAATCAGATGAAGATTGCTGTAAGCTACCGATTCACAAATCTGTTGGAAGCACCGCTTTATTATCGCCAGACTATCCAACTGTTGATTCTGATGGCCGAACAGCAATTCGGGCAAATTTTCTGGTTTGAGGACTATTGCGTCCAATCGCTGCTCATGACGAAATACAGTTTCGCGGAAACGAAATCTTTTATTCATCCGGATATCAAATGTCTGATGGAATATGACAGAAAAAGCAACACTGAATATTACTCCACACTTTGTGCATATTTGGAATCAAACCGAAGTGCGCCACGCGCAGCCGAAGTGCTGCACATTCACAAAACGACCTTCTTTTACCGCTTTCAGAAAATGCAGGAATTATTAAACAAGGACTTTTCCGACCGGAATCTGTTATTTGAATACGAATTATCGGTACGGTTACAAAGTTGTATGGACAAATAAAATGTACAACAGGCAATTCGCATTAAGTAAATCCGGAAATTTCGGTTTCAACTGTAATAATTAGAATTTGGAATGGGCAATATATGATTGAGGTGAATATTTTGAAAGTAAAAGATATAATGTCAAAAGAAATTGCCAGTTTAAACTCGGATGATTCCATTGAAAGCGCTGCGCAACTGATGAAGCGGTACGATGTAGGTTCAATTCCTGTGTGCAGTCAGGAAAAAGTTATCGGTATCGTTACAGACAGGGATATCGCATTGAGATCCATGGCGGAAGGTCAGAATGCGAAACAACAAAAAGTCGGGGATATCATGAGTTCAAATCCGATTGTTGGAAGTCCTGATATGGATGTTCATGATGCCGCTAAGATAATGAGTGAAAAACAAATACGCAGACTTCCTATTGTTGATCATAATAATCTTGTAGGTATCGTTGCATTGGGAGACATTTCTATGGAACCTACTCTTCAAGATAATGCAGAGGAAGCTCTCAAAAATATTTCACAGCCCAGTTGCAATCATCTGTAATGTACGGCAAACTGAATTTTGAATATAGCTTTTTGTATCAGACATTCCGTTAAAACAAAAAATCATCCGTCGGCATAAGTCGGCAGATGATTTTTTGTTATCCGAAAAGAAATCCGTACTTATTATAAGATTTTATATATTCCTTGTGTTTTTAATTACCTTTTCCCCTATTCCAGAATACAATATAGAAGAAAAATATGAATTGGAGATATGGCCATGGAAATGAAAATATACAATTGCACCAACCCAGATATCATTCATTTGCCAAATTCCAGAAAATCTAAAAAAGCAAAACCTGTAGAAGTAGAAGAAGATCCCGTTCAGAAATTTAAAAATAATCCGGATTCCTTTTTCCCGTCGATCATCCCACCTGCTAAACCGCGCTCCAAATAATTGATCCCCGCCCTGTAAAAGGGCGGTTTTAATAAATTCAGTTATTTTGGACAAACTAACGCTATCAAAATAAGGGAGGATAAAATTATGAGTGATGAAGTAAAACGTAAATTAAAATTAGAAGATGAGGATTCATTTTTCAATTCCGAATGTGTTATCTCATCAACTGAGTGCACCGGCCTTATTCAAACTCCGCCTATATCCGAAGATGAAGCGGAATCCTATACCAAGATTTACGATGTTCCAAAACCTGAAAACAAGAATGACAATGGTTTGCAGCATGAATGATTGATCCGCCGCCTTCCGGAAGGTAGCTTGTTCATGTCAACGAATGGTTCCAATAAATCAAAAATTCTTTCAACTTCGGGTATTGATATATTGTTAAAACTACTTTTGATATTTCAAAAATTAATTCCAACTCTCGGCATAATTGCATATCATAATGTTGAGGTGTTATTATGTTAAAATTACCTTTTATCTGGTGGTGGTTTCCTCCGCGTTTTCCGAGAACCCCAAGGCAGCCACGTTACCGCAGACGCCGTTCATAAACTATCCTTTTCGCCGCCGCTGGTTTGATATCATCGGCGGCTTTTTTTTAATTATTTTTGCAGTCTTAAACATTGACCGGTTAAAAGCTTAATGCGTAAAACCGATTGACTTTTTTTCACAGACTGCTATAATTAACAGGAAATTTGCGCTGTATCCATTTATGGAACAGCAGCAGGAGGTAATAAAATTGAATAAACAATCCGCAAAGTATGGAGACTTTATCCTCACGGCACTGTTTGCCGCCATCATTCTCGTGCTGGCTTTTACACCTATTGGTTTCATCAATTTGGTGATCATAAAAGCCACCATTATTCACATTCCTGTAATCATTGGTTCCATTGTGCTTGGCGCGAAACGAGGGGCGATTTTAGGTGGATTTTTTGGCCTGACAAGCCTTCTCAGCAACTTTATGACACCGTCGGTTCTGTCTTTTGCGTTCTGCCCCTTCATTCCTGTTCCAGGTACCACACACGGAAGCCCCCTTGCACTTGTTATCTGCTTTGTTCCGCGTATTCTGGTGGGCATTGTACCGTATTATGTGTATCAATTTGTACAGAAACTTTCGAAGAACAGTTCAAAAGGAGAATATCTGTCCCTATTGCTTGGCGGAATTTCCGGGGCTGTTACCAACACTGTATTGGTGATGAGCCTGATTTATTTTCTCTTTAAAGAAGCCTATGCAACAGCGAAATCCATTCCGATAAGTGCGGTGACCGGCGTCGTACTTGGTATTGTCGGAACAAACGGTGTGCCGGAGGCTCTTGTGGCTGCCGTGATTACGGTTGCGGTATGTAAGCCGTTGCTGCAGCTGCGAAGAAAAGAGCATTAGAGCACACGAAATATGACAATAAATAATAAAGTAGGTGCTTTTACATGATTCTTGCCATTGACGTTGGCAATACGAATACTGTGTTGGGCTGCATGGATGACGATAAAATTCATTTTACTGCTCGTTTTGCCACAGACCGCACGAAGACGAGCGACGAATACGCCATTCTCGTGCAGAATCTGTTCATGGTGAACCGCTGTACATTTTCGAAGATAGAAGGCGGAATCATTTCCTCCGTTGTCCCGGAACTTTCTGTTGTTTTGCAGGAAGCGGTTGAAAAAGTCACCGAGAAAGTTTCGCTTATTGTTGGTTCCGGCGTAAAAACCGGATTGAATATTCTCATTGACAACCCTGCGCAGCTTGGCAGCGACCTTGTGGTGGACGCGGTAGCCGCCTATGCCGAATACCCAAAGCCTGCCCTTATTTTTGATATGGGCACCGCCACCACTCTCTCTGTTTTAGACGAGCGGGGAAACTATATCGGCGGCATGATAATGCCCGGCGTACACCTTGCCATGGAAGCGCTTTCCAGGGAAACTGCGCAGCTGCCTCACATTAGTTTGGAGGCGCCCAAAAAAATCACCGGCACAAATACCGTGGACTGCATGAAAAGCGGCGCAATCTTCGGGAATGCCGCCATGCTGGACGGGGTGATTGACCGTATTGAACAGGAATTGCGGCAGCAGGCCACCGTGGTGGCTACGGGCGGACTTGCACATCATATCATCCCTTATTGCAGACGCAAGATTATCTGTGACAATGACTTAACTTTAAAAGGCTTGTATATTATTTATAAAAAAAATGTTAAATGAATGAAAAAGGGCTGAAATCCGTTGGGTTTCAGCCCTTTTCCTGTTGTAGATGAGAAATCATATTCAAATCATCGGCAGGCCGTTCTTGAATATTGCAGGATCATATAAAAGGAAAAAGTTTACAATTCAAATAAACAGAAACATGGATATACTATGTTTATCGCATTGTCATAATTTTTATAATAAAAATAACCAATGAAAATTGTCAGTATTCTAATCTGCTTTATAATAAATTCCAATGCGTGGAGATATGATTATGAAAAAAAAAGAAAAAGGGCTGTCCGCATTGCAGCTTACAATGATGGCGCTGGGAACTGTAATTGGAGGTTCCTTTTTTCTTGGCTCATCGGTTGCAATTCATGCTGCGGGTCCATCTATTTTAACATCCTACATTTTGGGCGGCATCCTGGTTTATTTTATTCTTTTTGCTCTGTCTGAAATGACAGTAGCAAATCCTGATGCAGGTTCATTCCGCTCTTTTGCAGCACAAGCTTACGGTCAGGGAACGGGGTTTGTTGTAGGATGGGTATACTGGACCGGAATGATTCTCGCCATGTCCAGTGAGGCCACAGCCGTCTCCATTCTTGTGCGTGAATGGATACCGAATATATCAATATCCCTGTTCGGAAGTCTCATCATCATCAGTGTTACTCTTTTGAATTTATTGGGAGCCCATCAGCTCAGCAAACTGGAAAGCGGCCTTGCGGCAATTAAACTCCTTGCAATTGCTTCCTTCATTATCATAGCAGTTCTGTTGATCTTAGGATTCTTTCCGGGCAATTCAGCAATCGGCACAGGGGTACTGGCGAACGAACCCCTGATGCCGGGAGGTATCAGGGGCATTGCAGGAAGTATGCTCATTGTGATGTTCTCCTATGCGGGATTTGAAATCATTGGATTGGCGTCTTCAGAAGCAGACAATCCCAAAGAGACCGTTCCAAAAGCCATTAATTATACGGTAATTTGCCTTGTAGGATTTTATATTATTTCAGTAGCCGTACTTCTTCCTCTTATTCCGACTGCCGATATCAATGAAAATATGAGCCCACTGGTTGCGGCCCTAAACAGGCGCGGAATCGGATGGGCCGGATCTGTTATGAATTTTGTGCTGGTAACCGCTATCCTATCCACCATGCTGGCAGCTATGTTCGGACTTGGCCGAATGATGCGGTCTCTTGCCGATGAAGGTCTTGCTCCAGTCTGGTTAAAGGATGAAAAAGATGTACCGCGCCGCGGAATCCTGTTTTCCGGTTTTTCCATGCTTTTGGGCTTAGGGCTTGGTCTTCTGTTTCCGAGAGTTTATCTGTTTTTGATAAGTTCCGGCGGCTTTGCCCTGCTTTTCACCTATATTATCATTATGGCTACCCATATACGTTTTCGCAGACAGCACGGCTGCCCACCCGACGGAAAATGTCAGGTGCGTGGATATCCTTACACCTCATTGCTGGTTTTGCTTTCTCTGATTGTTGTCGTGGTCAGCATGCCGTTCGTATCCGGTCAGGCGTCCGGACTGATGGCAGGAATTATTATGGTCGTTTTTTATTCACTGTGTTATATCGCAGTCAGGCTGTTTTATCTTTCACATAAAAGCGCCATTTCTCATAAGGAAGCCATCAAGAAGATTTTTAATGAGAATCTTTCAACAGAGTTTTCGGGGGAGTTAACCTCAGCAAACAAGAGGGATAAAGATTTTGATAAAAAATAAAGACAAACCGGTTAATAATCATCCAAGGATTCCATTAGTTTAATCCATGCCAGCTTTGTATTTTCAAAATCCTTAAGGTGCTGTTCAACATGACTGTGATAAAATTCAAATTCCGTAAGAATATGATTGAAATCCGCATTATTGAAATAATTGCAGAATTTAGGAACCACAATATTCAAATTCTCTCTAATTTGTGAAATCTCATCATCATAATTTTCTTGGTTGGTGATATAGGTTAAAAGAGGTTTATACCGAATCCATCCAATTGACGCCTTTAAAAATCTTTTAACAACTTCGTTGTCATCCGAAGTAATCTTCCTTAGTTTGACTGGAAGAGCCCCCCTAAGTAAATGCTGATAATAAGAAAATCCATCATGAAAAGCGTAACAGGGTATTTTTGTTACGTCGCAGTCCCCAATACAGGTGCTTAAAAACGTATCTTCACCTCTGGCGCCCGGCGGATTATAAAAAGGGAACAGTTTACTGCGATTTTTTAAATTAAACCCAAGATTGGAGCCGGATATAAATTTCATGCCATTGATCTCACGCACTGATTTACTCTTTTCCCCATCGATGATTGACAAGTCGCCATAGGTTACTCCGCCGCTGTCCATTTTATCCTGAATCGAGTCCCAATTGAGAATATCGTTGCTGATCGCTTCAATAAACAATTTGAAATCAGATTCAGAGAGCTGGTCGTTCCACTGAAATTGCGGAATCGGAGAAACGTACCCGCAGTGAAAGCCATGCGTAATATCGGAGCTGGCAAGATACTTGATATGTGTGGCGAGTACCGCCTGACCCATCCAAAAAACATCATTTCCTATTCTGACGGTAGCTACCGGATATTCATCATCATCGAGGAAAATCAAATAATCCATATTATTTTTTAATGCGAAATACAGAATGGCATTTCTTTTCATGCCATAACCCTGTCCAAAAAGAAGTTTTTCCTCTCTGCTGTTCAGTACTTTCTTTTTGATCAGATTCTGCGCTTCTATTGCTATGGAAGAATCGCTTATATAATGGGCGGAGGCTACCGTGTCGAGAATTTCTTCATCAGTGATGGTGTAATCCCCCACTTTTGTATTAGAGTACTTGAGGTCGTAAGCGACGAACAGATGAAGCGCAAATTTTTGATCTTCTACAAGATTTGACTCATTCCAATTATCGACATATGTTTTAACAACGTTTTTAAAGTTTTTTCGCCCTGTAACAAACCCAATGCCTACGTTTATTTTCTTTTTTTTCATATAGCTCCTCACTTTTCATAATGGATCATGGCGCTAAAATACGCTAAAATATTAAATAGTATTCTCTTGTTATAATATAACATCCGCATTAGAAGAAATGATTTCGGCAGACTAAGGGTAGAATAAAAATATTCTTAGATCAATTATAACATAATTTTCATTATTTTTCCATTAATGATAAATAATAGAGATACGGTGTTATTAATTTGTTAACACTTATTTCTTAAAATTTTAAAAACTACTTCACTGCCTGGTCATAAGAATAAACTATACTTTTATTATTCCAACAAGAGTTTTGGATGCCTCCTTAAAAAATATATAATCACTGCCATTTGCCTATTGATACAGACGGAATACCGAACCATAGGCAGGCAGACTAAAAACAAGTTCCTCATATGGGGATTATTATATACCCTTTTTCATTTCCCTCTTTTAAAGCCGCCCGTTAAATGGGCGGCTTTAATTTTGCAGCTCATACCGTATCGGGTCTGGGCTGTTTTTTATTTTGATGGGGCACCTTCTTAACTCTATTTGCTGCATATTATAGAGTTAAGGAGGTGTAATAATAATGGCAAGAAGTTTCTTTCCTCCATTTTGGTGGTGGTTCCATCCAAGGAGACGTCCGTCGGGACCGCCCCATCCGCCAATCAGGCCAAGACCTCCGCGAGGATATTAAATAAGCTGAACGGGGTACAAACACCCCGTTCTGTATAATTTTCCATTTATAATTCAAAATATTTTGTAAAAATTAATCTTGAGGTGATTTGTTTTTATGAATAGTCCTTATTGTGGGTGGAATAAAAATATTAGCAATGACTTAGCTGAGGCAAGCGACCATGATTTTTTAGAATTTGAAGAAAAGGAAAAGCCCCAAAAGAATAATTCCGAGATAAATTTATATAAAAATTCTATCCAAATCGAGTCAAACCAATCAGATTGAATTTTGCCGTCCCGATTTTTGGGACGGCATTTTCAGTCTGTGGGGGCTTAATCCTCTGCTTCTTTGTCATACTTATATTATTGTCGCAAAAAACCGCTGAATTCCTCCGTAAATTTTTCCAGTTGGTCGTAAAAAGCTCCATGACCGCTTTTCTCAAATTTGAAAATCTGGGAATTTCGTATTCCCTGATTCATTTCCACAGCAAACTCAAATGGACAGATTTGATCGAGTTCCCCATGAAAAATTCCTGTTGGTACCCTTATTTTGCCAAGGTCGGCGCTCAGGTCGGAATCCCTGAGCGATACAGCCGTATGAATTGTGGCGTGCCCCGAAGCTCCAAACCCCATGAAATTAAACCAATCCCTGAAATTCGGAGAGATTTGGCTTGCAAAGAATATTTTCCCAAAATCCGCCAAAGCCTGTGGACGATCTTTATATATTTGACTGATCAGCGCGTTGACCTGATCGACTGTCATGCCGTACGGGTTATCCGGACGTCTGGTAAATGACGGAGCCGCCGCCGACCAAAGCGCCAGTTTTGACACCTTATAGCCCCTGTGTCTCGCCATATATCTTATTGCAATCGATCCGCCCATGGAAAAACCTACAAGAGTTAATTTCGGCACGTTCAGTGTCTTAATTACTTCATAAACATCATCTGCCATACGGTCATATGTATATCCTGCCCACGGTGCATCTGAATTCCCAAACCCTCTTAGGTCCATTGAAATACAGCGATATCCGTTTTTGGGAAGCACATCGAACTGATATTCAAACATATTGTGATTGATCGGCCACCCGTGAATGAAAAATATTGCATTTTTACCTTCCGGATTTAAATCATAAACCGCCACTTTCACACCTGTCTCCACTCTTACGTAATACAAAAAAAACACTCCCTCTTCTATTTTTTATGGCTACAAGATATTTATTTCTTTTACATAACAATTATATGCAGGTTTTTATTTCAGATTTCATAAATAATTATTGATTGTGATTGACTCCTGCTATTTTTTGTGCTATTATTTATGAGTATTCTAAATGTACCAATTGAACTCGCATATTATTGTAAGTCATTGACCGTTTAATGATTTACAATAATATGCGGGTTTTTTATTTTTACAAACGGATATAATATATTTGGAGGTGCTTTTATGAATAAAGGTACAGTAAAATGGTTTAATGAAGATAAGGGATTTGGATTTATATCCAATGATAATGGCGGAGATGATGTATTTGTTCATTTTTCTGCAATTACTTCACAGGGTTATAAGTCTTTAACGGAAGGTCAAAAAGTTACTTTTGACACTGAAACCGATCCTCGCAACGGCAAACTGAAAGCTGCAAATGTTTCTGTCGATCAATAATAATGAAACGATGCGCAAAAGGAACCGTCGCAAAAGCGACGGTTCCTTTCTTAATTAAATATAAATTATCATCAGCAAAAAATAATTGTTTTTTCGTATAAATAAATTTGACAATTGCAATAACATCATGTATAATCATGACAGTGCCTGACCTCACGGTCGGGCATATATTTTAAAAATGAGGTACTTCAATTGTTTAACAAAGACAAAACCCTGACATGCAAAGACTGCGGACAAGAATTTGTATTCACCGCAAGCGAACAAGACTTCTTCGCTGAAAAAGGATTCACTAATGAACCCACACGTTGCAAGGATTGCCGCAATGCCCGCAAAAATGCCGGAAGACCCCAGCGTGAAATGTTTGACGCTGTCTGCGCTTCCTGCGGAAAAACCTGCAAAGTTCCTTTCCAGCCTAGGGACGATCGTCCGGTTTACTGTAGCGAATGCTTTTCCAAGCAAAGATAACGTAAGAATACTGATTGTTAGAGTACGCTTGGACAGGCGTACTCTTTTGTTTAATATTTCTCTTTCTCAGATAACACTATATATTTATATTTCTATGATATAATAAAGACAATAAACTTAGGAGGTGCTCTATTGAACACAAAACAAAAAACGATGTTGAAGAGTAAATTACTGGTATATAAAGTTTGCTACCAGCAGGCGGAGAAACAGAAAGACCATAAGCGCATGGACAAAATAGAAGCTTTCATAGACGAACTCCAAGAAGAAATCGACAGTACGGACTGAACGAAAGCGCATATGACCGGCTTCGTCCATCCATAATATTACCTTCGTTTGATTTTAATTTGTGCGGTTTGGCAGCCACACCTGTTACATCTAATCGGAGGTTTTTTTCTGCCCGGTCAAACCTGCCGTCATAATAACAGATAAGGTGGCTTTGTTACATGATTGATATAGCTTCGGTATTATGATAAAATGAAAAATAAACATCAATAGTAGGAGGCAATCTATGTCCAAACTTCGTATCGGGATAATTGGGCTTGGAAATATAGCGCAAAAAGTTTATCTGCCGTTTCTTTCCGCAGAAAAAAATTGGTCCTTTGTCGGCGGATACTCCCCCACTGAGAGCAAAAGGAAAAAAATATGCGGAATGTACCGAATAAATGCATTCTCCAGTCCAGCCGATTTAATAAAAAGCTCCGATGCCGTCTTTGTAAGCAGTTCGACAAACTCTCACTTTGAAATTGTTTCAGAAGCTTTAAAGCTAGACAAGGCGGTATATGTCGACAAACCGCTTGCATCCACATCCGATGAGGCTGAGCAGTTAGCGGAACTCAGTATTCAGCACAACCGAAAGTTAATGGTTGGTTTTAACCGCAGATTTTCACCGATGTATCTGCAGGCAAAGGAAAAGGTTACTGCCGGCACCTCTTTGATTCGTATTGAAAAGCACAGGGTCGATTCCATCCGGACTGAAAATTTTGACATTACTTTATTGGATGACTACATCCATTTGGTTGATACCGCCCGCTGGTTTGGTGAACCGAAGGGCAACAACTGTATCTGCGGCTCTATAAAAGTAAACGAGAACAATGAATTAATTTTCGCTCATCACAATTATGAAACAAAAAGCGGCGCCAGTATATTTACAGCCATGCACCGGAAAGCCGGAACAAATTTGGAAAGGCTGGAACTGATCACGGAGGATGCATTTGTCAGGGTGAAGGACATGGATACTTTTGAAATAGAAACAAACGGTAAAATTGAAATCAGTACCTCTCCCGCCTGGGAAATAATTCTGAAACGGAAAGGGTTTGAAGACGCTATCCTTCATTTTATCGATTCTATTGAAGGAAATACCCAGCCGCTTGTGAATGGCGAAGAGGCACTGAAAACCCAAAGATTCTTTGATTCCATGATAAAGCACAGAAACAATTAAGCATTGATATAGACTGACTGAAAAACCGAATTGATATCTTCAACAATGGATGCATCTATTAAGTTGTGATCGGACATATTTCGCATCAGGGTAACCGCTTTATTATGTGACAAGGCCTTCCGATAAGGCCTGTCCTCCGTTAGGGCCTGATAAATATCAACGCAACACAAGAGACGGGAATTAAAGTCAAGCCTGTTTTCATCAAACCCATAAGGATACCCTTTTCCATTGAGCTTTTCATGATGATTGGCCGCCCAATCGGCGATGTCTTTAAATCCGGTGATTCCTTCCAATGTTTTACGGGTATAAAAAGGATGGGACTGTATAATGGCCATTTCATCTGCATTTAAAGTCGCCGGTTTATCCAGTATTTCATTTGGCACCATTAATTTTCCTAAATCGTGAAGATCCGCGGCAATGCGCATTTTCCAGTAAGTTTCCTGATCAAATTCATAATAATCGCTTAGAATACCAGTTTTTTCACTGATGCCACGGGAATGTGACCCGGTAAAAGGAGACTTTGCATCGATGATATTGCTAAAAATTCTTGAGACTGTACGCATCTCTTTATAACTGAAATCTCTATGCGTGCTGGGCATAATAGAGCTCAGGGCTTGAAAAACAAAGTTCTCATCCATATTCAGCCAAAATTCCACATTACGGCTCAGCTCCAAAAATATTTCGACAAAGTCCCTGTCGAAAATCCGAGCGGATTTTACAGTCTCTATAATATCCTTTGCTTTTCTCCCTTCAGAAAAATAGATCGCAATCGAATCCGACAGTGCAATAATTCTCGAAAATGCAGGAATATCCTTACCGGAAATTCCATAAAATCCGCTGCCGTCATAATGTTCGTGATGATATAGTATCACATTCGGTATTTTATTGAAGAACGGAAAAAAATCAATGTTCTTTTCGCCCTCCACGCAATGAAGCCTGTTTAGTTCCGCCTTTATGTAATCTTTAGAGCCATTCACTTGAATCAAAGATTTCGTTACTCCGTTGTCGTGCAGCAGCGAATAAGAAATTAAATCAAACAATTCGGTATTGGATAATTTTATTTTGCATCCGATTCTTGCGGCAATATAGGCGACCCGCCTACCATGATTGGTGACATTATTGATTAAATCTTTTTCTACAAAGTCAAGTGTATACGAAAGTGAGTTTAGTAGTTCATTTACGTTAAAATCCATCTTATAATCTCCATGTCTGTCATTTGGTAAATTATAGCATTTTATTTAACATAATACAACAATTCAACTTTTTTGTGACCGAGCAGTAAAAAATTACATGTTCTCTCACAATCTGCCCATACTATCGCAGAGGTGATAACATGCCGGAGGATTTAAATGCTCTTTTGCAGGCGGACTCACAGGCACAGCATTATTTTGAGTCACTTCCGAAATATGCGCAGGAAGCAGTAAGACAGCACACTGCGGAAATTTCAACCGCAGATGGTCTGCATTTGTTTGCTGAAACGTTTATGCAGGATGATTCCTATCAGGGAGCGTAGCCGGGAGCTGCGCTCTTTTTTTTTCGACAAGCAGAGCTCCCTTCATCTCCCCTTGTCTAAAAAGCTTGAATAACGGGCATATTCATGAATAAATCACGGACTATAATATTGGGAAGTCAGGAGAATGCAATATGATAAAAACCAAAAAAAATTTCTGGATTATTTTTTTCTTAGTAGCCATTCTTTCCTTTGCTTTGCTCTTTACAGGCGTAAAGTACTTATTGGGAAATCCAATCACACTCCAAAATATCTTTGCATATAGTATTCTTTCTTTAATTTTTGGAGCAGTATCTTCAACCTTATATCTGCTGGAACTAAAAATCATGTGTGCTGTATTTGCTTTGGGCCTTATCATTGGATATTTTGATATGTTCCTGACATTTCTTAACGGCAGAAGCGGTTGGGAGGATTTAGTCGGGTTGCTGTCCCTGTTCACATGGATGACGATTGGGCTTTTTTTAGGAACAGTGCTGCAGCTCGGTTGGTATTTTTATTACAGAATCAAATTTGGTAAAAAAGATTAAGCTTTTCAGCAATATATCGTTAAACTCAACATGTTTTGTCATGCCGCCAATAATTGCATCATAAAATCTTATGAGAATAAGAATTGGAGAGGTGCATCATTATGCTGGTTCAGATACCGTATAATCGGGACCTGGTGTCCGAATATGCCAAAACTTGGGCGTTCCTAAGAAATCCCGCCTTTATGAATTTCAATAAAATGGGCGGAGACTGCACGAACTTTGCTTCACAATGTATTTATTCCGGTAGCAGAGTGATGAATTACACTCCTGTTTTTGGTTGGTACTACAAAAGCGGCAACGACCGTACCCCATCCTGGAGCGGTGTTGAATATTTGTTTAATTTTTTAACTACCAATAAAGAATCGGGGCCATTCGCGGAACAGACAGATATCAGTTCACTTGAGATAGGCGACATCGTTCAACTCGGTAACGCGGAAAATCATTTTTACCATTCCCCCGTTGTTGTGGGAATTACCGCGCAGGAAGTTTTTATAGCCGCCCATACATTTGACGCCTATATGCGTCCTTTGAGCAGTTATCTTTACAGCAACATCCGCTATTTACATATTGTCGGCGTAAGGAAATACCAGCCGGATTCTCTTAGGTAATGTTGGTGGGCTGAAAACCTCTTATTTCATAAAATACATTTACAAACCACTCGGAGAATGTTAATATATTAAATATAAATAATTCGTGTTGAAAGGCAGGTATTTATGGAAGTTAAACTAAAAAACATGATGGAATCTTTGCTTTTGACTAAGATGGACGAAGTAATCGATAAACTGGATTGCTGCAAATGTCAAAAATGCCGAATGGATATCGCTTCCTACGCATTAAACCGGCTTCCGCCAAAATATGTTGCTACATACGAAGGAGAAGTTTATTCTAAACTGGATACGCTATCCACGCAATATGAGACTGATATGCTGAATGCATTGTTCCAGGGTGCTAGCATTGTATCAAAAAATCCTCATCACAATCTTATTTCCAAAACGCTCACAGAAGAAAGTGCAACAAAATAAAGGAGCTCCGCAAATAATGCCGGAGCTCCTTTTTCATATTAAATTGAAATTCTTAGCGCAATATCGTATAATTTTTTGTCAAAGACACGCTGCATGTTAAGTGCTTCCGTAATATCTAGGTCAACCACTTTGCCGTTCTGCATAACGACAACCCTGTTGCTCTGCCCCTTATACAGCAAGTCCACAGCATGAAATCCCATGACACTGCCAGCTACACGGTCGCGCACTGACGGAGATCCTCCCCGCTGCACGTGGCCAAGCACCGTTGCCCTGGTTTCAATCCCGGTTTTCTCTTCAATATCCTTTGCAAGCATATCTACTCCCCCGACTCCTTCGGCAACCACAATGATAAAATGTTTTTTACCCGTCTTCTGGGTAAACATCATGCGATTGATGATGTCGGTCTGAAAATCAAAAGGAACTTCCGGAACAAGAATGGCCGTAGCTCCAACAGCAATACCGGTCTGAAGGGCCAAATCTCCGCAGCGTCTGCCCATTACCTCGACCACACTGCAGCGGTCATGTGACTCTGTCGTGTCGCGCAGGCGGTCAACCATTTCCACCGCCGTATTCATCGCGGTATCAAACCCGATTGTATATTCACTGGCAGCAATATCATTGTCAATGGTACCCGGCACGCCAACGCAGGGAATTCCCTGTTTTGTCAGATCCCTCGCGCCGCGGAATGAACCGTCACCGCCAACGACCACAACTCCTTCTATCCCCATATCACGGCAATTATCAGCAGCCTTTTTCACGCCTTCCGGAGAATTAAATTCCGGACTGCGGGCAGTAAACAGTGCCGTACCCCCATGATGGATAATATCTGAAACACTGCGCAGATTCATTTCAAAGATATCGCGGTTCAAAAGACCGTTGTATCCCCTGCGTATCCCCATTACTCTCATTCCATACGAAATACCTGTTCTTACCACTGCACGAACAGCAGCATTCATTCCCGGTGCGTCACCGCCGCTGGTTAAAACCGCAATTGTTTTTGCATTCATGATTTTTCCCCCTAATTTCATAGCTTTGTCATATCTAAATTATAGTATATTCGACAAAGAAGAATCAACCGGCAAATATGGATAAAAGTATCCGCTGTATGGATTATTGTTGCAATTCTTCGACAATTGCCACATTTTTCTCCCCTAGAAGCTTTTTTAATTCCCGCACCAAAATATCATTGACACTGACAAACATGGAATAGGGAGCGCGCATAAGTTTTCTTGTATTGATATAGTAAATATAAAGCGGAGTTTTTCCGTCAAATACAGCGAGATATTTTTTTGCCCGGTCATACAGCTGAGATTCCTCGTCCGGCACTTTAATGTAAAGTCCCGGATGCGCCGGCTTAGCGGAAGCGGCGCTTTTTTCGGAACCAGAATGCAACGTCGGCGCAGCACCTACCATCTCGCAGACAAGCTTCGCTTCTTCATCCTCGCGCATACTGATTCTGCCGAAAACTTTCACGATTTTCCCCTCGGCAATCCATTCGCCATATTTAGCAAGAATTTTAGGGAATACCAGAACTTCCATCGAACCGAACATATCCTCCAGCGTAATGAACGCCATTGTACTGTTGCTTTTCGTAACCTTCATTTTTACGCTGACAATGATACCAAGGAGCGTTGCTGTATCTCCGTCATGGAAACGTCCCCCGCCCTCCCTTGCATCGTCAAGGATTTCTCCGGTTCGGCTTGCGTGAATCGCATTATACTGATTGATATATTCTGCCATCGGATGACCGGAAAGATACATTCCGGTCACTTCTTTTTCCATGGAAAGTTTGTCGGTCAGGCTGAAATCGGGCATATCCGCTATGGAGTATTCCTCTTCATCAGTCTGCACACCGGTGTCAAAGAAGCCCATTTGACCGTCGACATTACGTCTTTTATCATCATCAAGGTGATCAATAATATTTCCGACACTTGTGAGCATTTGCCTGCGGTTGACGCCAAGATCGTCCAATGCGCCGCATTTAATCAGGCTTTCCAGCGCGCGCCGGTTCAACTCGCCGTACATGCGCTTGCAAAAGCTGTAAAAGGACGTAAAATCGCCGTTTGCCTTTCTGTCGCGCAACGCACTGATAATAAAGCCCTTGCCCAAATTTTTAATAGCCAGCAGCCCAAAACGGATATCCTTTCCCGAAACTGCAAAACCGATGCCGCTCTGATTGACATTGGGTGCCAGTACGCGGATGCCCAACCGTATACATTCGGCAATATACGCCGACAGTTTGTTGTTGTTATCCAGCACGCTGGTCATGAGCGCCGCCATATACTCCCGCGGATAGTAGCATTTAAGCCAAGCTGTCTGATAACTCAGCAGAGCGTAAGCCGCCGCGTGGGATTTGTTGAAAGCGTAGGACGCGAAACTTTCCATTTCGCTGTAAATCGCTTTCGCTGTGGACTCATCCACGCCGCGGCGGATACAGCCTTCCACCTCAACTGTTCCGTTTTCATCGGTTAGGCCGTAAATAAAGATTTTGCTTTCGCGCTCCATAACCGCTGCTTTTTTCTTGCTCATGGCACGGCGCACAATATCCGCACGCCCCAGAGAATAGCCCGCAAGGGTCCGGAAAATCTGCATAACCTGTTCCTGATACACAATACATCCGTAAGTCACTTCAAGAATATCTTTAAGAAGCGGATGACGGTAAGTCACCTTTTCGGGACTATGCCTGTTTTCAACGTAGCGCGGAATTGACTCCATCGGACCGGGACGGTACAGCGAAATAACCGCAATCAAATCTTCGATGTATTCCGGTCTCAGCTGCATAATCACACTTCGCATTCCCGCAGATTCAAACTGGAATACGCCGTCTGTCGCGCCGGTGGAGAGCATCGTGTATACTTTTTTATCATCAAGCGGAATATCTTCGATTTGAAAACCCGGCCGCTGCACGGAGATCATTTCCTGCGCGTCGCGAATGACCGAAAGATTGCGCAGGCCGAGGAAGTCCATTTTCAGCAGGCCAAGCTCTTCCAACGTGGTCATGGTGTACTGTGTAACCACGGAATCGTTGTTTTTGGCAAGCGGAACATACTCCGCAACCGGCTTGTCCGTGATGACGACGCCAGCGGCGTGCGTGGAAGCATTGCGCGGCATACCCTCGAGCTTGCGCGCCATATCGATCAGCTCATGGATCTGAGGATCGGTGTCATACCGCTGTTTAAGATCAGCGGAAGTCTTCAGCGCCTTTTCAAGCGTAATATTCTGCTCCATCGGCACCAGCTTTGCGACACCGTCAACGGTAGCATAAGGCACCGCCATTGCACGGCCAACGTCTCGGATGGAACCGCGCGCGGCCATCGTACCGAAGGTAACAATTTGGGCAACGTGATCGGCTCCGTATTTCTGTACGACGTACTCAATCATTTCCTGACGCCGTTCATCGGAAAAATCGATGTCAAAGTCCGGCATACTGACGCGCTCAGGGTTGAGAAAGCGCTCGAAAAGCAGGTTGTATTTAATAGGATCAACACCCGTAATGCCAATGCAGTACGCAGCCAGACTTCCCGCTCCAGAGCCTCTTCCCGGCCCGACCGGAATGCCGACCTCTTTGGCGTGGCGCACAAAATCGTATACGATCAGATAGTAATTGACATACCCCATATGTTCAATGGTATTCAGCTCGTATTCCAGCCGATCGACCAGTGCCTGATCGGGTTGTTCTCCATAGTGAACGTGAAGACCCTCATAGCATTTTTCACGGAAAAACACAGGATTCTCCTGCCCGTTGGAGGTTTCAAAATGAGGAAGCTTGGTTTTCCCGAATTCAAACTCGACGTTGCACCTCTCCGCGATAAGTGCAGTATTATCGGCAGCCTCCGGGTGATCGGGGAAAAGCGAGCGCATTTCTTCTTCGCTCTTATAATAAAACTGATCGCTTCCAAACTCCATGCCATCCTTGTCTTCAACCGTGTGATTGGTTTGTATGCACAGGAGGATGTGGTGCATCTTGTTGTCTTCCTGACTGATATAGTGGCAGTCGTTAGTCACGACAAGCGGAATTCCTGTTTCATTGGACAGCTTAATAATGGATGGGTTAATGCGTTTTTGTTCACGCAGGCCATGATCCTGCAATTCAAGATAAAAATTATTTTCTCCGAATATATCGCGGTAACGCAGGGCGGCCTCTTTTGCGCCGCTGTAGTCGCCAGCGGTCAGCGCCCGGGGAATTTCTCCCGCAAGACAAGCCGAAAGGGCAATCAAACCTTCATGATGCTCTCTTAAAAGGTCAAAATCCACGCGGGGTTTGCTGTAGAAGCCCTCTGTCCACGCTTTGGACACGATTGCAATCAGATTCTGATAGCCGATATTATTTTCACAAAGCAAAACCAAATGCCGATGCTCCGCGTCAAGCTCATGTACCTTGTCAAAACGCGTTCTTTGCGCGACATAAACTTCGCAGCCGATAATCGGTTTGATGCCGCGTTTTTTTGCCGCCCTGTAAAAATCGACGGCACCGTACATGACGCCGTGGTCAGTAATCGCCACGGCTGTGTCGCCTCGTTCGGCGGCGGTATCCAGCAGTTCGGTGATACGGCACGCGCCGTCCAGCAGGCTGTATTCGGTGTGCAAATGCAAATGAACAAACATGTGCGGTAACCTCCTGTATTTTTTACTATAATTCCCTTGCCATTTCCACAATCCGCTGTAATCGATGATTGACACCGGACCGGCTCAGCGGTTCAGACATCATTGTGCCTAACTCGCGAAGCGACATTTCCGGATATTGGCAGCGCAACATTGCAAGCTCGCGCAGCTCCTCCGGTAAAATCAAGAGTCCTCCGGCAGTATTCATTATTTTTTCGATTGAAACAATTTGTGCGGCAGAGGCCAGCGCTGTTTTATCTAAATTTGCGGTTTCAAAATTGGTTTTTCGGTTCACATTGTTTCGAACTTCTTTCAGCATTTTCACCTGCATCAAATTCATTGCAGCTTTACCGGCACCCATAAAAGTCATTAAATCCGCAATGTGCTCGCTGCCCTTTATGTAGACGACATACGATCCCTTGCGGTTTATCAGCCCCGACTGTAAATCAAGCTCATAAATTTCACTGATAAAGGCGGACAGATCCCTTGCCAAATTCATAAACGGCACCGCAAATTCAAGATGGTAGTCCTTTTGGGGGTCTGACACAGTACCGCAGGAAAGAAAAACGCCCCGCAGGAACGCGCAGGCACAGCATTCGTTTTCAATATTTGCACGGTTAATTCGCAGGTTGATTTCCGTTTTTGTATGGCCGAAACAATCAAGCACCGCTTCTCTTTGCCCGCTCCCGGCGACTGCAACGGTAAACGCGCTTTTCCGCTCTTTTCTGCGCAGTACGGAGGTAGAGATATCGACGTATACACCGGCTGTTTCCGCCGTCAACTGTGCCGCACGGTGGGCGGCTGCACTGTTTTCAGTTGTCAGGGTAACGGCATTTCCGGAAAAACTGCGACCAAATAAAAGCATGCCGTAGCACTCCGCCTTTTGGCAGCAGGAGTCCTGTGGCATGACCTGACAAAGTTCTGTTTTTGTTTCAGACGCAAAGGACATATTCATTCGCTCCTGACAATTTATTGCTTTTGTATATCACGATGGTTAACACTTGTCCTCATATTCCGCTCAAGCAAATGATTGTACAAAAGCTGCGCCAGCGCAACGGAACGATGATGCCCGCCGGTACAGCCTATGGCAATGACAAGCTGGCTTTTCCCCTCGTTGCAGTAAAGAGGAATCATATAATCGATTAAACTTAAAAATCGCTCGATAAAGCCCTGCGTCTGTTCCCACTTCATCACATAACTGCGTACAGGCTCATCAAGGCCGGTCAGATTTCTCAATTCATCAACATAATACGGATTCGGCAGACATCGTACGTCAAATACCAGATCCGATTCTGCGGGAATCCCATACTTAAATCCGAATGAAACGCAGTGAATCATGAGCGCGTCAGAGGAATCGCCCAGAAACAGGCTTGAAATGCGTTCCTTTAACTGCGCAGGCGACAAATAGGATGTATCAATGATATAATCCGCACGTTCCCGTACCGGCTTTAAAACATCCCGTTCCAGCTTCACCGCCTGTTCAAGCGAACCAAGGCAGTTTTCCACCAGCGGATGCTTGCGCCGGGTTTCTTTAAAGCGGTTCATCAGCACAGTATCATTGGCATCCAAAAATAATATTTTATATTCCTTTTCTTCGCTTCTCATCTGATCCAGCGTCTCAAATAGGCTGGAAAACATATCGCCCCCACGGATATCGGTTACTACCGCAACACGGGAAAGCGCTCCTTTCGCCTGATTGGACATTTCGTAAAAGGCAATAATAAGCTTTGGCGGAATATTATCCACACAATAAAATCCAATATCCTCCAATGCGTCGATAGCGCGGGATTTTCCCGCGCCGGAAAGGCCTGTAATAATTAAAAATTCCATAATACCTCCACATCAGCCTATGGTTTTCACTTCACATTCCAATAAAACATTCGTTTGTTGATAAACGGTATTTTGAATGATCTTTATCAGTTCCGTCACGTCCCGGCAGGTTGCACCGCCTGTATTAACGATGAAGCCCGCATGTTTCGTACTGACCATCGCGCCGCCGACCGCCCTGCCCTTTAATCCGCAGCTTTCAATAAGCGCACCGGCAAAATGTCCTTCGGGACGCTTAAACACACTTCCCGCACTCGGCAGTTCAAGCGGCTGTTTCGATTTTCTGCGGCTGTAAAGGTCATCCATTTCCGCCGATATCAGTTCCCTGTTTCCCGACTGCAGCCCAAGCGTGAGCGACAGGATAGTGCAACCATTGTCGGTATATGCGCTATGGCGATAACCCAGCTGCAGTTCTTCACCGGACAATGTGCCAATTTCCCCATTCTTTGTGATATGCGTACAGGAAACAAGCACACTTTTCATTTCACGGTTGTAGGCACCGGCGTTCATGAAAGCCGCTCCGCCGGCAGCACCCGGAATTCCCCACGCAAATTCAAGCCCGGTCAGCGAATGTTCCCTGGCAAAGGCGCAGACCCCCGCAAGGGATACACCGGCGCCGCAGGAGACAGCCGAGTCACCGGCCAATTTTATTTCATGGAATACGCCGTCAAATGCAATCACCGCGCCCCGTATCCCATCATCGCCGACAAGCATATTGGAACCGTTGCCGATTGGCATCAGAGGTACTGCAAGCTCATACGCTGCTTTGTACAGTTTTTGAATCTCCACATGACTGTACACAGTAATAAACAAGTCCGCCGGTCCGCCTATTTTAAATGTGGTGTGCCGGCTCATCGGCTCATTCCGGCAGACCCTGCATCCATAGCTATCAGCCTCAATTGCAAATTGTTCTAATTGATTCATCGTTTCCTCCGGTTATTCTAATATTACAGCAATTTTCAAAATTAATGAGAGTTTTTCTTACTGTCTCCTTATAATTTATTAGTCTGCTATAATAACGGATCATCAAAAACAATAGAATGTTCTTTAAGGTATGATTTAAAACGGGCAATGCTTGCGTTTACCACAAGCTCCTCCGGAAAATCCAGTTCCTTCAACAGTGCCAGCGATTGGTCAAAACAGCCAACGCTTGCGGAAAAATGGGAATCGGTGTTGACGATAATCGGCACATTCCTCTTTTTACATAGTTCCATAATTTTTTTGCAGTTGGGAATGGAGGACGTACGTCCGGTAAAGCTGCTTTCATTCAGCTCGACCAGCTTTCCCTGCCGGCCGAATTCCGGGATAACCGATTCATAGTCATATCGATATTCCTTTGTGCCGCTGTGCCCTATTACATTAATATGCGGATTTTGTGCGATGTTCATCCAAACATTTGTAATTGCTTCCACCGTTGGTTTTTCATCCGGCATCGGATCACCGTGAATGGAGGCAATGATCCAGTCCAACTCGTTGATACAGTCGTTCTCAAGATCGGTATTGCCGTCATAATCAATGACATTTGTTTCCTGTCCGCGTAAGACAATCACGCCTTCAAGAAGATGAGGAATCACCCTGAGGTTGTGAAAGTACCATTTCCTCGGTGCGCCCGGCATGGTGATGCCGTGATCGGTTATGGCAATAGCGTAGAGATTTTTTAAAAAAGCAGCGTGCACCATTTCCTGCAAACTGCTGTAAGCGTGCGTAGAGGCAATTGTGTGCGTGTGCGTATCTGCAATGATATTCATTTTTACTCCCAGTTTCTATCCATATATTCGTATTTTATAAATCTAAATCTAATTTTTTCTCCGTCTCCTGCAGCACAGAAATATCCATGCCGAGGTTCTGCATCAGCTCCTGTGCCGCATTATAGCCCATTTTTTTCTGACGGTTGTTCATGGCGGCTACTTCAATGATGATTGCAAGGTTTCTGCCCGGTTTCACCGGTATTGTCAACACCGGCACTTTAATGCCGAGAATCTCCGTATATTCGCTGTCAATCCCCATACGGTCGTAAACTTTCTTATTATCCCAAATTTCAAGGTTGATGACGATATCTATTTTTTCCGTCATTTTAACGGCGCCCATTCCGAAAATACGGCGCGCATTAATAATGCCTATGCCGCGCAGTTCAATAAAATGCCGGATGTTTTCAGGAGCCTGTCCAACAAGCGATTTGGCTGACACCCTGCGTATTTCAACCGCATCGTCCGCGATCAGCCGATGACCGCGCTTGATCAGTTCAATCGCAGTCTCGCTTTTTCCGACGCCGCTGTCACCGACCAGAAGAATTCCCTCACCGTAAACCTCGACCAGCACCCCGTGGCGCGTAATGCGCGGTGCAAGCTCAACATTCATGAACGATACAAGGGAAGCCACCAGGCTGGAGGTCGTCTCCGGCGTACTTAAAAAAGGTATTTCATTGGCTTTAATCGCTTCCAAAAGCTCGGGCAGAGGCTCTATGCTGCGCGCGACAATAGCAGCGGGCGGCTTTTTTGAAAAAATCTCATTCAGCACCATGGACCGTTCTTCAGAAGAAATGGATCTTAAAAAAGATGCTTCTGCGTTTCCGAAAATAATAATGCGCCTCGTATCGTAATAATCATAAAAACGGTTAAGCTCAAGTCCGGGACGATTCACATCCATGGAAGAGATTAAAACATTTTCAGCGCCTTCGGGCATATAAACAATATCCAGTGATAATTCTTTAATCACTTTAGACAAAGGTACAGTAAAATTCGAACTCAAAAAAACACCTGCTTCCCTATTTTTTATATATTTATTATATCCCAACCGGTAAAAAGTTTAAAGTAAATAATTAAATAATATGATGTTATTTCTGTTCAATAATACCCCATTGTGCTATAATACTGCTATATGTTGATTAGTCCAGCCGAAACGGAGAATAAATATGAAAATTGCCGTCTTTACCGACTCATATATAAATCAGCAATCAGCCGTCTCAGCAAACATAACCATTTTAAAAAACGGATTGCAAAAGCTTGGCCACGAAGTGCTGATTGTCAGCTGCGAGCTTGAGGCTGACGATTGTTTTACCCAGGAGCAAACCGTTTTTTGCCCGGCAAGAATTTCCGACAGCCTTTACGGGCAAAGTCCTAAAAAAATGAAACTGTGGTCTGTCACCCGCCTGACGGACCAATTTGCGCCTGAGATTGTACATATTGTCACTTTCGGCAATATGGGAATGCATGGACTGCGATATGCAAAGAAGCATGGTTTACCCGTTCTTACTACCTTGTACAATCTGCATGACGCGATAGACGGATATGGTGCCAATTCTTTGATAAAACGATTCAATCTTCGTAAAAGTAGAAAAAAGCTTTTCAAACTGCTGTCACACAGCGATGTTGTTACAAGTGCGTCCCGAAAAAATTCGGTGATTGTCAGGAATCTAAAACTCAAATGCAGAGTGAGGAATGTTCCATTCTGTGTTGACCTTGACCTGTTCAAACCGCTTTACTCAATTGACAGTGGTGTGGACGCGCTGCGGCAGAAACTCCACATTGCTAAAGAAAAATCAATTATGGTTTTTTCCGGCAGACTGACTGACGACAATTGTGTGGACAGGCTTTTTGAAAACTGGGGCAAGTGCATCAGCATCAATGACAATTTACAGCTGTTGATTGTCGGCACCGGACGGGAAGCCGCTTTTTGGGCTGAAAAAGCAAAACTTTTGGGCATCAGCAATCAAATCACATTTGCGGGTGAACTGCCGCATGAGGAACTCTGCACATGTTTTGCCATGTGCAAAGCATTCGTAAGCGCCTGTGGCGCCGCCGCTGTTAAAAGCTCACCCGTGGAAGCGATTGCGTGCGGTATTCCGGTTCTATTGAAGAAAGGGTCGGCAAATGCGGACCTGATTGCTGAAGGCGTAAACGGATTTACATACAGCGAACCGGCTGAGTTTGGCAGACTTGTAAAGAAGCTTGCCACGATGGACGGCGACGGCGAAGTGCTCATGAAAAAGCTGGTGAGTAAAACTGCAGCAAACCTTACGGATATCAATCAGGCAAAAGCCTTTGTAAGCTGTTATGAGCTGGCCGTAGAAAAGTATGGGAAACGGGAAAAATAAAAGAATAATCAAGAGGGTATATCCGGCGTTTAGAACAAACCGCCGAATATACCCTCATTTTTTGTTAAACGCTAGCCGCTTGCCATACTGACGCTGATATTCGCCATATAGCTTCCATATACCCAGGAACTCATCGAATTTCCCACGCTGATACTGACCGGCATCTCCGTATGGCCGGTAAAATTCTCTTTGCCAGCCATGTCAATCTGCGCGGAAAGACTGCTTTCCGTAAGTTTTGAAATTTCGCTCTCAGGACCGACAACCGTAACCGTAAGACTCTTGGTATAAACACTGGAAGTCTTGTCGGCCGACAGATTTTTAACGGTAAAGTTACTGACTACCATTTGCCTTGTGGACATGGAACTCAAATTGAGCGTAACCTTGGCAGCCGGAACATTGCTCAGATTTTTACAGCTCGCCGGAAGAGTCACATTTATATCAAAGGAGTTCTTCGTCGGGCTGATGCCTGCAAAATCCAGCGGCGTAAGACTGATTTCAGTCAGATTAGCAAGCACATCCGCCGGGCCTGCCACCTCGACGGACTGGGGATCGACGGTAACCTGATCAGGCGAAAGAGTCAATCCCGAAGGCTTATTGGTAAAGCTTATACTGAGGGGCAACACCAGTCTGGAAAGTACAGGGATTGTAACATCCACTTTTTCCTCGCTCATTTTCAGCTTGTTGCTCGTTATTTTATTTCCGTTTGCATCATACATGACTAAATCTGTTGTAAAGCTCTTCGTCTCTTTCAGCGTGTCGCTGATTTCATATTGAACTGCAATCTTGTTGATCTGAGATACTTCTTTATCGGGTCCTGAAACGGTAACCGTATCGCTGCTGAAAGTCGGGACGCTGACAAAATAGGATGGGTCTGATTGATAGCCCACCTTATATCTTATGTCGTTAACTATGGTAAACGTCTTTTCTGTGTAGCGGTCAACGCTGATAATGGCCTGACTCGGAGAAATGGAAACCGCCTCGTAATCGGTAAGAGTTCCCTTCTTCTGCACGGATAAATTAAACGTATAGTTGCCGGGGCTTGTGATGGTTGACGCCAGTTGAGCAACTACCTGCATATCGGAAGCCTTAATCTGATTGACGATCAGGCTGTTCCCTTTAATGGATACGATAGCCGTCGCATCTATTGGGCTGAAAACTTTTAATCCATCCTCTTGCGCGGCGTCCGAAAGCTTAATGGTTATCGGTACATCGATGATTTGACGGGGAAACTCCTCGGTGTTTGCGGTAGCCATAAAGATCCATAAAACGATTGAGAAAAATACTGAAAACAACATCACAAATTTATCGTCGTAAAACAAATTGCTTATACTGAATTTTTTTTGCTTCATTTTCTTTTCGCCCTCCATATCGAAGGGATTCTGCTCTGGCGTTTTTCGTTCGATTCCGTTTCACTGATCAAAATTAAACTTTCAAGTTCACTTTTCAGCGTTTCTCTGGTGTAATTTCGCGTCAGCACACCGTTTACCGCAACGGAAATCTGACCCGTTTCTTCAGAAACAACGACAATAACAGCATCTGAGTTCTCACTCATGCCGATAGCAGCCCGATGGCGCGTGCCAAGCTCAATGCTGACACTGTCGCTCTTCGTCAGCGGCAAAATGCAGCCCGCGGCATACAGCATGCCGTCACGCATAATCATAGCGCCGTCGTGAAGCGGAGCCTTATTGAAAAATATATTGCAGATAATAGGCGCGGAGGGAATAGCATTCACCACCGTACCCGTATCAATAATATCGCCCAGTTTCGTCTGCATTTCAAAGACGATCAGAGCACCGGTTTTTTGTTTCTGCAAAACAGCCGCGGCGTCCACAACGGCATTCATACCCCTGCGGTTTTGCTGCCTCAACGTTTCAATATCATCTGGCGAAACCCCAAACGTCCAATGTTTATTTCCTATTCCACTGCGTCCTATCTGCTCGAGTGCGCGCCGGATTTCCGGCTGAAAAACCACCATAAAGGCGATGACACTGAACTGGAAAAAATAGGTCAGCAGATTTTTCATCATATAAAGCTTAAGAACATAGGATACGCCCCATACCGCCAGCAGGACGATAATTCCTTTGACAAGCTGTTCTGCCCTTGTTTCGCGAACCAGTTTTATTCCACTGTATATAATAAAGGAAACCAGAATAACGTCTAACGCATCGGAAACCCGAAACAGTTTCACAAGGCCGATAAACGAATTCCATATGGTTACAATTAAGTCCATAACTTACTTCCTTCCGTTAGAATAAAACACATCCAATATAATTTTATCATATATAATACGATATGCAATCCTTTTATCTATTTTTTTGGATTATTTTCTTCAAAGAAACGACAAAACTGTTGATTTCGCTCGTATTGCTGAAAGCGGATGGACAAACACGCACCGCCCCCTGTGTTAAGGTTCCCATAAAATCATGTGCGGCAGGCGCGCAGTGCAGTCCCGCACGCACTGCGATTCCGTAAGTGTTGAGCTTTTGGGCAATCGTCTCGCTTGAAACATCGCCGACATTGAACGAAAGTACCGGTACAAAATAGGGTGAAACCGGCTCTGCAGTATAAAGCTTAACATTTTCAATCTCTGACATTTTTCTATATAAATATTGAATGAGCGACATTTCGTGCTTATAAATCGTCTGGATCCCACGGTTTTCGACAAACTCAATTCCTGCCCGCAATCCTGCGATTCCCTGCATATTTTGGGTACCGCTTTCCATGCGGTCAGGCATGGTCTCGGGCTGATCCAGTGAAATGGAATTCGTTCCGGTACCGCCTTCAATAATCGTACTCAGATTTGAATCATTCGGCGTGATAAGCATGCCGGTTCCCATGGGGCCGTAAAGTCCTTTATGACCCGCAAGGCACAGGTAATCGAAACCGCCGTCCGCCATATCAATCGGCAAAACGCCGGCCGACTGCGCACAGTCTATTGCGATCGGCACGCCGTAAACATGTCCCAAAGCAGCAATACGCTCCACAGGCAGCCGAATTCCCCAAACGTTAGAGGCATGCGTGCAGACAATGAGTTTCGTGTTTTCTGTGAGCGCACTGCGGAAGGCGTTCACAGTGGCATCGTTGTCGCCCGGAAAAACCTTTGCTCTCGTAACAGTAATTCCGGATTCCATAAGCTTTTGCAAAGGCCGCATAACGGCATTGTGCTCAAGGCACGAGGTAACTACATGGTCGCCGGGCTTCAGCAGTCCCTTTAGAACATAATTCAGCGCATGCGTACAGTTCAATGTAAACGCAACGCATTCCGGCCCGGGTGCATTAAAAAAACCGGCCGCTGCCGTACGACAGCGGTAAATTTCCTCTGCCGCTGCAAGCGACATGCTGTGACCGGCACGTCCGGGGTTGGCCCCGTAGTTTTTCAGAGCAGAATTAACCGCGTTTTGAACGGAAATCGGCTTTGGATACGTAGTCGCCGCGTTATCAAGATATATCATGCAGTCCCGTCTCTTTCCGCTCGCCCAAGTATTCTTATGCCCAATTCGGTTAATATTTTTTCAGCTTCATCAGTTCTGTTGGGAACATATATACTATAACCGCAGCCGGTGCTTGCGCTGCTCGGTAGTCTTTCTACATATGCTTTTATTCCATCATTTAATAAGATATCGCGGCTTTTCATGGCATACGTGATCGAACTTACCATAATCAACGGTTTGCTCATGGTAATCACCTCTCTGTTTTTATTACAGAGTATGCCGGAAATATGCCTTTTGACTATTGATTATGATTCAATGACGCAAACCGCGTGAGCGGCAATTCCCTCACCCGCACCGGTAAACCCAAGGTTTTCCTCGGTAGTGGCCTT